>NZ_WWJY01001060.1 GCF_009865405.1 Streptomyces sp. SID3212 | reverse complement strand
GGGCGGCGGACCGCCGATCACCGTCGGCTGGTCGTGCACCGATCCGGGCGCCTGCTTGTCCAGCGGCACGCGCCGCTCCGGCGGTGCCCAGGGATCGTTTTCCTCGAAGCCGCCCGGCGGCTGGTCGTTCTGGTCCGGCATGGTCCCCCCTACGTCGTCCCGTCATGCTAAGGCCCCTCCGGGCGCGCGAACGGCCCGGCCTACCATGTTCCCCGACCCGAGCGGCCCTGGGCAGTGGGCGGACACCCCGCCCCTCCGGCGCCGCCCGCCGCCGTACCCGCGCCACCCCCGGAGGATCCACGATGACCGATCTGCACCCCTTCATTGCGGGTCTCCCCAAGGCCGAGCTGCACGTCCACCACGTGGGCTCCGCCTCGCCGCGCATCGTGGCCGAACTGGCCGCCCGCCACCCCGACTCGAAGGTGCCGACCGACCCCGAGGCGCTCGTCGACTACTTCACGTTCACCGACTTCGCGCACTTCATCGAGGTGTACCTCTCCGTCGTGGACCTGATCCGCACCCCGGAGGACGTACGGCTGCTGACCTTCGAGGTCGCCCGCGACATGGCCCGGCAGAACATCCGGTACGCCGAACTGACGGTCACGCCGTACAGCTCGACCAGCCGGGGCATCCCCGAGGTGGGCTTCATGGAGGCGATCGAGGACGCCAGGAAGGCGGCGGAGGCCGAGCTGGGCGTCGTCCTGCGCTGGTGCTTCGACATCCCCGGCGAGGCGGGGCTCCGGGCGGCCGAGGAGACCGCGCGGCTGGCGGTGGACCTGCGCCCCGAGGGCCTTGTCTCGTTCGGTCTCGGCGGCCCCGAGATCGGCGTGCCCCGGCCGCAGTTCAAGCCCTACTTCGACCGGGCGATCGACGCGGGCCTGCACTCCGTGCCGCACGCCGGGGAGACGACCGGGCCGGGGACGGTCTGGGACGCGCTGCGCGACCTGCGCGCCGAGCGCATCGGCCACGGCACCAGCTCCGTCCAGGACCCGGAGCTGCTGGCGCACCTGGCCGAGCACCGCATCCCGCTGGAGGTGTGCCCGACGTCGAACATCGCGACCCGCGCGGTGGCCGACCTCGACGAGCACCCCGTCAAGGAGATGGTCGCGGCCGGTGTGCTGGTGACGGTCAACAGCGACGACCCGCCGATGTTCGGCACGGACCTCAACCAGGAGTACGGGGTGGCCGCGCGGCTCCTCGGCCTGGACGAGCGCGGCCTGGCCGCCCTCGCCAGGAACGGTGTCGAGGCGTCCTTCCTCGACGCGGACGGCAAGAAGCGGCTGCTCGCCGAGATCGACACGTACACCTCGGCCTGGCTGGCGCGCTGAGGGCCGCCTGTGGCCACAATTGCTCCCATGCGCACGAAGCGGGACGAGCGACACGAGCGGGCCGGGCAGGCACGACGAACAGGGCGGACAGAGCAGACAGAGCAGACAGAGCGGGATGCAGATGTACGGGATACGGAGGACGGGCGGCCCGTCGCGGAGGACGAGCGGCCCGTCGTCGCCGTGGGGCACCGGGGTGATCCGTACCGGATCCGGGAGAACACCCTCCCCTCGCTCCACTCCGCCTTCGCGCGCGGCGCGGACGCCGTCGAGTTCGACGTACGGCTGACCCGCGACGGGGTGCCCGTCCTGCTCCACGACTCCACGCTGGAGCGGCTGTGGGACGACGAGCGGCGGCTGGCCGACCTGATCCACGACGAGGTGCGCGAGCACACGGGCGGCGGGGTGCCGACCCTCGCGGAGGCGCTGGCCGCGCTGCCCGGCGCGCGGCTGATGATCGATCTCCCGGGCGCCTCCCCGGCGGCGGTCCGTACCGTCGTCGGGACGGTACGGGACGGCGGGGCCGCCGACCGGGTGTACTACTGCTCGTCCCCCACCACCATGCTCGCCGTCCGCGCGGCGGACGCGGACGCGGAGATCGCGATGACGTGGACCACGGTCGCCCCGCCCCGGCCCGCGCTGCTCGACGCCGTACGGCCGCGCTGGCTCAACTACCGCTTCGGCCTGGTCAGCCGGGAGCTGGCCGACCGCGACCACCGCGCGGGCCTGCTGGTCTCCGCCTGGACCGCCGACACCGGACGCTCAATGCGACGGCTGATCGCCCGGGGCGCCGACTCGATCACCACCAACCGGATCGACGTCCTGGCCGGACTGCTCGGCCGCTCCCCCCGCCCCGTCTCCGGCCCCGCCTCCCCCTCCGCCTCTCACCTGGAGCAGTCGTGACCGGCCAGGACCTCCCGGAAGGCGTACGTTCCGACGTCGCGCAGAACGCCCGTGTCTGGAACTACTGGCTGGGCGGCACGGACAACTACCCGGTCGACCGTACGGTCGGCGACCAGGTCACCAGCATGTATCCGTCCATCGGCGAGGTCGCCCGCGCGGACCGGGCGTTCCTCGGCCGCGTGGTCACCCACCTGACCCTGGACCTGGGCGTACGGCAGTTCCTGGACCTCGGCACGGGGCTGCCCACCGCCGACCACACCCACCAGGTCGCCCAGCGGATCGCCCCCGAGTCGCGGGTCGTGTACGTCGACAACGACCCCACCGTGCTGGCCCTGGCCCGGGTGCTGCTCACCAGCACGCCCGAGGGCGCCACCCGCTACCTGGACGAGGACGTCCACCACCCCGAGCGGATCCTCGCGGCCGTCGAACCGACCCTGGACCTGCGCCGTCCGGTCGCGGTGATGATGCTGGGGATCCTGAACTTCGTCATGGACACGGTGGAGGCCCGGTCGATCGTGGGCCGCCTGATGGACGCCGTACCGTCCGGCAGCTATCTGGTCCTCACCCACCCGACGCTGGAACTGGGCGGCGGCGGGAACGCGGAGGCGATGCGGTTCTGGAACGAGCACGCGTCCCCGCGGATCGTGGCCCGCAGCCGCTCGAAGGTCCTGTCGCTGCTGAGCGGCCTGGAGCTGCTGCCGCCCGGCCTGGTCTCCTGCTCGCGCTGGCGTCCGGAGCCGAGCACGGAGGACGGCGTGGGCGAGGTGGCGCAGTTCGGCGTGGTGGGGCGCAAGCCCTGAACGCCGTCAACGCCTCGCGCGGGGCGGCGGGCGGGACGCGGT
>NZ_WWJY01001059.1 GCF_009865405.1 Streptomyces sp. SID3212 | reverse complement strand
CGGCGGCCCGTCCGCGACGGCCACCGTCACCACCGGCCGTGCCGGACCGGCCGAGGCCGCCGAGCGGGACGTCGACTCCTACCTGCGCGGCAGTACGTACGACGTCCGACGCGTCGCGACCGCTCTGCGACAGCTCGGTACGACCGCCGCACGGATGCTCGACGCGGATCTGCGCGGCCGTCTGGGCGGCGACCCGCTCGCCCCGGGGGCGCTGGGGTCGCTGGCCGCGGACCCGTCGTACGAGCGGCTGACCGGCGTCATCGAGGGCGTGCTGCGCCGGGGCCGGGCGGCCGGCGGGGGCCCGTACGTGCCGGGAGAGCTGGACAGCCTGCTCGCCCGGTACCCCGAACTCTCCGCCCACGTACGGCTGGTCGGCGTGTGCCTGCCCGCCCTGCCCGACGTGCTGGCCGGCCGTGTCGACCCGCTGGAGCTGTACTTCTCCGGCGACAACCCGAGCGTGCTCGCCGACATCTACCGAGGCAACGCCGTCGCCGACCACTACAACGAACTGGTCGCCCGCACCGTGTACGGGTTCGCCGCCGCACGCCTGGCCGCCGAGCCGGGACGGCCCGTGCGGATCGTCGAGGTCGGAGCGGGCACCGGCGGGACCAGTGACCGGGTCCTGCGGCTCCTGGCGGCACTCGGCCCGGACGCCCGCCTGATCGACTACCGGTACACCGACGTCTCGTCGTCCTTCTTCCGCGCCGCCGAGCGGGAGTTCGGCGGCCACGGCGTCCCGCTGCGCTTCGACGTGCTCGACCTGGAGAAGGAACCCTCGGCGCAGGGATTCGGGCCCGGCTCGGCCGACCTGGTCCTCGCCGCCAACGTCGTGCACGCCACCCGGCGGATCTCCCGCAGCCTCGACCGGCTCCGTACGGTGCTGGCCGAGGACGGCCTGCTGGTCCTCAACGAGGTCACCTGCAACCTCGACTACCTCGCCCTCATGTTCGGCATGATTCCCGGCTGGTGGGCGTTCGAGGAACCCGCCGAGCGCCTGCCCGGCGCACCGCTGCTGGACGTACCGCGCTGGCGGCAGGCGCTTGAGGCGGCCGGCTTCACCGGAGTCCGTCCGGTCGGGGCGGCCGGACTCGACGAGAGCGAGCTGGACCAGTCGGTGCTGCTCGCCGGGGTCGCTGCCCCGCCGCGCACGCCGGGCTCCGCCGAATCCGGCGCCGGGGTCACGGCCGCCGCACCCCTGCCCCGTCCCGGGACCGGTCCCGCGGACTCCCTGACCGCCCATCTCAGCGGGATCTTCGCGGAGTTCCTCCGGCTGGCCGTCACGGACATCGACCCCACCGCGACCTTCGACCGGTACGGTCTGGACTCGCTCGGGGCGATCCAGCTGGTCCGCACGCTGGAGAAGGACTTCGGGAGGCTGCCGAAGGTGCTGCTCTACGAGCGCACCACACTCGACGCCGTCGCCGACTACCTTCGCGAGCACGCCCCCGAGGCCTGCGCCCGCTTCACCGTCACTCCGACGCCCACGCCGGGACCGGTACCGCTGCCCGGAGAGCGCGCGGCGACCGTCGATGATCCGGTCGTCATCGTCGGACTCTCGGTCAGGTTCCCCGGCTCGCCGGACGCGGACGCGCTCTGGCGCAACCTGTACGACGGCGCCGACCTGGTCACCGAGATCCCCGCCGAACGGTTCGACTGGCGGCGCATCCACGGGGACCCGGTCCGCACCCCCGGGCGGACCAACAGCAAGTGGGGCGCTTTCGTCGACGGCGTGGGCGAGTTCGACGCGGGCTTCTTCGGGATCTCGCCGCTGGAAGCCGACCTGATGGACCCCCAGCAGCGGCTCTTCCTCCAGGCCGCCTGGGCGGCGGTGGAGGACGCGGGCCACCGGCCCTCGGAACTCAGGGGCACCCGGACCGGGGTGTTCGTGGGCGCCACCTCGCACGACTACGACGGCCACCTCACGGCGATCGGCAGGGACCGTGAGGCGCACTCGAGCAGCGGACTCGCGCACTGCATCATCGCCAACCGGGTCTCGTACCTGATGGACCTGCGGGGACCCAGCCAGTCCGTCGACACCGCGTGCTCCAGTTCGCTGTTCGCCCTGCACGCGGCCGTCCGGGCCATCCGCGACGGCGACTGCGACCAGGCCGTCGCGGGCGGCGTGCACCTGGTGCTCACCGAACCCCTGTACGTGGCGCTCGGCCAGACCGGCATGCTCTCGCCCACCGGGCGCTGCCGCACCTTCGACGAGTCCGCCGACGGGTTCGTACGGGGCGAGGGCGTCGCCGCCGTGCTGCTCAAGCCGCTCAGCCGCGCCCTCGCGGACGGCGACACCGTGCACGCGGTCGTCCGCGGAACGGGCACCGGACACGGCGGGCACGTACAGTCCCTGACCGTACCCAGCCCGTCCGCCCAGGCCGACCTGATCTCCTCGGTGTTCCGCCGGGCGGGAGTCGACCCGCGCACGGTCACCTACGTCGAGGCACACGGCACCGGCACGGTGGTCGGCGATCCGATCGAGGTACGCGGTCTGCGGCTCGCCTTCGCCGAACTTACCGGAGAACAGGGCGACGTGCCGGCTCCCTGGTGCGGCCTGGGCACCATCAAGTCCAACATGGGCCATCTGGAGGCGGCGGCCGGCATCGCGGGCCTGGTGAAGGTCGTGCTCGCGATGCGGCACGGCGTGCTGCCCGCCAGCATCCACTACCAGCGGCCCAACCCCCTGCTGGAGCTGGAGGGCAGCCCGTTCCACGTCGTCGGCGCCACCCGCGAGTGGCAGCGGCTGACGGACCCCGCCGGGCGGGAGATCCCGCGCCGGGCCGGCATCAGCTCGATGGGCTTCGGCGGCGGCAACGCCCACGTCCTGCTGGAGGAACCGCCGGGCCGGGAGGCCGCCACACCGGTGGCCGGCGGCCCGCGGCTCGTACTGCTCTCCGCACGCGACGAGGACCGGCTGCGGGCCGCCGCGCGGCGGCTGCTCGACCACCTGTCCGCCCATCAGGTCCCCCTGCCCGACCTGGCGTTCACGCTCGGGGAGGGCCGGGACGCGATGGCCGCGCGGCTCGCTCTGGTCGCCTCCGACCAGGACGGCATCCGGGAACAGCTCGACGCCTTCCTGGAAGGGCGGCCCGGCCATTACACGGTCGGCACCGCGGGACCACCCGCGCCGTGGCCCGGGGGCGCCCTGCCCGAGAACCTGCTGGACCGCGGCCGTGCCTGGGCGGCGGGGGCAGACATTCCCTGGTCCGTGCTCGGCGGCCCGCGCGGGAGCGCCCGCCGGGTGTCCCTGCCGGCCTACCCGTTCGCACCCGAATGGCACTGGGCGCACGGGCCGGCGACGGAGGAGCCCGGCCCGGCC
>NZ_WWJY01001058.1 GCF_009865405.1 Streptomyces sp. SID3212 | reverse complement strand
CAGCGGCTCGAAAGCCGGCACGCCGCGCAGATCCGGCGCCGACGAGCCGGTCGGCGCGGGCAGCGGGACCCGGGACGTGGAGGGCGGGCGGGAGAGGGGAGAACAGGAGTGAGGAGCAGAGTGATCGTGCGCGGACGAACGGGACATGGCAACCACCGCCGGTCGTGAGAGGTTTTTGCGGTCGCTCCTCACGATCCAGGGTCCGCGGCGATCCTGCCGCGGCCTGTGGACGAGCAGCCGATTGTGGACAACTCGGCCACTCGCACGGGTGGTTCGGCGGTCAGGCCGATTGGCGCGGTTTTGCTCAGGGCAGTTTCAGACCGGTGTCGATTCCGTCGAGCGCATGCGCACACAGACAGTCCCGGGTCTCGCTCGCCTGCAGTCCGCCCACTGCGTCGAACAGGACGGTGCGCAGCCGGTCCACGTTGGAAGCGAACACCCTCAGCACCTCTTCGTGGGAGACGCCCTCACCCGTCTCGGCTCCCGCGTCCAGGTCCGTCACGAGCGTCATGGAGGTGTAGCAGAGACCGAGTTCACGAGCCAGGATCGCCTCGGGGTGTCCGGTCATCCCGACCACCGACCAGCCCATCGCCGCATGCCACCGGGATTCCGCCCGCGTGGAGAAACGAGGACCTTCGATGACCACCAGCGTTCCGCCGTCCACCGGCTCCCACGCATGCCGGCGCGCCGCCGCCAGCGCGGACTTACGGCCCTCCGGGCAGTAGGGGTCGGCGAGCGAGATGTGGACGACCTTGGACGCGCTGCCGTCGGGCAGCGGCACCCCGTCGTAGTACGTCTGCGTCCGCGCCTTCGTACGGTCCACCAGCTGATCGGGTACGAGCAGCGTGCCCGGTCCGTACTCCGGCACCAGGCCGCCCACGGCACAGGGGCCGAGGACCTGCTTCACACCGACAGATCGCAGCGCCCAGAGATTGGCGCGGTAGTTGATGCGGTGGGGCGCCAGGTTGTGGGTGCGTCCGTGCCGGGGGAGGAACGCGACCCGCCGGCCGCCGATCTCGCCGAGGAAAAGGGAATCGCTGGGCGCTCCGTAGGGAGTGTCCACCTCGACCTCGGTCACGTCCTCCAGGAAGGAGTAGAAACCCGATCCACCGATCACGCCGATCTCTGCGTTCGCCATGCCGATCACAGTAGCCGCAGGCGCATACACCAAGGACCCCGGCCATCGGTGACGGCGGGGCCCTGGAGAGGACGGATCAGGCGGCCGAGGAGCCGCTGGAGCTGCTCGACGAGCCGGAACCGGAGCCCGATCCGCTCGACGAGCTGCTGGAGCCCGACGAACCCGACGAGGAACCGGAGGCGGAGGACGACGAGGCCGCTGTCGAGGACTTGGCGTCCGACGACGACTTCGTGGCGGCGGAGCCCGAGGTGGACGAGCCCGCCGCCGCCGGTGCGCTGCTGGACGACGAGCCGCGGCTGTCGTTCCGGTAGAACCCGGAGCCCTTGAAGACGATGCCGACCGCGGAGAACACCTTCTTCAGGCGTCCCTCGCAGGTGGGGCACACGGTG
Source organism: Streptomyces sp. SID3212 (assembly GCF_009865405.1). Classification (GTDB taxonomy): domain Bacteria; phylum Actinomycetota; class Actinomycetes; order Streptomycetales; family Streptomycetaceae; genus Streptomyces. The sequence goes on along the minus strand of NZ_WWJY01001058.1, from coordinate 1,839 downwards.
AGGGCGTCATCGGTGAACTTCTGCACCGCTTCGAGGCCCTCGCCACACTGGGTGCACTGGTACTGGTAGGTCGGCACTTGTTCCTCCTGGCACTCTCACTCAATGAGTGCTAACGACGCTCCATAGTGACGTATTCCGAGAGTTCAGTCCACTGCCACCGGCACGCGGTGACTCATCCCACGCGCCGCGACCCGTCCGGGACCCTTCGGCGAGAGGCGTGAGCGCAGTGCCACCAGCGTCGCCAGAGCCAGGGCCGTACCGCCGAGCGGCACCAGGAATCCGGCGCTCGCGCCGTGCGCGTCGGCGAGCTGTCCGGCGACGGTGACGGCCGCGGCCTGGCCGAGCGCCACGGCTCCGGTGAGCCAGGTGAAGGCCTCGGTGCGCGCCTCCGCGGGCACCAGCGACTCGACCAGCGTGTAGCCCGTGATCAGCGCGGGCGCGATGCACAGACCCACCAGCAGACCCAGTCCGGCGAGAAGAGGAGCCGAATGCACAGTCCACAGCGCGGAGGCGGTGAGCGTCAGCGCCGCGTACGCGACCAGCAGCCTGCGGCGCGGGCCCACCTTCCAGGCCACGGCGCCGCACACGATCCCGGCCAGCATGTTGCCGGCCGCGAAGATGCCGTACAGCACCCCGTTGCTCCCGGGCCTCCCGATCTCCTCGGCGAACGCGGTCAGGGAGACCTGCATCCCGCCGAAGACCGACCCGATGCCGAGGAAGGCCACTGCGAGGACCGGTATGCCCGGTACGGAGAGCGCCGAGGCGCGCGGTCGCGCCGGGGCGTCCGCGGCGTCCCGGTGGCGCTGTCCCGCGGTCCGGGGCTGGGTGCCCCGCTGGGCCGCGAAGAGCAGGCCGCCGACGAGCGTCAGCGCCCCTTCCGCGATCAGCCCGGCCGCCGGGTGGACGCCGGTGGCCAGCGCGGTCGCGAGCACCGGACCGATGACGAAGGTGAACTCGTCCGTCACCGATTCGAAGGCGGCCGCTGTCGGCAGCAGCGAAGACCCGTTCCCCTTCCCGAGGACGGCGGCCCAGCGCGACCGCACCATGGGACCGATCTGCGGGACGGAGGCCCCGGTGGGGACCGCCGCGGCGAACAGGGCCCACAGAGGGGCGCCGGCCAGCGCCAGGGCGATCAGCGCCGTGACGGACGCGGCGTGGACGAGCCCGCCCGGTACGAGGACCGCGCGCTGGCCGAACCGGTCGGCGAGCTTGCCCCCTTGGGGTGCGAAGAGCGCCATCGAGACACCGGTGACGGCGGCGACGGCGCCCGCCGTCCCGTACGAACCGGAGGTGTGCTCGACGAGCAGGACGATGCCGATCGTCAGCATCGCGAACGGCTGCCGGGCGGCGAAGCCGGGCAGCAGGAAGGTCCAGGCGCCGGGGGTACGCAGCAGCCGCCCGTATCCGGGGCGGGGTGCCGCGGCGGTGTCGGTGTCCGAGGTCCGCCCGGCGGTGTCGACCGTGTGGGACACGGTCCGTGCCTTTCTGCCGCCTGGTAGCGGGCCCCCGCGCGTGCGGGGGCGGCCGAGAGCTGTCCTCTTGCGCGGATCTGCGGTAGATACCGGGGCCCACGGTGGGGGACTCCACGGCCGCCATACGGTCGCGCCAGCTCTGCGTCAGGCAGAGGTGGTCGATCAAGTACGCCTTCATCGTACAGGTAGGAGCTTTGTGGTGGCTGGGAAACCTTCGGTGGCCCTGGGGCGTGCCGGGGATTACCAGGGGCGGTCCCGCAATCCCCGGCGAGCGGGACACCCCTGTGCGGACGCGCCCCAGGGCGTGTCCGCGAAGTGGTGTCTGGCTCGCGGCGCCTGGCACGCGCGCTCGCGGCGTTGTCGGACC
>NZ_WWJY01001057.1 GCF_009865405.1 Streptomyces sp. SID3212 | reverse complement strand
GCGCGCGGCTGGCGGGGGCTCTTCGACGCCAACGCGGCGGCCTGGGCGCCTCTTTGGGCCGCCGACGTCTCCGTACCGGGGCATCCGGACCTCCGGGCGTGGCTGCGCGCGGCGCAGTACGGCCTGCTGACGAGCGCGCGGGAAGGCGGCGGCGACAGCATCGCGCCCACCGGGCTGAGCAGCGACAACTACGCGGGCCTCATCTTCTGGGACGCCGAGACCTGGATGTTCCCCGGCCTGCTCGTCACCCGTCCCGAACTGGCCCGCTCGGTGGTCGAGTACCGCCACCGCACCCGCGCCGGGGCCGCCGAGAACGCCGAGAAGCTCGGCTTCGAGGGGCTGTTCCACTCCTGGACCAGCGGCGGGCGCGGCGAGCTGTGGACGGAGTGCCAGAGCTGGAACCCGCCGCACTGCGTGACGCAGAACCACCTCCAGGGGGACATCGCGCTCGCGGTCTGGCAGTACTACGTGGCGACCGGCGACCGCGGGTGGCTGCGTGAACGTGGATGGCCGCTGCTGAAGGGGAGCGCGGAGTTCTGGGCGTCGCGGGTCACCGCCAACACCGACGGCAGCTACTCGGTGAAGGAGGTGGCGGGCCCCGACGAGTACAGCAACGGCGTCACGGACGGCGTCTTCACCAACGCGGGCGCGGCGACCGCCCTGCGCCACGCCACACGCGCCGCCACGCTGGTCGGGGAGGCGGCTCCCGCGCGCTGGTCGGAGATCGCCGACCGCATCCGTATCCCCTACGACGCGAAACGGAAGATCTATCTCCAGTACGCGGGCTACACCGGCTCACGCATCAAACAGGCGGACACGGTGCTGCTGACATACCCCTTGGAATGGCGGATGCCGGCAGGCGCGGCGGCGGCGACGCTGGACTACTACGCGGCGCGAACGGACCCGGACGGCCCGGCGATGACGGACTCGGTGCACGCGATCGACGCGGCGGCGATCGGGGAGCCGGGCTGCGCGACGTACACGTATCTCCAGCGCGCGATCAGACCGTTCGTACGGGGCCCATTCGCGCTCTTCTCGGAGGCCAGGGGCAGCAAGGCGGGCGCGGACGACCCCCTTTCCGGCTCCCCGGCACAGGACTTCCTGACAGGAAAGGGCGGCTTCCTCCAGGTCTTCACGCACGGCCTGACGGGCCTTCGGCTGCGCGAGGACGGGGTACGCCTCGACCCGACGCTGCCGCCGCAGCTGGCGGCCGGGGTGGACGTACGGGGCCTGCGCTGGCAGGGCCGTACGTACGACGTCCTGATCGGACCCCGGGAGACCACGGTACGACTGACGTCGGGCGCCCCGTTCACCCTCCACACCCCCACGGGCCCGAGGCGCCTGGCCTCGACCCTCACCCTCCCCACCCGCCGCCCGGACCTGACCCCCACGACGAACGCGGCCCGCTGCCACCCGGCGAAGGCGTCGTCGGAGGAGCCGGGCCTGTACGCGAACGCGGCGGTGGACGGCAGTGACGCCACGTCCTGGGTCCCCACCACCGCCACCTCGACCCTGACGGTGACGCTGCCCCGCCCGACGAGGATCGCGACGGTCACCCCCCACTGGACAACACCGACCGCGCCGTCCTACCAGGCGGAAACCTCGACGGACGCCACGCACTGGCAGCCCTTCCGCCCGGGCACACGGACGCGGCACATCCGCCTGACGCTGACACAAAGGCCGACGACAGAACCGACCAGGACGGGCGTCCGGGAACTGACGGTCACTCATGTCGTGAGTCCCTGAGTCCGCCTCGTCAACTCCCCTTGGTTGTCGGCGCCTTGATCGGTCGGGCATTGGTTCCACCCCCTCCCCGTCGACCCGCGTTTCCCCGTGGTTCGACGGGCCGTCACTCTCGACGGAGCGTCTCGATAGGTGTTTAATGATCGACTTGGCCATCGAGGAGTCCGGAGTGAGCCGGTCGGCGGAGGACCGTGGGGCGCCGGCGCCGGCCCGCCTCAAGGCCGCGGACGCGGCCGTCGGCGAGGCACAGGGGAGCGTGTAGCCATGGCGGGAAACTACTCGGCCGACATCCAGGCGATCCTCGCCGGGTCGAAGCACATCGCCTCCGCCGTCTCGTACGGCGAGAGGATGGTGCCCAACTTCGAGCAGGACAGCGAGGGGTACTCCGGCTGGTGGGGCGAGGAAGGCGGCGACGACCTCTTCGCGAATCAGGTCGGGGAGCAGGTCAGGGACGAGCAGGAACGTGTGATCACGACCGCCAACGCCATCACCGAGGGGTTCCTCGCCCTGGTCGACGCCGTGGCCGGGGAGGCCCAGAACGTGCGGAGGCCGCAGGAGTTGGCGATGGACGACATCACCACGCATGGCGCGGAGAGCGAGTCCAGGCGCTGAATGGCGATCATGTTCCCTCCCGCTCTGCGGGAGTTCATCGAGATCTGGGTGGGCGCCAACGTCGCCACCGGTAACGAGGACCTGGGCTACGACAGCCGCAACGCCTACAGCCGGCTGGCCGACGACGTCGAGGCACTCTCGGACGCGATGAAGTCCGCCGTCGCCACGGCGGGGGACTCGCTGCCGCCCAGGATCGCCACGGAGTTCGTCGCCGCGGTGAAGACCTTCGTGGACGACGGGGGCCGGAACCACCTCCAGGACTTCTCGACGGAGATCCGGGCGACCGGGCGCCGTCAGGTGGACCGCTCGATCCAGCTCTCGGAGAGCAAGTACCAGATCCTCCTCGAGTTCATCTTCATGAATCTCGAACTGGCCCTGATCGCCGCGCTCGCCGTGTTCACCGGCGGCACCTCGGTGACCCAGGTGGCCGTGGTCAAGGCACGCAGCGCGCTCGCCATCCTCCTGATCCTCCAGCGGATGGGACGTGCCGTCCCGACGCCGCTGTCGGCGCTGTTCGAGGCGATCCAGGAGGCGTTCATCACCTTCGCCGCGCAGGTGATGTCCATGACCCTGCCGGACATCCCCGACCGGCGGCGCAAGGACTTCGACTGGGGGGACATCGGGCAGTCGGCGGTCCTCGGCGCGCTGGCGGGGGCGTTCGGCGGTTTCTTCTCCCAGGCGACCGCCCCGTTCTTCAAGGACTTCTTCAAGAAGAACCCGGGATGGAAGGAGGTCTACGAACTCCCTCACACCTTCGTCAACGAGGGCCAGGCCGAGACCTTCGCGACGACGTTCACCAACCTCTTCTTCTTCGGGACGTTCGCCGTCAACCCCGCGACGTTCGTGAGCGCCGGACTCAGCGGGGCGTTGTACGAGGGCGCTTCCGATGTCGCGGGGTACGGCGGGAAGTGGGTCAACAAGACGTTCTTCCCGGAGCTCAACTGGGGCCGGGGTGACGTGGATCACCAGGTGGAGGGGGGCGGGGGTGGAGGCGGGCGCGGGAGCGGCGCCGACAACAACCGGCCGGTCGGCCACGATTTCGGGCCCCTGCCCCGCCCCTACACGGCTTCGACGTACGAGAACCCCGAGAGCTGGGACGGTCCTGGTCCCGTCGGGACGGCGAACGGATCCGGGACGGGTCCCTCTGTGGCGCCGTACCGGTCCGACGTGGACAACGACGGCACCGCGTCGTTCATCAGCGACCTCTCCTCCGGTTCCGGTTCCAGTTCCGGCTTCGATTCCGGCTTCGATTCCGATTCCGAGGTGGACTTCGGCCCCTACAGCGCCTACAGCGACACCTCGTCCGTGCCGGACTACGACTCCGCCTTTGGCGCCTACCCGGCGCAGGGGTTGGTGTCCACCACGGGGCCGGGTGCGACGACCGGACTCGGCGTGGGGGGCACGGTCAAGTACTCGTCGACTGTCGACGGCACCGTTGACGACGTGTGGGGGGATTCCAGCGGCGAGTCCATCGCCTCCGTCCTCAACCCTCCGGCCGGTTCGGGTGCGAGGGGCTTCACGAACAATCCGTACGCCGACGCAGGTGCGGTCGGCGCCGTGCCGACCGGGTCCGGGGCGCCCGCGACCGTATCGGCCATGTCCACGGCGCCGGCCGGCGAGACCGAGACGGGGTCGGGTGAGGCCGCCGGGGCCCTCGGGGCGTCGCCCGGTCAAGCGCTCTCCGACGACGCCAAGCTGGATGCCGGGCGTGGGTTCAGCGCCCTCATGCAGGAGATCGGCCACCCCGTCGTCCTCGGGGGCGACGCCCAGGGCAGGGTGCAGTTCGACAACCCGCGCCCCCTCGGCACCCTGGAGTTCCACCTCCCCTCGGAGGTGGGCCAGTCGGAGGTGGGCCAGTTCGCCGACGACATCAACCGGGCCCTCGCCGACGCGGGGCCCGGGGTGTCGCCGGACGCCCTGCGCGTAGGACCGGACGGGCGGTCCCTGAACGGTCTTGTCCAGGGTACGGAGATCAGCGTCGGCACCGCCCCGCACGCCTTCGCCGACACCACCGTGACCGACGGCTTCACCGTCCCCGCCGTCACCGAGTCACTGGCGGACACCGCGTACGCGCTGGCCCTGACCACCGACGAGCAGCAGCGTGCGAGGGACCTCTTCGATCTGCTGTGGGGGCTGTCGCACACCCCGGCCGACAACCCGCTCCCGCCCGCGCGGCTGGAGGCCCGGCACGGAGACGCCTACCGTGCCGCGCACCCCTCCGGGGCCGCCCCCACGCTGACCGCCCGGCTCAGTGAATTGCTCGACGGGGTCGCGCGGAACCCCGACACCCGGTCGGTGTACGAGGCGACCTGGTCGGCCCTCGGCGCCGTACCGCACGACCTGACGCTGCTGAACGAGCAACTCACCGCCCTCGCCGAGACCTTGCGCGCCTCCGAGGCGATGCTTCCCGGCCCGGCGGTCTCCGAGACGACCGCCCCCGACGAGTCCGTCGTACGGGAGGCCGAAGCCGAGCTGACCCGTGCCGAACAGGCCGTCCGGGACGCGGAGGCGCTGCCGACCGCCGAGCAGGTGCAGCAGGCACGGCTGGAGTGGAGGCAGGCGCGGGCCGAGGCCCGGAACGTCGGACGGACGGCCACGGAGAGCGGTCCCCGGCCGGGCCCGGACCGTGCCGCCGACGCTCAGGAGCGTGCCGCCACCGCCCAGGAGCGGTGGCTCGACCTCCAGCGGCGGTACGAGGGCGGCGCG
>NZ_WWJY01001056.1 GCF_009865405.1 Streptomyces sp. SID3212 | reverse complement strand
GGCCGGACCCGGGTCCCGTCCTGCGGTCCGGGCAGGGGGGCCTGGACGGCGTTGGCCAGGTGGCGGGCGACCGCGTCCTGGATGGTGGCGGCGAACGCGTGCGCCTCCGGGAGGCCTTGGTCGCCGAAGAGCTCGGCGAGGCCGCCCGCGTACCCCTGGCCCACGGCACGGACCTTCCAGGAGCCCTGGCGGCGGTAGAGCTCCAGGGCGACGACGGCGGACTCGGCGTCCAGTGCGGTGAGGGTGAAGCTGGCGATCTCGGTGCCGTCGGTGGAGGTGACGGCGGCGAAGGGCGCGGCCGTGCTGCCGAAGCGGTCGGGGCCGCCGACGCCTTCGGGCAGCGCGAACAGCACGTGGACCAGGTGGGCCCGCTCGGGCACCGCTTCCAGGTCGACGTGGAAGCGCAGTCCGGCGGCGGCCTGGCGGGAGACCTCGACGCCGGGGAGGGTGGGCGAGCCGGGGTGGGCGATCCACTCGGTGCCCGGTACGGTGCCCGCCGCGTCGGCGAGGGTGACGCAGGCCAGGACCGGCGCGCCGGCCGTCACCCGTATCTCCAGTCGGGTGTGCGGCAGGGGGTGGTTCTGTCCCCGGACCAGCTCGGCCGTCATCGCCTCTGTCCCCTCGTCGGTCTCGTGCGGTGCGCGTGGTGCGGTGTGGGAGGTGCGGTGTCCGTGTGCTGTGCCGGTGGTACGTGGCAACGGTGCAGCTCCCGGCGGCCGTGGCCTGCCTCCGGGAGCTGCGTGTGCCCGTACGTGCCGTGCGTGGGTGCCCGGCCGTGCGTGTCGTGTCTACAGGTGCGGCAGGATCGACGGCATCAGGTCCTGGAACGTGCGGCCGTTGGCCGGATTCCCGAGGGCCGTCATCTTCCACCCGGCGCCGTCGCGGTGCACCTTCGCCATGATCTGCGCGGTGTACTGCCCGCCGCCGTCGAGCGTGTAACGGGCCAGCTCCTGGCCGTTGGTCTCGTCGACGATGCGGCAGAAGGCGTTCTGCACCTCCTGGAACGTCTGTCCGGTGAACGAGTTCACCGTGAAGACGATCTGGTCGATGTGGACCGGGATCCGCTCCAGGTCCACCAGGATGGCCTCGTCGTCCCCGCCCTGGCCGGCGCCGCCGACAAGGTTGTCGCCGGTGTGCTTCACCGAGCCGTCGTCGCTGACCAGGTGGCGGAAGAAGACCACGTCGACCGGCTGCTTGTCGGCGAACAGCACCGCCGAGGCGTCCAGGTCGATCTCACGGGTGCGGGAGCCGAACAGGCCCCGGCGCGGGGCGGCCTGCCACCCGAGCCCCATGCGCACCGCGGTCAGGGTGCCTCCGCCCCGCTTCTCCAGGCTGATGGCCTGACCCTTGGTCAGGTTGACCCCAGGGCCCCCGGGCGCACTGCCCTTGGATACGTCCACCACGCGCTGTCCCCTCTCGAATGGTTCCCCCGCAACCGTCCGTGTGCGGTTGCGCAGCACCCTACGCAGTCACGCCGTCGCGGCAGGAGACGTGGGCCGTTTTTGTGTCGGTCTTGCAACACATGGCACCCCCCGTCCCCTGCCGGGCCGTCAGGCCTGTCCCGCCTCCCTCATCTGCCGCAACTCCTTCTTCAGCTCGCCCACTTCGTCGCGCAGCCGCGCGGCGACCTCGAACTGGAGCTCCGCCGCCGCGGCCCGCATCCGGTCGGTCATCTCCTGGATGATCCCGGCCAGCTCCTCGGCGGGGCGGTCGGTGAGCACCGCGCCCTGGGCGGCCGCCTTGCCGCCCCTGCCGCCCTTCGCGGCCTTCGTGGCCGTGCCGCCGAGCGCCGGCACGGGAGTCTTGGCCCCCTTGCCGTCCTTCCCCTGCCGGTAGCCCGTGCCGAGCAGGGCCTCCGTGTCGATCTCCTCGCGGGCGATCGTCGCGACGATGTCGTTGATCTTCTTGCGCAGGGGCTGCGGGTCGAGGCCGCGCTCGGTGTTGTACGCGACCTGCTTCTCGCGGCGGCGGTTGGTCTCGTCGATGGCCTGCGCCATCGCCGGGGTGATCGTGTCCGCGTACATGTGGACCTGCCCGGACACGTTGCGCGCCGCTCGCCCGATCGTCTGGATGAGTGACGTGCCGGACCGGAGGAAGCCCTGCTTGTCCGCGTCGAGGATCGCGACCAGCGACACCTCGGGCAGGTCGAGCCCCTCCCGGAGGAGGTTGATGCCGACGAGGACGTCGTACTCCCCCGAGCGCAGCTCGCGCAGCAGCTCGACGCGGCGCAGGGTGTCGACGTCGCTGTGCAGGTAGCGGACCTGGATGCCCAGCTCCAGGAAGTACTCCGTGAGGTCCTCGGCCATCTTCTTGGTGAGGGTGGTGACCAGGACGCGCTCGTCCTTCTCCGTGCGCTTGCGGATCTCGTGCACCAGGTCGTCGATCTGGCCCTCGGTGGGCTTGACCACGACCTCCGGGTCGATGAGGCCGGTGGGGCGGATGATCTGCTCCACGAAGCCGTCGCCGCGCGACAGCTCGTACTTCCCGGGGGTGGCGGAGAGGTAGACGGTCTGGCCGATCCGCTTCTGGAACTCCTCCCACTTGAGGGGGCGGTTGTCCAGGGCGGACGGCAGCCGGAAGCCGTGGTCGACGAGGGTCCGCTTGCGGGACGCGTCCCCCTCGTACATCGCGCCGATCTGCGGCACGGTCACGTGCGACTCGTCGATGACGAGCAGGAAGTCCTCGGGGAAGTAGTCGAGAAGGGTGTTGGGCGCGGTGCCGGGGCCGCGGTCGTCGAAGTGCATCGAGTAGTTCTCGATCCCCGAGCAGGAGCCGATCTGGCGCATCATCTCGATGTCGTACGTCGTCCGCATGCGCAGGCGCTGGGACTCCAGGAGCTTGCCCTGCTTGTCCAGCTCGGCGAGCCGGGTCTCCAGCTCGCGCTCGATGCCGTTGACAGCCTTCTCCATGCGCTCCGGTCCCGCCACGTAGTGGCTGGCCGGGAAGACGTACAGCTCGTTGTCCTCGCTGATGACCTCGCCGGTCAGCGGGTGGAGGGTGGTCAGCGCCTCGATCTCGTCGCCGAACATCTCGATGCGGACGGCCAGCTCCTCGTACACCGGGAAGATCTCGATGGTGTCGCCGCGCACGCGGAAGGTGCCGCGCGCGAACGCGACGTCGTTGCGGGTGTACTGGATCTCGACGAAGCGGCGCAGCAGCTGGTCGCGGTCGATCGTGGCGCCGACCTTGAGGGGGACCATCCGGTCCACGTACTCCTGCGGCGTACCGAGGCCGTAGATGCAGGAGACCGAGGCGACCACGACCACGTCACGGCGGGTGAGCAGGGAGTTCGTCGCGGAGTGGCGCAGCCTCTCGACCTCCTCGTTGATCGAGGAGTCCTTCTCGATGTAGGTGTCCGACTGCGGGACATACGCCTCGGGCTGGTAGTAGTCGTAGTACGACACGAAGTACTCGACCGCGTTGTTCGGCAGCAGCTCGCGGAACTCGTTCGCCAGCTGGGCGGCCAGGGTCTTGTTCGGAGCCATCACCAGCGTGGGCCGCTGGAGCTTCTCGATCATCCAGGCCGTCGTCGCCGACTTGCCGGTGCCGGTCGCGCCGAGCAGGACGACGTCCTTCTCGCCGGCGCGGACGCGCTTCTCCAGGTCGGCGATGGCCGTCGGCTGGTCGCCGCTGGGCTGGTAGGAACTGACGACCTCGAAAGGCGCCACCGTACGTTCGATCTGGGAAACAGGCCGCATGGATCCACCGTACGGCCCCGCACTGACAGTCGGCGTCATGACCGCTCTGACCTGCGGTGACGGGCTCCTGCGGCCGGTCGGTCACCAGTCGTGGAAGTCCGGGGAGCCGCCGCGCGGGGTCCTGGCGGCCGTCCGGTCGGCCCGGTCGGCCTCGGGGCCCCAGGGGACGGTCCTGGACGGGCCCCGGCCGGGCC
>NZ_WWJY01001055.1 GCF_009865405.1 Streptomyces sp. SID3212 | reverse complement strand
CGGACAGCGCCGCCGCCGCGACCCGCGCGGCCTCGGGGCCGGCGCCCGCCAGCCGGTCGATCGCGAGGTCGGCACAGCTTTCGGTACGCGGGCCGGAAGTACGCGGGCCGGAAGTACGCGGGCCGGAACCGGCCCGCGCGCGGGGTGCGCCGGCCGCGAACACCACTCCCGCGTGTCCGCTGCTCAGGAGGATGTCGGTCATGAGGAGTTCGAGGACCATCTCCTCGTGCGCCGGGAGCCGCCGGTCCAGGACACCGCGGACGAGCAGGACGGCCGCTTCGACATGGCCGGTCCGCAGGAGGGTACGGACCGCTCCCACCGTCCGCCCGCCGCCGGGCGTCCCCGTGCCGTACCGCTCCGGCGTCTCTTCCTGGCGTAAGGGTTCGGCGAAGTCCTCGACGGGAGCGGCGGGCCGGACGGTGAGCTGCCGCGCCTCGTGGTGGAGGGTGGCGCGTACGCCTTCGGGAATCGACTCGTACACCGCGCGCCGCACCAGCGGATGCTGGAAGCTCACCCCGTCGTCGGCGAAGGTCAGCAGCCCGGCCGCCGCGGTCTCCTCCAGGGCGGAGAGCAGCCCGGCCGTACCGGTCCCCAGCATGACCGCGGCCCCCGACAGCGGAAAGGTGCGGCCCAGGATCGTGCCGACCCGCAGTAGTTGCACCGACTCCCGGGACAGCTGGCGCAGTTGGTCGTGGATCAGGCCCTGGACGCGGATGGGGAGCCGCCCCGGAGTGAGGCGCAGAAGCTCTCCCTCGGGGCCGATGCGCCCTTCCTCGGTGAGCCCCTCGACCAGCTCCACGATCAGCCGGGGATTGCCGTTGGCGCAGTTCACCACGTCCAGCAGCCCCGCTTTGGGCGGTACGCCGATGAGGTCACGGACCAGGCCGCGCACCGCCCCGCCGGCCAGCGGGTCCAGCTCCAGCCGGTCCACGGGGGCACCGCCCGCCGCCTGGAGGGGCCGTTCGAACGACGCGCGCCGGGTCTTGGCGTCCCGGGCGAGCAGCAGGGCCGGTGCCACGGGCAGGTCCCGCCGGGTGAAACGGACCAGGGCGTTCAACTCCGCGGCGGTGAGCGTCTCCACGTCGTCCACGACGATCAGCGTGCGGTGGCCGGGGGAGCCCGGTCGGTGCGCCATGCCGGTGGACACGAGGGCCCTGAGATCGGGCATGGAGTGGTGACGGACCGCCAGGCCCTGTTGCCGGGCGCGGTGCGCCGCTTCGTGCAGCAGCCGGCTCTTGCCGATTCCGGGCTGGCCGTCGACGATCAGGACAGGGGGTGAGTCGCTCCCGGCCCGGGTGAGGAAGCCTCCCAGGCGCCGTTGTTCGTCCTCGCGTCCGTGCAACTTGACGGCTTCGGACATGTGCTCTCCCGTTGACGACACCGAGATACGCGAGCCCGCCGGCTGGGGACCGCCCGGACCGAAGGACCGGTTCGCAACGATGCCCCACCCGGCGGCCGGGCGCGGTGACGTCCATCACTGCCACACCAGATTGTCTTGTTCCGTTACGGTGGCCGGTACCCGGTCCGCGGCATGTCACACCTGCCGCCCGGTCACCCCACGCGGGCGCGCAGCACCTCCGTCAGGAACCCGCCGAAGATGCGCAGGCCGTCCTCGGTGAGCACGGATTCGGGATGGAACTGCAGGGAGGCGAAGCCGTCGCCGAGCATCGCGTGGATCTCGCCGCTCTCCTTGTCCCGGCTGAACCGCACGCCGCCCAGCCGGGGATGGTCGAGGGTGTCGTCGTCGGCGCGGGCGGCGAAGGTGTTGTAGAAGCCGACCCGCTCCCGGCGCCCGAACAGGTCGATCTCCTGCTGGACTCCCTGGTTCGGCACGGTGCGGCGGGCCAGGTCGAGCCCCAGGCGGGTGCTCAGAACCTGGTGGCTGAGGCAGACCGCGAGGAAGGGACGCCGCTCCCGCAGCAGGATGTCGACCGCCGACCGCAGACGGGCGATCTTGGGATGGCCGCCGTCGCGCGGGTCGCCGGGCCCGGGGCCCAGGACGACCAGGTCGTACGCGTCGAAGCGGTACGGCTCGTCGAAGCGCCGGACCGTCACCGTGAGCCCCATGGAACGGAGTTGATGGTCGATCATCGAGGTGAAGGTGTCCTCGGCGTCGACGACCAGCACCGTGCGCCCGGCCAGTCCCGGCACCGTGTGCCCGGGCCCGCGGCCGTCGCCCAGCCAGAACCCGGCGATGGTGTCGTTGCGCCGCGCCAGCGCCTGACGGACCTCCGGATGGTCGGCGAAGCGGTCGGGCACCAGGGCCTGGAGCGCGCTGAGCAGGCCCGCCGCCTTCACCCGGGTCTCGGCGACCTCGGACCGGGGGTCGGAGTGGCGTACGAGGGTGGCGCCCACCCCGGCCCGCAGCCGCCCGGCCGCGTCGATGTCGGCCGTACGGATGAGGATGGCCGAGTCGAGCGTACGGCCGCCGTGCTCGTCCCGGCCGATGACGGCCAGCACGCCGCTGTAGTAGCCGCGCCCCTCCGGTTCGTACCGGGCGATCACCTTGGCGGCGCTCTCCAGGGGGCTCCCGGTCACCGTCGGCGCGAACAGCGTCTCGCGCAGGATCTCCCGTACGTCACGGCCGGTGCGGCCCTCGATGAAGTACTCCGTGTGGGCCAGCCGGGCCATCTCCTTGAGGTACGGCCCGACCACCCGTAGGCCCGTGTCGCAGATCCGGGCCATCATCTTCAGCTCTTCGTCCACCACCATGTACAGCTCGTCCGACTCCTTGCGGTCGGCGAGGAAGTCCATCACCCCGGACAGGGCGGGGCCCGAGGTCGGGTAGCGGTACGTGCCGCTGATCGGGTTCATCACGGCGGTGCCGTCCTGGACGCTGATGTGCCGCTCCGGACTGGCCCCGACGAAGGTACGGGTCCCGGTGTGGACCAGATAGGTCCAGTACGCCCCCGACTCCCGCTCCAGCAGGCGCCGGAAGAACGACAGGGCGCTGTGCGGACCGTACCCGGTGATGTCGGCGACGAAGGAACGCCTGAGGACGAAGTTGGCCCCCTCGCCCCGGCCGATCTCCTCGTCGATGACTCTGCGCACCAGGCCCGCGTAACGCTCGTCGTCCGGCTCGAAGTGCCCGCCGGCGAGGGTCACGGCGTCGTCGGGGAGCCGGCGCAGCGCCTCCCGCAGCGGCAGCCGCTCCTGGGCGGCGACCGCCATGGTGAGCAGCGGCGCGCCGTCGTCGGGGGCGGCGAACCCGCGCTCCCCGAGCTGCCGGTAGGGGACGATCACCAGCGTGTCGTGCCGGCGCCCCGCCGCGGGCGGCACCGGGTCCGGGAGGGGGATCCCGGCGAGCGTGTCCGCCGTGGACACCGCGCCGAGCAGCACCTCCAGGGTGTCGCCCGCGCTCTCGGGGCGGTGGAGCAGCGCGTACGCGGACGGCTGCCCCTGGAGCACCTGTGCCAGCAGGTCGCCGGTCATCCGGACGCACCTCCGCCGAGCCCGTCCAGCAGGGACTTGGCGGTGGTGACCAGGGCGCAGCGCTCGGCCGCGTACTCCAACGCCAGCCGGTGGTAGGACTCGGAGAAGTCGGCGACGGCGTCGGCCACCAGGAAGGTACGGATGTCGTGGGTGAACGCCTCCACGGCGGTCATCAGCACGCCGACGTGCGCGTACACGCCGCAGACGATGAGCTGGTCACGGTCGTGGGCCCGCATCCGTTCCAGGAGATCGGTCCTGAAGAACGCGCTGTAGCGCCATTTGGTCAGCAGCCAGTCGCCGTCGGCGGGGGCCAGCTCCGGGACGACCTCCCGGTCCACCGCGTCCGTGCGCATGCCCGGGCCCCAGAAGTCCAGGAGCAGACCGCGCTCTTCGGGTGTCATACGGCCGGGCTGCGCGGTGTACGCGACCGGTACGCCCAGGGCGGCGCAGCGGTCGCGGATCAGGGCCGTGTTGCGCACCAGGTCGTCACCGGGTGCCTGGCCGGTGGGGAAGGGCCGCAGGAAGAAGCGCTGCATGTCGTGGAGGAGCAGGACCGCCCGGCCGGGGTCCACGGTCCAGTCGGCGGTGTTCGCGGGCAGGTCGCCCTGCGCGGGCATCGGATACGGCGTGATGGGGGGAATACCTGGCATGGATGTCTCTCGTCCTTCTTGTCTCTCCGGCGCGGGTGGTCAGCCGCGCCAGGCCGAGGCGATCGCGACCGCCTGGCGCGGGTTCAGGCGCGGGTCGCACAGGCTGGTGTACTTGGTGCCGAGTTCCTGGAGGTCGTCCTGGGTGGCCACACACTCCGTCACCGGGTCCGGTGTGGTCTCCAGGTGCAGTCCGCCCGTGATCCCGCCCTCGCCCGTCACGGCGGCGTGGAACTCCTCGACCTCCTGGGCGACCTGGGTGACCAGCCGGGTCTTCAGGCCGCCGGGACCGGTCACGGTGTTGCCGTGCATCGGGTCGCTCAGCCACACGACGGGGTGCCCCGCCGCGCCGACGGCCGACACCAGCGGCGGCAGCCGGTC
>NZ_WWJY01001054.1 GCF_009865405.1 Streptomyces sp. SID3212 | reverse complement strand
GGAGGCGTCCGGGTCCGCGCCGGGCGGCAGCGGCGAGTCGGCGAAGGTGACGAGGCCGAAGCCGGCGTTCTCGGCGGCGGCGACCACGTCCCGTACCGCCCGGGGGGTCAGCACGGCGCCGGGCGGACGGCCCGAGTGGCGCCAGGCTGCGGGGTGGGCGCCGTCGCCGTCGACCTCCAGGGCCAGATGCAGGCGGGGAAGAGGCGGAAGACCGTCGTCGGGGTCGGTCACGGGGAGTACCTCCGGGTGAAGTGGTACGGGAACGGGGCGGGTCGGCAGAGGGCGTGGGGGTGGGTGAGCGCGGCGGGGGGCGCGGGATCGGCGACTGGTGGACCCTCCGTTTGCCGGGGGGTGAGGGCTGGTGGCGTACCAGCCGGAGGGCCAGGGTGACGGCAGCCGGGAGTCCCTCCGCCCAGCGGACGGCGGTCCCGCTGTGCGTCAGGTCGAGTACGAACCGGTCCAGGCGGACACGGCGGTCGCCGGGAGGGGAGGGCGAGCGCGAGGCGGAGCGCGATCAGGTCGCGGCGCCGGATAGCACTGGGGCGTATCCGCGAAGTGGGGTCGTCCGCCCGGAGGACGTGCCAGGCGTCGCGAGCCAGACACCACGTCGCGGACAAGCCCTGGCGGCGCGGGCACTCTCAGCGGAGCGGAGACGTCCCCGTACACAGCGCGCTGCTCACGCGCAGCAGGTCGACATGGCGCCGGGCGACGCCGAGTTCGAAGGACCCGCCGTGGTCCGGCGTGCGACGGTCGCGTCGGCCGGGACGTCGCGCCTGCATGTCGTTCACCTCGCCTCACGGTTGTCGGGTCGATCGCCGGGCCCCGGCCGTACCGGGCCCCGAGCCTGCCGCCGGAGCGGGTGATCGGATTTCACGTTAACCGGTCGTCCCGCTGTGAACAATGCCGCCCGGAACCGCCGGTACCGCTCGGGCGGCCCTCCTGGCGGGCCCCGCCACGCCCTCGCCGTCCGGCCCGCCCGCCGATGTTTCATACGAGTGAAACGATGGGATCCGACCCGCCCGGCTACCGTGGCCGGGTGATCACCCCGGGCCCGGTCCCACTCCTCGTCCGCCCCGACCTGCCCGGGGTGCGCCCGTGGACATCCCGGAACCGGCGACAGAGCCGCACGCAAGGAGCACCGCATTGGACGTCCACGCTTCCCTGACCGACGCGGTCGGCAACACCCCGCTGGTGCGGCTCAACCGCGTCACCGACGGGGCCGTCGCGCCGGTCTGTGTGAAATTGGAGTACGTCAACCCCGGCGGCAGCGTGAAGGACCGTATCGCGCTGGCGATGGTCGAAGCGGCCGAGGAGTCCGGGGAGTTGCTGCCCGGCGGCACCGTCGTCGAGGGCACCTCGGGCAACACGGGCGTCGGCCTGGCCATGGTCGCCGCGCAGCGCGGCTACCGGTGTGTCTTCGCGATCCCGGAGAAGAGCAGCGCGGAGAAGGTCGCCGTCCTGCGTGCGTACGGAGCGGAGGTCGTCGTCTGCCCCAGCGACGTACCGCGCGAGCATCCCGATCATGTGCACTCCGTGGCCACCCGGGTCGCCGCCGAGACCCCCGGGGGCTGGCTGGCCAACCAGTACGACAACCCGGCCAATCCGCTTGCGCATTACCGCACCACAGGTCCGGAGATCTGGCGTCAGACCGACGGACGGATCACCCATCTGGTGTCCGGCATCGGCACCGGCGGCACCATCACCGGGACCGGCGAGTTCCTCAAGGAGGTGAGCGGTGGCCGGGTGACGGTGGTCGGCGCCGACCCGGAGTCCTCGGTCTACTCGGGCGGCGACGGGAGCCCGTACTACGTCGAGAGCATCGGCCACTTCCGCCACCCGGAGACGGTGGACGACACCTGGCCGGAGTCCTACCACCCCGAGGTCGTGGACCGGTTCGAGCGGATCAGCGACCGTGACTCCCTGCGGACGGCGCGGCGGCTGGCCCGTGAGGAGGGCCTGCTGGTCGGCGGCTCCGCCGGGACCGCCGTGGCCGCCGCGCTGCGGGTGGCGGCGGAACTGACGCCGGACGACCTGGTGGTCGCGCTGCTGCCGGATTCCGGCCGTAACTATCTGTCCAAGGTCTTCGACGACAACTGGCTCCGTGAGCTGGGCCTGTCGGACGAACCCGGGGCGTGACCGGGGAGGTTCGACCGGCGTGGCGTGTCCCGTCCCCTCCCCCGTCTCGTCCTCCGGCCCGTATTCCGTCACCTGTCCCGTCCCGTGAGACTCGGTCTTGACAAGCCCGCCCACCTGCCACGTACGTTCGTTCATCCTGCTCACACCAGGACCGATGGGGAGTCACCGTGAAGGCATCGCACGTCAGGTCCGCCCTTTCCGGGCAGGGCCGCGCCGCGATCGCGCCGCCGGTCCGGACCAGGCGCCGGCATGTGGACCTGTGCCGGACCCACACCGCGCTCTGTCGCTGACCCTTCGGCCTTTCCCTTCCTCTTCGCCGTCGCCGTCCGCCCGACGTCGCCCCCGCCTGCCCGGATCCGGTCCGGCAGGCCCGTACCCACCGCTGACACCCGATCGGCTTCGATCGGCCTGTCCCGGTGCGGTTTCGCCCCAGCATGTCGCCGCCCCCCGAGATCGCCGGCACCGGTGAGAATGGACCAGTCGTGAGCGCGAAGCGGCCCAGAACGCTGAAAACCGTGACCGGAGCCGGCGGTACGTCGGAGACGTACGACCTGGCGATCGACCCGACCCGGTCGACCCTCGACACCGCCGTACGCGTGGCGAAACTCGCCGAGGCCGCCAGGATCGACGCGCTGTTCACCGCCGACCTGCTGAGCTTCGGCGCCCAGGGGCCTATCGGGTCCCAGGAACCGCTGGTGTTCGTCTCGGCGCTGAGCCAGGTGACCTCGCGGATCGGCCTCATCGCCACCGTGTCGACCACGTTCCACCACCCCTACAACCTGGCCCGGCTGTTCGGCACGCTCGATCACGTCAGCAACGGACGGGCCGCCTGGAACCTGGTGACCTCGTCGATCGGTGAGGAGAACTTCGGGCCCGGCGACCTGCCCAGCCCGGAGGACCGCTACGCGCGCGCCGAGGAGTCGCTGGAGGTGGTCAACGCGCTGTGGGACAGCTGGGAGACCGGCGCGCTGACCGCCGGCGCCGACGGAAAGGCCGTACTGGACCGCGACCGGGTGCGCCCGATCGACCACTCCGGCCGGTTCTTCACCGTGGCCGGCCCGCTGAACATCCCGCCGCTGCCGCAACGCCGCCCGGTCCAGTTCCAGGCCGGGCAGTCCGCCGCCGGGACGGCGCTGGGCGCCCGCTACGCCGAGGTCGTCTTCACCTCCCTCCCGACCCTCGACATCGCGGTGGACTTCACCCGGAAGATCCGGGGCCAGGCCGCGCGGTGGGGGCGGCCCGACGGGCTGCCGCTGATCTTCAGCTCGCTCCACGCCACGTACGGCGCCACCGAGGAGGAGGCGCGGCGGCTCGTACGCGAGAGGCGTGAGGCGATCGACTTCGAGCGTGGCCGCGCCCAGGTGGCCGACATGCTCGGCGGCGGAGTCGATCTGTCGGAGATCCCGCTCGACGAGAAGCTGCCGGAGAGCCTGTTGCCCGACGTCACCTCGGTGAACCGGCGTCGCGGCCGGGTGGAGATCTTCGCCGGGTACGCGCGCCGGGGCGACACCCTCAGGGAGCTGATCGTCGCGGCCCAGGACACCGGTCACTGGGCCGTCGCCGGCACACCCGGGCAACTCGCCGACGCCGTCGAGGAGCGGTTCCGGGCGGGTGTGCTGGACGTCATCACGCTGAGCGGCCTCGCGGACCCGATCCAGCACGACTTCGTCGTCAACGGCCTGCTGCACGAACTGCGCAAGCGGAAGATCGTCGCGGCCGACTACGCGGGTACCACGCTGCGGGAGAACCTCGGACTCGAGCTGCCGGCGCGGCACCGACCGGTCGCCGTCACCGAAGTCTGAGCATCCGTCATATTCGTTGCCTGGAAAGGGAGTTGTCCCCGTGGTTCATCACATCGTCGTCGGAGGAGGGGTCATGGGCTCCTCGGCGGCCTGGCACCTGGCCGCACGGGGCGAACAGGTCACGCTCTTCGAGCAGTTCGGACCCGGGCACGACCGGGGCAGTTCGTACGGCAGCTCGCGGATCTTCCGTCTGGCCTATGCGGACCCGTTCTACGTCTCGCTGGCGGTACGTGCCCTGCCGCTGTGGCGGCGCCTCGAAGAGGAGACCGGACGCCAGGTGCTGGAGCTGACCGGCGCCGTCGACCACGGCCCGGCCGCCGCGACCTCCGCACTCCACGACGTCCTGGGTGCGGCCGGCCGGCCCTCGGAGTTCCTCACCCCGGCGCAGGCCGCCGAGCGGTGGCCGGGGTTGCGGGCCGACACCACCGCGCTGTTCCATCCCGAGGCCGGCCGGGTGCACGCGGACCGCGCGGTCGCGGCGTTCCAGCAGGCCGCCCGGCAGCACGGCGCCCGTGTCCGGCACGGTGTGAAGGTGACCGAGCTGTCGGTACGCGGCGGACGTGCCGAGCTCGTGACCGACGACGAGGAGGCGTTCACCGCCGACTCGGTGGTGGTCGCGGTCGGCGGCTGGGCGCCCGGCCGGCTGTCCGGACTCGTGTCCGGTCTGCCGCCGATGCGGGTCACCCAGGAGCAGCCCGCGCACTTCCCGGCACCGGACGCGCTCGACTGGCCGAGCTTCATCCACCATCCGGGGGCCGGGCTCGCGGACGAGGGCGGGATCTACGGACTCGGCAGCGACGACGGGGTCAAGGTCGGGTTCCACGGGGTCGGGCCCGTCGTCGACCCGGACCACCGGGACCGTACCGTCCTCCCTCGCTCACTCGCCGAGGTCCAGCGGTACGCCGAGCGCTGGCTGCCCGGCGTGGACGCGACGGCGCCGGTGGCGAGCACCTGCCTCTACACCACCACCCCCGACCACAACTTCGTCATCGACCGGGAGGGGCCTCTGACCGTGCTGGCCGGCTTTTCCGGACACGGTTTCAAGTTCGCCCCCGTCATCGGGGAACTCGCCGCCGACCTCGTCGGCGGGGCCCCGGCCGCCGGCCGGTTCGCTCTCGGGCCGCGCGTCGGCTGAGGCCGGCGGAGGC
>NZ_WWJY01001053.1 GCF_009865405.1 Streptomyces sp. SID3212 | reverse complement strand
CCGCCCCGGCCCGCCGGACCAGCGGTGACGGGTGCCCGGCCAGGCACAGCCCGGCCCGCCGGCCGTCCGGCGCGATGTCCACCGTGCAGAGCGTCGCGAAGATCTCCTCGCTCTCCCGCTCGTGCTCCAGCACCTGCTGGAGCGTCGAGAGCAGCCGGTCCCCGCTGAGCCCCGCCAGCGTCAGCGCCCGCCACGCGATCCGCAGCTCCACGCCCAGCGCCGCCTCGTCCGGGCCGTGCCCGCACACGTCGCCGATCATCGCGTGGACGGTGCCGTCCGGCGTACGGACCGTGTCGTAGAAGTCCCCGCCCAGCAGCGCCCGCGATCTGCCGGGCCGGTAGTGGGCCGCGAAGCGCAGGTCGGAACCCTGGAGCAAGGGGGTGGGGAGCAGTCCGCGCTCCAGCCGGGCGTTCTCCTGCGCACGCAGCCGCGATTCGGTGAGCTGGCGCTGCGCGATGTCGGCGCGCTTGCGTTCGACCGCGTACCGGATCGCGCGGCTCAGCAGCCGCCCGTCCAGTTCGTCGCGGAAGAGGAAGTCCTGCGCCCCGACCCGTACGGCCGCCGCCGCCCGCTCGCCGTCGCCCTCCGCCGCCAGCGCCAGTACGGCGTGGCGGGGAGCCAGCCGCAGGACGTGCTTGAGCAGGGCCAGGTCGTCGCTGTCGTCCGTACCGGGCAGCGCGAGGTCCACGAGGATGCAGTGGATGTCGTCCGTGAGCAGCCGCTCGGCCTCGGTGAGGTTGCGGGCGGTACGGACCCGGACCCGGACGCCCGCGCCCCCGGGGTGCTCGGGGGCGGTGAAGGTACGCCGCGGGTCGTCCTCGATCACCAGCAGCACCAGGTCGCCGCTCTTGGCGGTCTCGGTGGCCGGATACCGACGCTCCTCGGGGCGCGCCGAGGGAATCACCGTCGGACTCGCCGCCGGTGTGGTGGCGGTCGCCGGGACGATCGGCGAACTCGTGCGCTGCCTCGGTACGGGAGCGGGTACGGACATCGTTCTTGGTTTCCTTCCCTCCCCCCGAGGGCGGCGGAGGACGATCTGCGCTCCACCAGACGGGGACCATAGCGGTAGCGGGCACCTAAACGGAATGGTGTGCGAAGGAAGAGCCACCGTCATATGCCGTTGGCGGTCACGCATCCGGCGGGTTTCGGCATATCCGGTCATGACAAACATCACGTACGGGTGGGAGGTTAGGCCTCCCCGCCGTGGCTCGCGTCACATCACATACAAGCCATGCATGGACCGCACAGCCGCACCACCCGCGTACTACTTGTCCGGACATACGGCTGCTACTTGTACGGACCCACGATTCCTACTTGTCCGGCCGTACGACCCCGAGGATCCGCATCGTGCCCGCCCCCGCCAGCGTCACGTTCCGCCCCGGCCGCGGCGCGTGCACGATCGTGCCGTCGCCCACGTACATCCCCACGTGGCTCGCGTCCTCGAAGTAGATGATCAGATCGCCGGGCCGCATGTCCGCGACCGGGACCCTCGGCAGCTGCCGCCACTGCTCCTGCGACGTACGGGGGATGGTCCGCCCGGCCGCCGACCACGCCTCCGAGGTCAGCCCCGAGCAGTCGTACGAGGACGGCCCCTCGGCCCCCCACACGTACGGCTTCCCGATCTGCGCCGTCGCGAACGCGATCGCCTGCTTGCCCTGGGCGCTCGCCCCGCGGTTGATGTCCTTGAGCGCCCCGGACCCGAGCCACGCCGACTGCGCCTTGAGCGCCGCTTCGTCCTGGAGCCTCGCCAGCCGCGCGAGGTCTTCCTTCTCCAGGCCGGCCTCTATCTTCTCGGCCGCGGCGATCTGTTTGGTGATCTCCTCCTTGGCCTTCTCTTTCTTGGCCCGGCTGACCTCCAGCTTCGCCCACTCCGTACCGGCGTCCTGCGCGTACGTCTTCAAGTCCTCCTGCGCCCGCGTCAGTTCGGCGATCAGGCGGTGCGTGGCGCGCTGGCTCTCCTGGAACCGCCCCACCCCGTCCAGGAAGAGACCGGGGTCGTCGGTGAGCACCAACTGCGCCTCGGGCGGCAGCCCGCCGCCCCGGTACTGCGCCCGCGCGGCGGCCCCCGCGCTCTTGTTCAGCTCGTCGATACGGGCCTGGCCCCGGACGAGGTCCCGCGTCAGCGTCGACACCTCCGCCGACAGCCTCTGGTACTGCTCGTCGGCGAGGTTGTACGCGTCGGTCGCGGACGCGGCCTTCTCGTAGAGGGCGTCCAGCTCGATCCGTACGTCGTCCAGCGACTTCTTGCCGGGGGTGCCCGACTGCCCGGCCCCCGGGGGGAGTTCGACGGGCGGCGGCGGTACGGCCGACGGGGAGAGCGAGGGAGCGGGCGGCGCGGGAGCCGCGTACGCGCCGCTCATCGCCTGGGGCGACGCCAGCGCGGCGAGCGCGCAGACCAGCGTGATCGCGGCGGCGGCACTGCGTCGTCGGCCCACGAACTCCCCCACATCATCGGCGAACAGCAACTCTGAACAGCAACTCTGATCAGCAACTCCGAAGAGCATCGGCGAACAGCGCGGGCGTACGGCATCCGCGAGATGTCGTACGGCTGAACACCGCGCCGAGCACCGAACTGACGCGCCCCTGCCCAGCCCTTCACGTACCGTCGGGAATCGTGTCACGCCCCCGGTCAAAACGACAGGGGCGACGGGGCCGTTGACTCCTCACCGAGCCTCATCGGGCCTCGCCGGGCCTCACCGGCCCCCACCCGGCGCCAGCGCCGCCCACTCCACCGTCACCTCTCCCTGCCGCCACCGCCGCGCGTCGGACCCCACCGGCCAGTCGGCCGACAGATCCCGTACCGCCCTGACCCACCGCTGCCGCGCGCCGAACGAGGCGTACGGCGCCGCCGCCGCCCACGCCCGGTCGAAGTCCCGCAGGAACGCGTGGACCGGTTCGCCCGGGACATTGCGATGGATCAGCGCCTTCGGCAGCCGCTCCGCCAGGTCGGAAGGCCGCCCCAGCGAGCCGAGCCGCGTCGCGAAGGTGACCGTACGCGGCCCCTCGGGCCCGAGCGCGACCCACACGTGCCGCCGGCCGATCTCGTCGCACGTCCCCTCCACCAGCAGCCCGTCCGGCGCCAGGCGCGCACACAACCGCGCCCAGACCGCGGCGACCTCGCCCTCCTCGTACTGCCGCAGGACATTGGCGGCCCGGACGAGCACCGGCCGCCGGTCCGCCGGCAGCGCTGTCCCGACGCCTCGCGGCCTCGTCTCCGAGCCCGGCAGCGGTATCTCGAAGCCGCCGTGCCGGAAGCGCAGCCCGTCCTCCTCGTAAGGCACCGCCGCCGCGACCCGCGCCGGGTCGATCTCGATCCCGACGACCTCGGTACGCGGCTCCGCCGCTCGCAGCCGCCGCAGCAGCTCGACGGCCGTCCAGGGCGCCGCCCCGTACCCCAGGTCCACCACCACGGGATCGGGCGAGCGCCGCAGGGCAGGACCGTGCACGGCGGCGATCCAGCGGTCCATGCGCCGCAGCCGGTTCTGGTGGGTGGTGCCGCGTGTGACCGTGCCCACAGGGCGTGTGACCGTGCCCACAGGGCGGGGAACGGACGAGGAAGAGGCAGAGAAGGAGGAGGCGGAGAAGGAGGGAGAGGAAGAAGAAGGGGTGGAGCGCACGGCCATGGAAAGGAGCGTAACGAAGGCCGGAGGCACCCCGGGATGCCTCCCAGCACCCCGGGATTCGTCCCAGGGTTCAGCGCCCCCTGGCAACGATTTGGCAAAGAGGGAAATGCAAGGACGTATTCCGCTGTTGTCCGGGGTCGGAGGGTGCCGCACGCCCTCTCTTTGCTGTGCCCGAGCTGTGCCCCGAGCGTGTGCCCTGAGCGAGAGGACCGTAGACGTGAGCCAGTCCGTCTCCCGCATCGCCGGCATGATGGCGTCCCCACCCCGACCGCGCGTTCCCGGTCAGTCGCGCAGGCCCCGGCGCATCGCCATGCTGAGCGTCCACACCTCCCCGCTGCACCAGCCGGGGACGGGCGACGCGGGCGGCATGAACGTCTACATCGTCGAGCTGGCGAAGCGCCTGGCCACCCTCGACATCGAGGTGGAGATCTTCACGCGCGCCACGACCGGCGCCCTGCCGCCCGCCGTGGAGCTGGCGCCCGGCGTGCTCGTACGGCACGTGGACGCGGGCCCCTACGAGGGCCTGGCCAAGGAGGAACTGCCCGCGCAGCTCTGCGCCTTCACCCACGGCGTGATGCAGGCCTGGGCCGGCCAGCGCCCCGGCTACTACGACCTGGTCCACTCCCACTACTGGTTGTCGGGGCACGTCGGCTGGCTCGCCTCCGAACGCTGGGGCGTCCCCCTCGTCCACGCCATGCACACCATGGCCAAGGTCAAGAACGCCGCCCTCGCGGAGGGCGACACACCCGAGCCCGCGGCCCGGGTGATCGGCGAGACGCAGATCGTGCGCGCCGCCGACCGGCTGATCGCCAACACGCAGGAGGAGGCCGACGACCTCGTCCGCTTCTACGACGCGGACCCCGCGAAGGCCGCCGTCGTCCACCCCGGCGTGAATCTCGACTGTTTCTCGCCCGCCGACGGCCGCGCCGCCGCCCGCGCCCGCCTCGGGCTGCCGCAGGACGCGTTCATCCCGCTCTTCGCCGGCCGCATCCAGCCGCTCAAGGCCCCCGACGTGCTGTTGCGCGCCGTCGCCGTCCTCCTGGACGAGGACCCCTCCCTCCGTACGCGACTGGTCGTACCGGTCGTCGGCGGACCCAGCGGTACGGGCCTGGCCAAGCCGGAGGGCCTCCAGAAGCTCGCCGCGCGCCTCGGGATCGCCGACGTGGTGCGGTTCCGGCCGCCGGTCGGGCAGGAGCAGCTGGCGGACTGGTTCCGTGCGGCGTCCGTGCTGGTCATGCCCTCGTACAGCGAATCCTTCGGCCTGGTGGCCATAGAGGCCCAGGCGGCGGGCACCCCCGTGGTGGCGGCGGCCGTGGGCGGTCTTCCGGTGGCGGTACGGGACGGGTCGACCGGCTTCCTCGTACCCGGGCACGATCCGGCGGCGTACGCGCGTGTGCTGCGCGAATTCCTGGACCACCCGCGGCTGGTGGACCGGATGGGCGCGGCGGCGACCCGGCACGCGCAGTGCTTCGGCTGGGACACGGCGGCGTCGGCGACGGCGGAGGTCTACACGGCGGCGGTGGCGAGCCACCGGCGGCGGGGGCACGCGCATCACGGCTGAACCCCTTCCCGGGATCCGGGGGTCGCCCGCGTCCGGGGGGCC
>NZ_WWJY01001052.1 GCF_009865405.1 Streptomyces sp. SID3212 | reverse complement strand
CCGCCGCCGCGAGCCGGTGCCCGCGCGTGCGGTGCCGTACCGGCAGGGGGTACGGGTGTTCCTGGCGCTGCCCCTGCTGGCCCTGGCGTCGGCGAGCGTGGTGGTGGGCGCGCTGCTCGCGGACCTGCTGGGCGGTCCCGGGGTGAGCCTGACCGAGGGCAGGGAGCTGATCTCGACGATGGGCGGGGTGGTTCCGTTCTTCGTCAGCATGCTGATCGCGGGTCCGCTGGCCGAGGAGCCGGGCTGGCGCGGTACGGCGTACCCGCGGCTGCTCGCGTCGATGAGCCGGGTCCGGGCCGGTGTGCTGCTGGGCGCGGTGTGGGCGGTGTGGCATCTGCCGCTGTTCTTCATAGAGGGCACGGTGCAGGCCGAGTTGGGGCTGTTCAGCTGGAGCGGCCTGATGTTCTCGCTGAGCGTCGTCCCGGTGGCGCTGCTGACGGGTTACGCGTACGAACGTGCCGGAGTCGTCGCGTCCGTCGCGGTCCACCTCGGGTTCAACGCGACGATGGCCGTGCTGACGGTCGAGTCACCGGTGACGCAGGCGCTGGTCCTGGCGGTGCAGCTCGTCCTGGCGGCGACGCTGCTGGGGACGAGCCGGGAGGGACGCGGGGCGGGCCGGCCGGACCGACCGGTACGGGTCGAGGCCACGCCCGTACCCGCGCGCACCAACTGATTCGTCCCTCACGTCACGGTGGTCGTCACGACGTCACGACCCCCGAACGGAACGCCTCCGCGGCCCGGTCTGCCTGTTGGGAGACCGCGGCCGCGGCGCGCGTCGCCCGCCCGGAAAGGCGCCAGGCGACCATCCGCAGCCCCACGGCGGGGCTCGGCGGGAACACCCCGAGCTGACCGAGCATGGTGACGTCGTCCCGTACGGCCTCGTGGCTGACGACCTTGCCGTCACGGACGCCGAGCACGTGGACCTGCTCGAAGTCGATCTGCCGTCCGGTGGGAGGAATGGCCTGGTCGAGCGCGCCGTTCCGGAACCGTACGAACGGACCCGTGTGACGCCCCCGCATGCGCAGCCTGACCCACACCTGACCGTCGCTCTCGGCGACCCCCAGGACGGGAAAGCGCAGCTCACTGAACGCGTGGCGCATCCAGGCACTCGACGCGAGGGTCCCCGCCGGGCCGGGGATCGCGCAGGCGGACGGGGCGACGGCCGCCTCGCGGTTGTGGTTGTCGTCGGCGACGACGGTGGCGGCCAGGGAGGGGTCCCCGGTCTCCAGGATCCGGAAGAGCCCGTGGGCGAGTTCGTCGGCGTTCATCCGTGGTGCCACCTGTCTCTTGCTGCTTGCTGCTTGGTCGATGCTGCTTGCTCGATAGGCCTAAATTCAGGTTACAAGCCATCTAATGAATAGGCCAGCGATAGCATGACGCCATGACCGACAAGCGCCTGTACAGCTCCCCGCTCCGGAAGAAGGCCGCGGCCGAGACGCGCGAGCGGATCCTCGGGCAGGCGGTGGAACTGTTCGCTCGGCGCGGGTACGGACGCGTCACCGTCGCCGACATCGCCCAGGCGGCCGGTGTCGCCTCGAAGACCGTCTTCGCGAGCGTCGGGAGCAAGTCGAGCGCCCTGGACCAGATCGTGGACAAGGCGGTCGTGGACTCCGGCTACGAGGCGACGGTGACGTACCTCCTGGCGGTGACGACCCCGGAGGCCGTACTGAAGGCGCTGGCCCACGGGACCCGTACGGGCAACGAGGGCCAGTTCACGGTCCTGGAGGCCATCAGGGGGGCGCTCCCGGTGCACGAGGACAGCGAGGCCCTCTGGGCGCGCGCCACCGCCGCCTACCGCCGGGCGCTCGACGAGGCGGCCCAGCACCTGCGTGACCTGTCCCCCGCCGTCCGGGACACACCGCGCGAGGAGGTCGCCGACATGTTGTGGTTCTGGTTCGGCCCGACGAGCTGGCGCACGCTGGTCACGGAGTCCGGCTGGTCCTGGTCCCGGGCGGAGGAGTTCCTGTACCGCACTGCCGGAACCACACTCGGGGTCCTCCCGGCGGCGGACCGGCAACGCGCGGACGACCGCCAACGTGCGGAGGGCCGCTGACGCGCGGACGGCCGCTAACGCGCGGCGAGCCGCTCCAGGAGGGCGGCGCTGCGCGCCAGCAACACCCGCTCCTCGTCAGCGAGTTCGGACTCGATGGCCTGCGCGAGCCAGCCGGCCCTGCGCCCGCGCTCCGCCTCCAGGGCGGCCCGGCCCGCGTCCGACAGCTCGACCAGCGACTTGCGGCCGTCCGTGGGATGGGCGCGGCGCGTGATCAGGTTCTGGCCCATGAGCAGCCCCACCGCCCGGGCCATCGACTGGGGACGTACGCGCTGATCGGCGGCGAGGTCGCTGGTGGTCATGGCGCCGCTGCGGTCGAGCGCGCCGAGCACGGCGACCTGGCCGAGCGGGATGTGGTCCTCGTGTTTGACGCGCCGGGTCAACTTGCCCATCGCGGTGCGCAGTTCGGCGGCAATGGCGGCGGCTTCCGAGGTGGGCATAGGGCACTTTACCCCGTTGGCCAGCATTGCTGCATACCTGACCTGCACAGTAACACCGCACAGCAGAAATGAACAGCAAAACTGAACAGCCAAACTAAACAGCAGCACTAAACAGCCGAACTGAGCAGCAGAACTGACCAGCATTGCTGTACGGTTTGCTGTCGTCGGGCTCAGCGCCAGCGTCGTCGCAGCCGGGGCCACGGCACACACGACCACGGGAAGGGACTCCCATGTCCGCAAAGGCAGCCGCCACCGTCGACGCCAAGGTCCACACCGCCTCCACCCACACCGCCTCCACCCACACCGCCTCCACCCACACCGTCACCGCCCACCCCGTCACCATCCGCACCGTCACCGCCCGCCGGATCATCGACAGCCGGGGAAACCCCACGGTCGAGGTCGACGTCGTCCTGGCGGACGGTTCCCTCGGGCGCGCGGCCGTCCCCTCCGGCGCCTCCACCGGCGCCCGGGAGGCCGTGGAACTGCGCGACGGAGACCCCGCCCGCTGGCACGGCAAGGGCGTCGACCGCGCGGTGGCCCACGTCAACGGGGAGATCGCGGCGGCCGTACAGGGCCGGGACGCGGCGGACCAGGCAGGTCTCGACGCCGCGCTGATCGCCCTCGACGGCACCGCCACCAAGTCCCGGCTCGGCGCCAACGCGATCCTCGGCGTCTCCCTCGCCACCGCCAAGGCCGCCGCGGCGGCCCACCGCCAACCCCTGTACCGCTTCCTCGGCGGCGCCGGCGCGCACCTCCTGCCACTGCCGATGATGAACATCGTCAACGGCGGCGCCCACGCCGACAATCCGCTGGACTTCCAGGAATTCATGATCGTGCCCGTGGGCGCGGACACCTTCGCCGAAGCCGTCCGCATGGGCAGCGAGGTGTTCCACACCCTGCGCCGCGACCTGCTGGCCGCCGGGCACTCCACGGGCGTCGGCGACGAGGGCGGCTTCGCGCCGGCCCTCCGTACCGCCGAAGAAGCGCTCGACTTCGTGACGGCCGCCGTCGAGCGCAGCGGCTACCGCCCCGGCACGGACATCGGCCTGGTCATGGACCCGGCGTCGTCGGAGTTCTTCCACGACGGGGTCTACGACTACGCGGGCGAGGGGGTGCGCCGTACCCCCTCCGAGAACGTCGACTACCTGGTCGGACTCGTCGACGCCTACCCCATCGTCTCCATCGAGGACCCGATGGCGGAGAACGACCTGGACGGCTGGCGCGAGCTGACCGCCCGCGTCGGCGACCGCTGCCAGCTCACCGGCGACGACGTGTTCTGCACCGACGAGACGCTGCTGGGCGAGGGCATCCGTACCGGTGTCGGCAACTCGGTCCTGGTCAAGGTCAATCAGGTCGGGACCCTGACCGAGGCACTGGCGACGGTGGCCACGGCCCACCGGGCGGGCTGGACGGCCGTCATGTCGCACCGCTCGGGCGAGACGGAGGACACCACCATCGCGGATCTGGCGGTGGCGACGGGCTGCGGTCAGATCAAGACCGGCTCGCTCTCCCGCTCCGACCGTACGGCAAAGTACAACCAACTGATCCGGATCGAGGAGGAGTTGGGGGACGCGGCACGCTTCGCGGGCGGCTCAGCACTGCGCAGGGCGTGACGGCGGCTCGCGTGTGATCTGCGACCCGCCGTGACCTGCGACTCGCTGTGACCTGCGATCCGCTGTGACCTGCGACCCGCTGTGACCTGCTTCTGTCACAGATCACCGACAGCGCAACCGAAGGCCCCGGTCCGCCGGTCTTGCCGGACGAACACCCCACCGTTACTCACCGCACCGTCCGCCCGTGCCCGCTGTTGCCGCCGCACCGCCGAGGAGACACCCACCATGTCCGAGACCTCAACTTCCCTCATCCGGCGGCTTCGTGGCCGGGCCACGGGACTCGCCGTCGCCGGTACGGTCCTCGTCCTCGCCGCTCCCGCGTCGGTGACGGCCGCCGCTCCCGACCCGGTCTCCGTCCTCACGTACACCGTCAAGGAGCGCAAGGCGGCGGTCAGTTACTGGACAGCCGCGCGCATCAAGGCCGTAGGGAAGTCCGCGGACCTCGGTCCGACCGGGCCGAAGGCCAAACCGTACAAGGGCGTTGCCCTGAAGACGGTGGGCCGGCTCTTCTTCGTCAACGCGAACGGCGCCGACACGTGGTGCACGGCCACCGCCGTGAAGAGCGCCAACCGCTCGGCCGTGATGACCGCGGCCCACTGCGTGCGCCGGGGCTCCTCGCCCGGCAACACCAACACCGACATGGTCTTCGTCCCCGGTTACCACAAGGGCAAGAGGCCGTACGGTACGTTCGCGGTCCGCAGCGCCGCGACGCCGCGCACGTGGGTGTACGACTCCACGGACGACCTGTCCGCGCTGGTCGTGGACGCCGACAAGAACGGCCGCAAGCTCACCGACGTCGTGGGCGGCCAGGCCATCGCCTTCAACCGCCCCGTCGGCGGCACCATTTCAGCCCTCGGCTACTCGGCGACCCGTCCGCAGCTCGGCGAGGAACTCCTCCGGTGCGTCGGCACGGCGAAGAAGGCCGACGGCACGCAGGCCATCCCGTGCGACATGACCGGCGGCTCCAGCGGCGGCCCCTGGCTGGCCGGCTTCAGCACCACCACCGGCAAGGGCACCCTGGTCTCGGTCAACGCGTCCCTGGACTCGCTGACTCCGACGAAGATGTACGGGGAGATCTTCGGGGCCACGGCCAAGAAGGTGTACGACCGCGCCCAGAAGGCCTGACACACCAACTACGCGCACCCACGAACAGCCCGGAAGGGGTGCCCCCCCCACACCGGAGGCACCCCTTCCGCCCGCCGGAGTCGGCCACTACGGGGCGAGAGTCTCCCCGAACCGGGCGTCAGGAACGGGCGCGCTGAGCGTGGCGCCGTTGAAGGACCAGGACCCGCTGCCGACAGGCCCGTTGACCGTACCGGGGAAGACCCAGGCGGCGCCGTCGCCGGTGTCCTCGCCGGGCGCGGAGGCGACCAGCTCGGCCTTGCCGTCGCGGTTGGCGTCGATGAGCCGGAGGGCGCCCCCGAACCGGTCGCTGTCCTCGTTGTCACCGGGGACGGACGGCGTGCTCTGACTGAAGCTGGCCAGGCCTCTCGGGGTGAGCCCGTTGGCCGTACCGCGCATCACCCACACGGTGCCGGGGTCGGTGAGGCTGTTGATGTCGTTGGCGGGGGCGCTGATCGCGGCGTCGGCGTAGCCGTCGCCGTTGACGTCCCCCACGGTGACGGCACCGCCGAAACGATCACCGTTCGCGTCGTCGCCGGAGGCGCCGACGGTGGTCTGGTTCCAGTGCTGGGAGACGTCCTCACGGGTGTCCGGCCCGCTGGGCCCGCCGAGGAAGACGTCGACCGTACCGCCGTCGAGCAGCCATTCGTTGAGGTCGTCGCTGTCCGCGGGCGAGCCGAAGACGAGGTCGGCGTAGCCGTCGTTGTTGATGTCACCGGAGGCACCGACCGGACCGCCGAAAAGCCCTCTGCCGTACGTCAGCCCGTCGCGGCCACCGGGAAGGTAGCTGGCCCCGCCGACGGTGTACACGGGGTGGATACCTTCGTAGCTGGTGACGGTCCCGAGCAGCACCAGGTCGTCGGAGCCGCTGTTGTTGTAGTCGCCCGAGGTGAGGCCGGTGGGGGTGAACTCCTCCCTCCACTTCCAGTCCACGGGAACGGCCTCCGAGGTACGCCCGCCGCCGACCGCGCCCGCGAACACATAAGTCGACAGACGATTGGCGCTCAGCAGGGCGACCTCGATCCCGTCGCCCTTGAACCGACCGGTGGCCAACCCCATCCCGAACCGACCGCGCGCCGCCGGAACGTCGTCCTGAAGCCAGAGGGCCCCGTCGGCCCGAAGCCCGCCGGCGGACCCCCACAACACAACGGCGGCCCCCGCGTCCCCCATATCACCAACGTCCCGACCGGGCATACCGACAACAAGATCCGCAAAGCCGTCCCCGTCCAGATCCCCGGAGGCGGTGACCTGCCCAAACCCGTCGCCGGCCTGAACGACCCCCGGTATACCGGGGGTACTCAGACTGAACGTGGCCCGCCGCGAACCGGAGAGCCCACTCCCGCCCCCGTACAACACGGCGACATAACCGGCCCCTTTCTGCGCACTGACGGTCCCCCCGGGAGCGGAGACGACGAGGTCGGGATAACCGTCACCGTTGAAGTCGTCACGAACCGCCTCCACAGCGGCGGAAACGGCCCCGGCGGGAGACCCGGTAGCGGTGATCGTGGCCCCAACACCCAACAACAGAGCCGCCACAACCACCCCGGACCCCCGCCAATTCCGAACCCCGACACATCTGCCAGTTCCCCCAACAAAACGCGTACCACTCACGTCCTGGCTCCTGAATCTCAACATGGTCACCCCGGGCCCAAAGTCACGCCCCATAGCGAGGACCCGCCCCCCGCCGCCAAGAGGTTGGACCCCGCCCCCACCAAAAGGGTTGTGCCCCACAAGCGAATTGACCTACAAAACAGCCAACCCCGCCCCCGTCAACACTCAAATGAAGAACAACTGACAAACCCACGACACCCCAACGCTGGCCACCGCAGGGACACAACCCCTGTCAGAGTGCCGAACACCCCCGCCCGCGCCTCTGTCCAAATTCTGCGCGATTCTCGTCCTGATTTTCAGCGCATCAGCAGCGGCCGTGTACTGCTACGGCAGCCTCTCCGTCTGAGTCGGATTGGTCTTGGTCCCCGCTGAGCAGGAGATGCGCCTCTTCAAATGCCCATACCACGGCCTCCAGCGACGGTACGTTGTCAATCATGGCCACCCAGATCTTCACCTTGGTCAGCGTCCTCGTCGGCGCCCTGACTTCCTACTTCGCAACAACTGCGACTGAACGGGCCAATTTCCGAGGAGAGATGACCACGCGGTGGGACGAGCGGAAGCTTGACACATACATCGAATACTTGACCTGTACCAAAAGAATCCATAGGGCCGCCATGGCTGCCGGGCGGGCCCGCGACCAAGGAGGAGACACGGTCTACGCGTTGAACGAGATGGAGGAGAACGAGAACAGAAGATCGATCCTCTTCGAGACCTTTTTCCTGCTGAGCAACGAGAAGGCTGCCACTGCCGCTCACGCGGCCAATCAGCGGACGTGGGAGTTGCTAACCGCGGCCCAGATCCCCACCAGCGGCGTAGCCGAACTCCCTTCGATGCCCGTGGTGGAGGCGCTCAATGTCCTTCACGAGGCAGCGCGATCAGATCTGACAATATCGAGCAGCATCCCAGTCCGGTGAGGTCTGCGTAAACGCCGCAGCCCCCGACCGTATTCATGGTCAGGGGCCGCTATATCGAATGAGGGCCGGCGGGACCACTAGTCCGAACCGGCATCCGCAGAAAATTCGTTTTCGACATCCGGCCCTGTCAGAAATCTACCGCTACCCCTTCCGTGCCCGATCGAGCGGGAGCCAAGGGGACGGACGGCGGCCGGCGGGCGCCTGGCACGGCTACGGTCCCTGACCGTACTGCCTGGTCAGGGACCGTTCGCTGCGGTGGGTGTGGGATTTGAACCCACCGTGACATCGCTGCCACGACGGTTTCAAGACCGCTACGCCTTCAGCCTCAGCAGCGCCCTGAACTGCATCGGAGGCCGTCTCTCCGCGCCAACTACCGCAGCTGGCCCGCACATGGCCCATGGTCCCCCTGCGAGGCGCGCTCTCAGAACCAGTTGGCTGGATCGACTCTCGCTTCTACAGTGCAGCTGGGGGTCAGAAAGGTGCGTGTGACTTGCCGACCCCGTCCGACAGATGCGCCCGCCGTCTCCCATCGTCGACCGTGGTAGATCTCTTGCATCTAGCACAGCTGCGCCATCCCGACCTCTTCGTCCCGAAGCAACCTGGGTGGGCGTGCTGCCTTGGGCTGGCGTGCTTCTCAACTGCGTTGGTGCTCTGCGGGCGTCCGTACTTACTCGCCAGGGTTCGTCTGTATCGTCACGCAGTTAAACACTCACCTCAGACACAGCATCGTTAGAGGGGCAACTAAAATGGCTCAGGAACGGCGTTGGCGAGGGGAGGAAGCGTCGGATGCAGGTAGCGCCAGTCCAGTGCGATATTGCGCAGAGCCTCCGTGACGGCGCCCGGTAGATCGCCGATAGCTACGAGGTCCTCGCGGAGGAAATCGCTACCTCGACGAACATCGCCGCCCCCCGTCCTCTGACCGAGGGAGTCGAGGTTGAGTACGTGCAAGGGTGCGTGTTGCTTACCGGGGGCGACGTGCAACTCGATGGGCGGCGGGGGAAGGGCAGCGGTCCCGAGCAGGCCCTCCGCGAGGGTGGGTAGGGCATAGTGCACGAGACTGTGGACTGCTTCGTAGCAAGCCTGAACCCATAGATCACCCGCGACCAGCTGCCCCTTGGACCAGAAGAGCAAATCGAAGAAGACCTCAAGACTGTTGCCAGCACCGGCAATCGAGGCCGTGCACTCCATCCGTAGGGCCGGGTCCCTGAAGTGCAGGTCATGGCGAAGGGTGTGTCCTGCTTCGAGTCGGACAAACCCCGAGTGCCCACGCTCTGGATCGATGGCCCACCCAACAGGGACCTCCTGTGGGTCCACTTGCTGTGCAAGCGCTGCCATCCGCTGGCTGACCCCTTGCCATCCGTGAGTGTTTGACCCACCGAGTGCCTTGATCAGCGCGGCAACTGTCGTACCGTGCAACCTGGGCCGGACAGCGTTGGGTCGAAGGGGTCTCGAGGCGGCAGCGCGGATGACCAGGTCCGGAGGAGCGCCGCGATAGGCGTCTCGGTGCTCAATTCCACCATTGTCTGGTGCGAACCGCGGGTCGCTGGCGTAGTTGAGAACCGGAGCCTCGGCTGCCTGCTGGAACAGCACCTGTACCAGGCGCCGGTCCGCAATCTCATTGCGCCCATCAAGCCGGACCCTGACTGCCCCTTGGTGAAGCAGCGGCCGGGGCGCACCGTCAGGGTCAACCCGTACCACCAACAGAAGTTTGCCATCGACGGTGACCGGGATAACGTCGGGTGTCCACCAGGGCGGGTCGAGCGTCGTGGCCATCTTGCTGACCAATCGATCCTTGTCTATTGGCTTTACACCGACCAGGTCACCCGGAAGGTTTTTGTCTTTGATGTGTGCGTCGACACCGATGAGGACTACGCCACCGTGAGTGTTGGCCATCGCAGCAACGGTGTCCGTTGCAGCTTCGATATTGCGCTTGTAGTCGATGGTGAAGCTCTCCTGCAACTCCAAAGACAAAAAGCCTCGGACCATGTCAGCATCGATCGCTTCGGCAGTGGCGCTGAAAAGGGGATGAGCAAGGTTTGGCATGCCCCTCAGGATGCCCGACGCGTTGCTCGTACCGCACGCTGATTCTGGTGCTCTATCAGCACACAGGACACTCTTCTTGCCCTGAGTCTTGTCGGGGATCTTGGGGAGCTGGGTTTTCGCTGCTCAAGGGCGGTGGGCTCGTGCGCCTGGTGGTCGTCGTGGTCGTCCTTGGGCATTGTCGAGCGACCTCGAACGGCCCTGAGACGGCCCCGCCAACACAGTCACAAGCGTCGGCCTATCGCGTTTCGCAGCGCCTCGAACCAACTCATGAAGCACCATCGCAGCCACCACAGCTGGCCTCTCCGCCTGCCTGGCGGTTCTGGACGCGCCGGCATGCGCGGAGGCCGGGGAGGCGTAGAGACACGTGGGCTTCGGCTTCGTTGGCCTCCACCATCGTGCAGATGGCAGTAGCCCTTCCATCCGGCCGGGTTGCCGCACGCTCGTCCCTGCCGTGTCACGCCAGCGCAACGCCCCATGACCGGAGTCTGGCAGAGCCCGCGCGGGGAGGGGGCGATTGGGGCAACTACCCACGAGAACTACGGAGTCCAACCTACGGACACATCAGCTTGGGGAGCTGCGGGCATTTGGGGCTGGTTTTGCGCTGACCTGGGCCGGACGGTCGGGGTGTGGTCCCGTCGAGCCTGGCCGTCTGACGAGGTCGACTTCCGTTGGGTGCCCGGACCTCGGCTCGCTCGGGCCGTGCTCGGTGCCGTAGCCGCTCAAGGGCCACGCGGTGAACATCTGGAAGCCTTCTACGGGGCTGTCTACTACCTGGCCACGCGTCCGGGTGAGGCCGCGACGCTGCGGGAGTCGGACTTCGTCTTGCCGCCGGAGAGCGAGCCGGAGGCGTGGGGCGAGGTGCTGGTGTCGGAGAGCCATCCCGAGGTGGGGAGCGGCTGGACGGACAGCGGGAAGTCGCACGACGAGCGGGGCCTGAAGCACCCGGCGCGTAAGGCGGTACGAGCCGTCCCGGTCCCGCCGGTATATGTGCGCATGGTCCGGTCCCACATCGCGCGCTTTGGCGTGGGGCCCGGCGGCCGGTTGTTCAGGGCGGCACGCGGCGGCCGTATCGCGTCGACCGAGTACTCCGAGGTCTGGAGTGAGGCGCGGACGGCGGTGCTCAGCGAACAGGAGCTCAAGACCGCGCTGGCCGAGGTTCCGTACTCCCTCCGGCATGCAGCCATCTCGCTGTGGATCAAATCGGGGATGGATCCGGTGGAGGCCGCCTACCGTGCCGGCCACAGTCTCGCGGTGCTCTACCGGTTCTACGCCAAGCTCCTCAAGGGAGGATCAGCCGCGGCGAACCTCCTCGTTGAGCAGGGACTTCGGGCGGATGAGTAGGGGCGACCCTGGCCCGCACATGGCCCACACGCCCTGGTCGGTACCGGGAAACAGGGGCATCGGGTGAGACAGGGTGAACACAGAGGGCGGGTCCCCGAAACGGGGACTCGCCCTCTGAGCTGCTGCTTCTCTGACCTGGCGGTGGGTGTGGGATTTGAACCCACGGTGACATCGCTGCCACGACGGTTTTCAAGACCGT
This sequence comes from Streptomyces sp. SID3212, assembly GCF_009865405.1. GTDB lineage: Bacteria > Actinomycetota > Actinomycetes > Streptomycetales > Streptomycetaceae > Streptomyces. Next base: position 34,641 of record NZ_WWJY01001052.1, on the reverse strand, counting down.
TCCCTTAGGCCGCTCGGGCAACCCACCTCTGCTCCGGGAGTGTTGCTCGGGAGCGGGGACAGCTTACCGGCCGGGGGACGGGGAGGGGGCGGGGTGGGGGTGTCGGGAGGTCAGCTTTCGCCCTTGCGTTCGCCCAGGGTTACCTGGACCGTGGACTCCTTGCCCGCGCGCTTGTACGTCAGGGTGACCTTGTCGCCCGGCTTGTGGGTCCAGATCTCGCTGATCAGGGTCGGGCCGCTGTCGATCGGGGTGTCGTTGAACTTGGTGATGACGTCGCCCGCCTTCAGGCCCGCCTTGGCCGCCGGGCCGTCGGGGGTGACCGCCGGGGTGCCGCCCTGGCCGTCCGCCGAGATCGTGGCGCCGCTGCCGCCCTCCGTCATCGTGACGGTGGCGCCGATGACCGGGTAGACCGGGGTGCCGGTCTTGATGAGCTGCTCGGCGACGTTCTTCGCCTGGTTGATCGGGATGGCGAAACCGAGGCCGATGGAGCCCGCCTGGCCCTGGCCCGTACCGCCGCTGCCCGAGGGCTGGATCGCGGAGTTCATGCCGATGACCGCGCCGCCGGCGTCCAGCAGGGGGCCGCCGGAGTTGCCCGGGTTGATGGACGCGTCGGTCTGGAGGGCGCTCATGTACGAGTTGCTGCTGCCGGTGCCGTCGCCCGAGGCGACCGGGCGGTTCTTGGCGCTGATGATGCCGGTGGTGACGGTGTTGGAGAGGCCGAAGGGGGCGCCGATCGCGATCGTGGAGTCGCCGACGGCGACCGCGTCCGAGTCGGCGAGCGGGAGCGGGTTCAGGCCCGAGGGGGCGTTCTTGAGCTTCACCACGGCCACGTCGTAGCCCTCGGCGCGGCCGACGACTTCGGCGGTGTACTTCTTGCCGTTCGAGAACGTCGCCGTGAGGTCGCCACCCTCCGCCGCGGACGCCACCACGTGGTTGTTGGTCAGGATGTGCCCCTGCTTGTCGTAGATGAAGCCGGTGCCCGTACCGCCCTCGCCGTCGCCGCCCTTGGCCTCGATGGTCACCACGCTCGGCAGCGACTTGCCGGCCACCGCCGCGACCGTGTCCGCCGCGCGGGCGAAGTCCTTCGGCGCGTCCGCTGCCGAGACCGTCGTCGAGCCGGCCCCGTCATCGTCGTTCTTCGCGATCTGGTAGCCGAGACCGCCCCCGAGGCCGCCCGCGACCAGCGCGACCACGGCCATGGCCGCCACGAACAGACCCAGGCGCTTGCCGCCGGGCCTGGACCGCGGCTGCTCCGGGCTGCCCCACTCGGGGCCGTCGCCGCCGCTTCCGTACGAGCCACCGCCTCCGTAGGAAGGGAGCACCGGCGGGGGCGGCGGCCAGGAGGCGCCCACCACGGGCTGCGCCGATGTCGGAGCGTCCGCCGGAGCCCCGGGAGCGCCCGCGGGCGCGTGGGAGGGGGGAGAGGCGGGAGAGGGGGGAGGGGTGTGCCCCGGCGGCGGGTAGCTCCCGGCGGGGGGAGGCGTCTGCCCCGGCGGCGGGTAGTCGCCGGCCGGAGCCGGTGTGGACGCCGGTGCGGACGCGGGCGTGCCCTCAGGAGCGGCATCCGGCACGGGAGGTACGGACGGGGCGCCTGAGGCCCCAGTGCCCTCGTTCTCGGTGCTCACAGCTCGTTCTCCTCGGTTCCACATCAGTCGTCGGCAAGGTCATCGGCAGGGTCGTCGGCCAGAATTCCGTACGGTTCGCACGCAAGTTTCTGCGCACAGCTTTTCCCACAGCACGTCAGGCCACTGTAAGCAGGAGCTGTGCGTCGTACCATCATTCTTTATTACGGACAAAACGCCTGCACCTCTGACCGACCGGCCGCAGCACTCCCGCCGGTCACCCGCCTACCCCGGCACGATGGCACCATGACGCGGTGACCCAAGCCCGCCACCACAGTATTCAGGTCGTCGCACACCGCGGAGCCTCGGAGGACGCCCCCGAGCACACCCTCGCCGCGTACACCAAGGCCATCGAGGACGGCGCCGACGCCTTGGAGTGCGATGTACGGCTCACCGCCGACGGCCATCTCGTCTGCGTCCACGACCGTCGCGTGAACCGTACGTCCAACGGACGCGGCGCCGTCTCCGCCCTGGAGCTCGCCGATCTCGCCGCGCTCGACTTCGGCTCCTGGCGGGACAGCGAGGAGAGCCCGGACTGGCGGGACCGCGAGTTCACCTCCGTACTGACGCTGGAGCGGCTCCTCGAACTGGTCGCGGACGCCGGTCGCCCCGTCCAGCTGGCCATCGAGACGAAGCACCCCACCCGCTGGGCCGGTCAGGTGGAGGAGCGGCTGCTCGAACTGCTGCGGCGCTTCGGGCTGGACCGTCCCACCCCGGGACCGGACGGGGCGGTGCGGAGCGGGGAGAAGCCCCACGAGTCCGCCGTACGGATCATGAGCTTCTCCGCGCGCTCGCTCCACCGGATCGCCTCCGCCGCCCCCCAGCTGCCGACCGTCTACCTGATGCAGTTCGTCTCCCCCCGGCTGCGCGACGGGCGGCTGCCGGCCGGATCGCGGATCGCGGGTCCCGGCATGCGGATCGTCCGCAACCACCCCGGTTACATCGCCCGCCTGCACAGAGCGGGCCACCGTGTCCACGTCTGGACGGTGAATGAGCCGGAAGACGTCGACCTGTGTGTACGCCTCGGAGTCGAGGCAATCATCACCAACCGGCCCAAACAGGTCCTGTCCCAGTTGGGCCGCCCTGTCTGAGATCTTCCGAGATCTCCAGGCGCGTTCGCCGCCCGGGGAGTGCACCGGCGCGCTCGAACTGTGTTCGAGAGTCATGAGTGCGTCAACGGCTCTCCTGTGGCCGGTTTCCGGTCCAGGCCAATGGGGCATTCACATCGTGGCGTGGGGCTAAGGAGGTCTCGGGGGTGACGGTTTTGGTGGCACAAGAGGCGCCCACGTCGTCCAGCATGGCCGTACCCCACGGTCCTGCGGGCGTAGGGGCGGCACGACGCCGGATGCGTGAGCAGTTGAGGCGCGGCGGGATGTCGGACGCAGTGGTGGACGACGCGGTTCTGATCCTTTCCGAGCTGCTCAGCAACGCCTGCCGGCACGGCAGGCCGCTGGGGCGTACGGACATCGGCGACGGGGACATCCGGGCGGCCTGGCACGTCGACAAGGCGGGCCGGCTGACGGTCGAGGTGACGGACGGGGGCGGTCCCACCCGGCCCGTCCCGGCGACACCGTCGGTGACGGCGCGCGGCGGGCGCGGGCTCAACATCATCAGTGCGCTGGCGCAGGACTGGGGTGTACGGGACAGCGCGTCCGGTGAGGTGACGGTGTGGGTGCTCGTCACCGAAGGACACCGCCGCGATGATTTCGCTACGCGCGTCACTGGCCCCGGGATGGACGTCGGGCTCGACGTCGGCGATCTGGGTTTCGCGGACGCCTTCGACGAGTTGGGCTGAGGGCAGGTCCGGGCGTCCGTGCATGCGGGCGCCCAGGCGTACGGGCGTCCGTGCATCGGGGTGTTCAGGCGTCCGGCCGACCTGGCCGGGGCCCCGGTGGGGCGTGGCGGGAAGCGTGCGGTGGGCGCCGCGTCCGTTCGTACACCCGTACGGAGGACCCACTCCCCCGGCCGGTACGGCTAGGCTCGCGCCGACACCGCACCGCCGCTACCGGGAGAAAGCCTCACCATGGCCAAGAAGCGCCCCCAGACCAAGGCCAGCACGGCGCAGCTCAAGGACGGACCGGTCCCGGTGGTGGGGGCCCGCGAGCCCTGCCCGTGCGGTTCCGGCCGCCGCTACAAGGCCTGCCACGGCCGCTCCGCCGCGCACGCCGTGACCGAGCTGGTGCAGCGCCCCTTCGAGGGCCTGGCCGGTGAGTGCGACTGGGTCGCGCTGCGCGAGCTGGTGCCCGCCGCGACCGTCGAACTGACCCTCAGGGGCGGGCTGCCCGAGGGTGTGCCGTCCGTGACGCTCGCGACCGTCCTGCCGATGGCCTGGCCGGCGCTGCGCCGCGACGACGGATCCGTTCTGCTCGCGCTCCAGAACGACACCTCGTCCGGCGATCTCAGCCGCGACCTCGCCGACACACTCCGGCGTGCGCTGACCGCCGAGCCCGGTTCGCCCGTCGCCTCCGAGCGGGCGCCCGCCGACGGACCGCGCCTCCAGGACCTCCTGGACCCCGAGGCGGACTTCCGCCCGGTGGTGCACCCAGGCTTCGAGTTCTGGGTGCCGGACGCGGAGAACGCCGCCGCCGAGGTGACCGCTTCCCTGGAACGCGCCAACGAGGCCGCGATCCCGACCGTCCTGCTGGCGCACTCGGACGCCGCGTACTGGTGCGAGACGCCCACCAAGAACCACCTGCGCTGGGTCATGCCCTACCCCGAGGAGAAGCTTCTCGACGCGCTGGCCCGGCTGCACGCGGCCGGGACGTCGGGCCTCGGCGAGGGGACCCGGCTGGTGGGCTCCTTCCGGGCGCACGGGCTGACCGTGCCGGTCTGGGACCTGCCGAGCACGATGGGCGCGGAGGAGTGCGAGAAGCCCGCGACGGAGTTCGCGGAGCGGCTGGCCGTGGCGCTCGCGGCCGACACGCCGCTGAGCGGGGACGAGCGCCGGGCGCGCGGCGGGCTCACCAACCGCCAGGTGACGCTCAGCTGAGGGTGACGCTGTCGACAGCGGTACGGCGACACCGGTACGCCGACACCGGACGACACCATTCGCCGTCTCCGTACCACCGTCGCGGTGTTTTCCCCGGGGGCGGTGACACCTGTCACATCCTCCCTACCGGCAGGTAATTCATTGTCCGAATACACCGGATCGAATTTGCTAACCGCCGATCTCTTGTTACGGTTCTAGAAGCCCGGTCGCTGGTGCATCCCCCGTCGCCAGCGGCCGGGCGTTCGCGTGACCGGACCGGGTCGTTCGCTCAACGGCCCCCGGGGCCCGGGGAGTTGCTCCCCGACCGCAGCAACAGCGGCGCGTCGTCCGCGCTCTGCCCGTCCTCCGCCCCACCCTCCGCCGCAGCCGCGAACTCCGCCATCGCCAGATACCGCGAGGCCTCTCCCAGGGACGGTTCACGAGGGGTTTCACAGGTGGCCGGCTCGTCCTCCGCCGCCACCGCGCAATACGTCTGTACGGTCCGTGCGCCGGGGCCCATGAGGCTCAGTACGGCACTCAGTTCACGCCCCGTCGCGTTGCGGTAGTACGTACGCGCCCAGGTGTCGCGCCCCCCGCTGAGGACACACGACTGGGCCTCGATCCCCTCGGGGGAGGCGACTTCGGGGCCGCACCGCTCAGCCGTACGGACCGCCGCACCGCCTCCCGCGACCGGCCGGTCACCCGCCGCCGGAGACCCATCGATTCCGGTCAGATGTGAAGCCGGAAGCGGCAGCGGCAACGGCAACGGGAGGGGAACCGAGGGCGCGGCCGACGGGGCGAGAGAACGCGGGAGGGGCGCCGGACCGGAAGCGGGTCCCGCTGAGGCGGCGAACGGCAGCAGTGCGGTGCACACCACCACAGCCGTGAGCCCGATCGCGCGCAGATTCATGGGGGCCACCTGCCGGTGCGGGGAAATTCCTGACGGTCGGGCGAAAGATATCGGCGAAATGGGCCGTCCGGCCGCACCGCGCGCCCAATTCCCCACTTCTCGGGCCCGCTCACACCCGTACGAGTGACATACGAGTGACAACAGAGGTGAGAGCGGCACGGCAGCGCCGTACCGCTCTCGGTTCTCACCTCTCGGCGCCCTCTCGGCGCTCACCTTCGGCGCTCGCCTCGCGGCGCTCACCTCTCAGTACGCGAGCCTGCTCCCGCCGTCCGGCGCGCTCGTGCTCGCCTCGACCAGCGCGTCCACGACCGCCTCCACGTCCGGCAGCCACGGCGCCGCCGAGCCGGGCAGCGGGGCCCGCTCCCAGCGGACCTGTCCGCCGGCCGCCTCGGACGGGGGCAGCATGAGATAGCCGCCCGAGCCGTGGAAGCGAAGCGAACTGGGCACCCAGTCCTTCGTGTAGAGCAGCTCGCCGAGCTGTTCGAGGGTGTACGGGGAAACCAGCAGCGACCAGCGCGTGGGCGTTGCCACGACCGGGCCGAGGCGCATGCCCATCCGGTCGAGCTCCGCCAGGGCGCGCGCACCGGCGACGGCCGGCAGGCTCACCGCGCACGGCGCGCTGTCGCCGGTGGCCAGCACGATCGGAGCCGTCGGGCGGTTGCCCCACCACCAGCACACCATGCGCGCGTCGGTGGTGGCCGCCAGCAGTCCTGGATCGAAGGGGTGTGCGCCCGGTACGGCGCAATCGGGGTCGGGGCAGGCGCAGCCGTAACCGCGTGTCCCGCGTGCGCCGGCCGCCGTCAGGCCGGCGCCCGGCAGGACGGGCCATCTCCACGAGGAGGCGTAGGTGAGGGCCGCGTCGAGCTGGGCGGGCCTCCCCCTACGCCGGAACCGGAGCCTGCGTCGCCTTCCGAGGATCTCGCGCATGAGCGCTCGTTCCTTTCCGTTGAACGCCGAGGTCCACATGACACTGACACCATGTGTGTGCATCATTTCGCTGTGCGTACATCCGCTGTGCGTTCGACGCTTCGTTCGCGCTGTGCCGCGCCGCACCCGGGGGCACGGACAGGCGTTCCAGGCCTGCGGCGCATGACGCCGCCTCGGGGCCGGGCACGACCTGTCGGGCCCGCGGGCTGTCCTCTTTGAAAGTGTGGCGAGGGGTGGCGTGCGCATGGCGCTTGCTCTCCCGCTGTACTCCGTACTTTCCTCGCCACTCCGAGGGGATGGGGTGCGCGGCCTACGGCGGACAAGACGCCCGGGCCTGCTGCCAGGTTCCGGGGCGGTCCCAACTGCCCCTGTCCGTCACCGTTTACGTACCCATCACGTTCGGAATGACGCTCCACCCGGACCGTAGGTGAACTCAGCCCCGGCAGATCCCCCAGGTTGAACTCACTCAGTCGATCGCAAAACCTGATCAGGGGGGTCATTTTTTCGCCAAGTTCAGGCTGGTCGAGTTAGCCGCCGCCCCACCAGGGCAATGCTGGACATTGCCCCACTTGTGGGAGTAGATGTGAATCCATGGAGTGGATGCATGGATAGCCGCGCAGAATGACGTGGGGGTTTGCGATGCTATTGCACGGAACGCGCCGAGCGTACCGGCCGGTGAGCCGGTTGCCATGAGCGCTCCGAACCTGCCGAAAGTGGCTGGAATCGATCCACCAGCTTCCGCCCCCGCGCAGACTGCCGCACCACTCGACGACCTCACACCCCCGCCGGGGCTGCTGCTCCAGGACCGGCTGGCCGGATGGGTGTCCGATCTCACCACCCTGCACGAGCTGATCGAGCGCCTGGCCGGCACCGGATCCCTGGACGACGCGCTGAACGAGGTCCTGCGCGCGGGGGCCGCCCTCGTGGGCGCCCGGCGCGGTCTTGTCGTGTGCGAACCGGGCGACGGCCTCGGCCCGGTCACCACGCTCGGCCTGGGGCTGGCCCACGCCGAGCTGGGGCATCTGGAGACGGTGCCGCGCCGGGCCACGTCGTACGGGCGCCTCCTGGACTGTTCCGCCGGCCGCGCCGAACCCGTCGCCGTGCCCGACCTGCTCGGCGACACGGAGCTGGATCCGCGCCAGCGCGAGGTGGCGGCGCGGCTGGGGTACGGGGCGAGTTACGCCGTACCGCTCGCGACGGCGGGCGCGGCGGACCTGGATACGCCGGGCAGGAACGCGGCGGACGTGAACACGCAGGACCTGTACACGGCGGGCACGAACACGGCGGACGTGAACACGTCGGACCCGAAGAAGCTCGGTGCCGTCGTCTGGTTCTACGACGAACCCGCCGAACCGGTCGAACGGCAACGCCATCTGGTGGGCCTCTACGCCCGGTACGCGAGTGAGCACCTCGCCCTTCTCCTGGAGCTGGAGCGCGCCCGCGCCCGTACGGCCACCCTCACCGGGGAACTGCTGCCCGGCCGGCTGCCCCGCGTCCCCGGCGTCCGGCTCGCGGCGCGCCACCGCACGGGGCCGTACGGCGGCGGTGACTGGTACGACGCCCTGGCCCTGCCCGAGGGCGCGGTGGGTCTGGCCGTCGGGTCGGTGAGCGGCTCCGGGCCGGGCGCGGTGGCCGCGATGGGGCGGCTGCGGGCCTCCCTGCGGGCGTACGCCGTGCTGGAGGGCGAGGACCCCGTCGCCGTACTGTCCGATCTGGAGCTGCTGTTGCGGCTCACCGAGCCTGCCCGTACGGCCACCGCGCTCTTCGCGTACGCCGAACCCGCCCACGGGTCGGTCGTGCTCGCCGGGGCCGGGCACGCCCCGCCGCTGATCGTGGGGGCGGGGCGCACCGAGTTCGTCGAGACGTCCCTGTCCGCGCCGCTGGGGATGCTGGCGTGCTGGGAGGCGCCGAGTGTGGAGGTTTTCCCGGAGCCAGGAGAAACGGTGCTGCTGTACACCGACGGGCTGCTGCGGCGTACCGGCGAGCCCATGGACCGGGCCTTCGCGCGCCTGCACGCGGCGGCGGCGAGTGTGCCGGAGGCGGCCAGGGACGATCCGGGGGCGGTCGCGGACCACGTCCTGCGGGCGGTGCTGCCGGGGGAGGTTGCGGGGGCGGCGGCAGGAACAGCGGCAGGGGCAGCGGCGGGGGTGACCGGCCGGGGCGGATCCGCCGACGACGTCGTGATGCTCGCGGTCCGTTTCGACTGATTGCTCACAAGCCCGTCACATCGACCTGGACCCTCTTTCCTTCGCACATACGATGGAAGGACGGTCCAGAGTCGTATGAAGAGTCGTACTCGAGTCGAGGAGAAGACGTGGCTGAGGAGCTCCCCCTGGAGACCCCGGAAGCGGAAGAGAAGCCGATCAAACAGCGGAAGAACGGTCTGTACTCCGGCGTGTCCGACGAGCTCGCGGAAAACATGAAGTCCGGCTGGGCCGACACCGAGCTGCACGGCCTGGAGCCGATCGCGCAGGCGTCCCACACGGCCGCGCGCCGCGCCGCGCTCTCCGCGCGCTTCCCCGGTGAGCGCCTGGTGATCCCGGCGGGCAACCTCAGGACGCGGTCGAACGACACCGAGTACCCCTTCCGCGCCGGTACCGAGTACACGTACCTCACCGGCGACCGGACGCACGACGGCGTCCTCGTCCTGGAACCGCGGAAGAACGGCGCCCAGGACGACGGCCACGACGCGGCGCTCTACCTGCTCCCGCGCTCCGACCGGGAGAACGGCGAGTTCTGGCTGGACGGCCAGGGCGAGTTGTGGGTCGGCCGCCGGCACTCCCTCGCCGAGTCGGAGCAGCTGCTGGGCCTGCCCGCGAAGGACGTACGCGAAGTGACCGCGACACTCGCGGAGGCCACCGGGCCCGTGCGGGTCGTGCGCGGTCACGACGCCTCGGTGGAGGCGGCGCTGACCGACAAGGTCACGGCGGAGCGCGACGAGGAGCTGCGGGTCCATCTCTCCGAGGCGCGCGCGGTGAAGGACGAGTTCGAGATCGGTGAGCTCCAGAAGGCCGTCGACTCGACCGTGCGCGGCTTCGAGGACGTCGTGAAGGTCCTCGACAAGGCCGAGGCGACGAGCGAGCGCTACCTGGAGGGAACGTTCTTCCTGCGCGCCCGGGTCGAGGGCAACGACATCGGCTACGGCTCGATCTGCGCCGCCGGACCGCACGCCACGACCCTGCACTGGGTGCGCAATGACGGAGCCGTACGCTCCGGCGACCTGCTCCTCCTCGACGCCGGCGTGGAGACGCACACCCTCTACACCGCCGATGTCACCCGTACGCTGCCGATCAGCGGCCGCTACAGCGCGATCCAGCGGAAGATCTACGACGCGGTGTACGAGTCCCAGGAGGCCGGGATCGCGGCGGTCAGGCCGGGCGCCAAGTACCACGACTTTCATGACGCCTCGCAGCGCGTGCTCGCCGAGAAGCTCGTCGAATGGGGGCTGTTGGAGGGGCCGGTGGAGAAGGTCCTGGAGCTGGGGCTCCAGCGTCGCTGGACCCTGCACGGCACCGGCCACATGCTCGGCCTGGACGTCCACGACTGCGCGGCCGCGCGCCGCGAGGCGTACGCCGACGGGACGCTGGAGCCGGGGATGTGCCTCACCGTCGAGCCGGGGCTGTACTTCCAGGCGGACGACACGACGGTGCCGGAGGAGTACCGGGGGATCGGGGTCAGGATCGAGGACGACCTCGTCGTGACGGAGGACGGGAACCGGAACCTGTCCGCGGGACTGCCGCGCCAGGCCGACGAGGTCGAGGCGTGGATGGCGGCGCTGAAGAACTAGGCGCCGGGCAGGTACGTGAAGGTACGTGGAGACACGTACCGGAACCAGGAGGGCGTCCTGCTCCGTGCTCACATGGCGCGGAGCAGGGCGCCCTCCCGCCACTTGAGGATCTTGTCGAAGCTGACCACCGCGCCGCGCCCCGGCCGGTTGCGGAAGTGCACGTGGTCGGCCAGCTGCTCGATCAGACACAGACCCCGGCCGCTCTCGGCGGTCAGGGCGGGGGCCGGGGCCACCGGTACGGTCACCGTCACCCCGGCCGGCACGGCGGCGGGGACGGGGCCGGGAACGGGGCCGGCAGAGGCGGTGGAGGTCGCGGACGCCGTTGAGGTCGTGGTCGCCGTTGAGGTTGTGACCCCGCCGACCTGGGTGGTACGGCGCACCATCCGCCGCGCGGGGAAACCCGGACCCGAATCCGCCACCTCGATACGGCACTTCTCGCCGTCCAGATAGGCCGTCACCTGGTACGCCCCCGGCGCCTCGCCGGGCCCCTCGCCGCCCCCGTGCTCCACGGCGTTGGCGCAGGCCTCGCTGAGCGCGACGGACAGGTCGAAGGAGACGTCCGGGTCGACGCCCGCGGTCTCCATCGTGCCGAGGAACAGGCGCCGGGCCAGCGGGACGCTCGCGGCTTCGCGCCGCAGGTGCAGAGACCACCAGATGCTCATGCTCCAGCCTCCCGGCCACGGCTCGACATACCGATACGTATTGCCCCTCTCTGCGTGCCGTAAGCACGCGGACGACCGGATGGCCCCGATAGCCCCCATTAGCCCCCGTTCGGCGGACGCGTGGACGGGGGACCGCGGTGTATGGCGGCGGACGGGCCCGCGAACTGGTCGGAGAACGACCTTCCGGACCTGCCCTGCGCCGCCCCGGGGCGCAGTGCGATGATGACCCGGCCATGTCGTCCGATCACGTCGCTCGCGCCGCAGCCGCTCCACGGCTGCTGAGGACCGCGGTGTTCACCGCGGTCTGCGTTCTGCTGTCCGCGACGGGTCACGTCCTGGCCGCCTGCGCCCCCGTCCCCTGGTGGACTCTGGTCCTCGGCTTCCTGGGGGTCTTCGCGGTCGCCGCTCCGCTCGCCGGGCGCGCGCGCTCGACCCCCACCGTCGTCGCGGCCCTGACGGGCGGACAGCTCGCCCTGCACAGCCTCTTCGGGTTCGGGCAGCAGCACATGGTGGTGCCCACGGGACCGGGCACGAACGACGCGCTCATCAGGATGGCCGCCAAGCTGGTCTGCGGCGCGGGCCCCGTCTCGCTGAGCCCCGTCGACGCGCAGCGGATCGTCGCCGACGCCGGGATCAGCCTGACCGGGCACGGCGCCACGGGAACGACCGGCACGGCCGCCGCGCACGGCGCCCACGCCATGGTCATGAACGTCGGCCCCATGGCGTCCGCCGACGGACTGCTGCCCTCCCTCCCGATGGTGCTCGGCCACCTGCTGGCCGCGCTCGTGACCGGCTGGCTCCTGCGCCACGGCGACCTCGCGCTGCACCGGCTCGTCCGGCTCTCGGCGCGGGGCGTCGGCGAGGTCAGGGAGAACGCTCAACTGCGCTCCCTGCGCGCCGCCCTCTCTCTCGTACGGGCCCTGCGTGCCGGACTCCCCGGTGCGCCCGATCCGGGCCCGCGCCTGCCGCGTGCCTCGTACGGCCCCCCGCCGGTACCGGCGGGGGAGACACTCCAGCACACAGTGATCAGGCGCGGGCCGCCGGCCGGCCTCGCTCTCGCCGCCTGACGCGACGCACTCCGCTCGGCACGGGGGTGTGGTCGCCGTGCCGTCGCGTGCCCTCCCCACGCGATCGCATCAGCTCGCTCGCCCGATCACTGACTTCTCATCACACCGTGGAGTGTTCCCGTGTTCCCAGCCAAGAAGTTCTCCGGTTCGACCATCGCCCGTGTCACCGTGGCCGGCGGTGTCGCCGCCTCCGCCGTCCTGCTGCTGGCGGGCCCGGCGTCCGCGCACGTGAGTGTGCAGCCGCTCGGCGTCGCCGCCAAGGGCGGTTCGGCCATCGTCAACTTCAAGGTCCCCAACGAGCGTGACGACGCCAACACCACCCAGCTGGAGGTGAACATCCCCGCCGACCACCCGCTGGCCTCCGTGATGCCGGAGCCCGTCCCGGGCTGGAAGATCGTCGTCACCAAGGCCAAGCTGGCCAAGCCGCTGGAGCTGCACGGCAACCAGATCACCGAGGCGGTCTCCAAGGTCACCTGGACGGCGACCGCCGGCGGCGGCACCCCGTCCGGCCAGTTCCAGCTCTTCCCCGTCTCCCTCAGCCAGCTGCCCGAGGACACCGACCAGTTGGTGTTCAAGGCCATCCAGACGTACTCCAACAAGGACGTCGTCCGGTGGATCGAGGAGCCGAAGGAAGGCGCGGCCGAGCCCGAGAACCCGGCGCCCGTCCTCCAGCTGACCGCCGCCACCGAGGACGAGCACGGCGCGCCGGCCTCCAACGCCACGGCCAAGCCCGCCGCCGAGGGCAGCGAGGCGCACGACACCTCGAAGACCGAGACGGCCTCCGGCGACACCAGCGACTCCACCGCCCGTGTCCTCGGGATCGTCGGCATCGTCGTCGGCGTCGCGGGCGTGGCCTTCGGCGTCCTCGCCGGACGCCGCCGCACCGCCTGACCGGCCCCGCACCCGCCGGTCACCCGCGGCACGCGGAGCTGTGACGCCTTGGAGCCGTGACGTCGCGACCTTGCGAGACTGTGATGTCGCGACGTCACAACACCACGACATGGTGACGTGGTGGCGTGGTGGAGTCGCGTCGGACGGAGCCGTCACAGCCCGACCACCGACCGTCCAGGCCCTCACGGACCCGCGTGCCCGGGACCGGCATCCCGCACCCCTCGACCAGGAAACACCTCCCATGCGTAAGAAGACCGTGTCCACCGCCGCCGCCCTCGCGGTGCTGACGGCACTCACCCTGACCGCGTGCGGCGGCGACGGCGGCAGCGACGCCGCCAAGCCGATCGCCGACATCTCCATGCAGCCGAAGAACAAGGCCGCGACCGTGCTCGACCAGCCCTTCACCAAGCCCGACTTCGTCCTCACGGACACCAAGGGCAAGCCGTACGACTTCCGCGAGCGGACCAAGGGCAAGGCCACGCTCATCTACTTCGGCTACACCAACTGCCCGGACGTCTGCCCGACCACGATGAGCAACATCGCCATCGCCAAGAAGTCCCTCCCCAAGGCGGACCAGGCGAAGCTCCAGGTCGTCTTCGTCACCACCGACCCGGCCAGGGACACCCCCGCGTCGCTCGCCAAGTGGCTGCCCGCCGCCGGCGACCCCTCCTTCGTCGGGCTCACCGGAGACTTCAAGACCATCCAGGCCGGCGCCCGCAGCATCGGCATCGGCATCGACCCGGCCACGACGAACAAGGACGGCACCGTCGTCTCCATGCACGGAGCGCAGGTCATCGCGTTCTCACCGAAGACCGACGCCGGCTACCTCCTGTACGGCGACGACGCGTCCTCGGACGACTACGCCAAGGACCTCCCGAAGATCATCAAGGGAGAGAACCCGTGACGGGAGACACCGCCGCCCCCGTCCCGGCCCCTGCACCGGCCCCCGCCCCGGCGCCGGCGCCCGCCGCCCGCACGTCGCGGCGTCTCGTCGTGGCCGGTGGTCTCACCTCCGCCCTGGCACTGGCGTTGATACTCGTCGGCTGCTCGTCCGGATCGTCCACCTCCTCGAAGTCGCCCGAACTGAAGGTCAGCGGGGCCTACATGCCACGCCCGGTCAGTGACCTCGCGGCGGGCTTCCTCGTCGTCACCAACAGCGGCGGAGCCGCCGACAAACTCACCTCCGTCACCAGCGCCCTCTCCGACAACATCACCATCCACAAGACCGAGGACCAGAAAATGATGGAGGTGACGTCCTTCGACATCCCGGCGGGCGGCACCCTGGATCTCGCACGCGGCGGGAACCACATCATGTTCGCCGAGCTCAAGCAGCAGCCGAAGCAAGGCCAGGAGATCGGCATCGAGCTGCACTTCGAGAAGGCCGACCCCATCAAGGTCGAGCTTCCCGTGAAGGAGACCACGTACAACCCGGCCCAGAACTGAGGGACTGAACACCATGACGACCACCGCCCCGCGCTTCGGAGCCGCACCGGCCGCGCCGCTCGTGCGACTGCTGCTCGTCGCCACCGTGCTGCTCGGCACCGTCTTCACCGTGCTGTCCGGCACGGCGTCGGCGCATGCCGCACTCACCGGCAGCACCCCCGAGGACGGGGCGGTGGTCGCCACCGCCCCCAAGGACGTCACCCTCACCTTCTCCGAGCAGGTCGCCCTCAGCGACAGCTCGATCCGTGTCCTCGACCCGAGCAACAAGCGGGTCGACACCCAGAAGATCCGGAACCTGAGCAGCGGCAAGACCGTCAGCTACGCCGTGGACCTGCACGCCGGTCTGCCCGACGGCACCTACACCGTCGCCTGGCAGGCCGTCTCGGCCGACAGCCACCCCGTCTCGGGCGCCTTCACCTTCTCCATCGGCGCCCCCTCGAAGACCGAGGCCACCCTGCCCGCCGAGAAGGCCGGCGGCGGCCTGGTCGGCTTCCTCTACGACGTCGCGCGCTACGTCTCGTACGCCGGTTTCATCCTCCTCGTCGGTGGCTCGGCCTTCGTCCTCGGCAGCTGGCCGCGCGGCGCGTCCGTCCGGCCGCTGCAACGGCTCGTCGTCCAGGGCTGGATCGCCCTCACCGCCGCCACGCTCGTCCTCCTCCTGCTCCGCACCCCCTACACCGGCTCGGGCGAACTGGCCGACGCCTTCGACCTGGGCGGACTGCGGGCCGTCCTCACCACCAAGTCCGGCACCGCCCTCGTCTCCCGTCTGCTCCTCCTCGGCGCCGCCGCGCTCTTCGTGGCCGTCCTCTTCGGCGCGTACGCCCGCCGGGAAACGCCCACGAACGAGGACGAGGCGAAGGAGAAGAAGGACCTCACCTTCGGACTCACCGTCGGCGGCGTGGTCGTCGCGTCCGGCATCGCCGCCACCTGGGCGCTCTCCGAGCACGCGTCGACCGGGATCCAGGCCGGTCTCGCCATGCCGGTGGACGTCCTGCACCTGCTGGCGGTGGCGACCTGGCTCGGCGGGCTGACAGCACTGCTCGTCGCGCTGTACCGGGCGCCCTCCATCGAGGCCGCTGCGGTACGGCGCTTCTCGCGCACCGCGTTCGTCAGCGTTGTCGTACTCGCCGCGACCGGGCTCTACCAGTCCTGGCGGCAGGTCGGGTCGTGGTCGGCGCTCGGGGACACGTCATACGGGCAACTCCTCCTGGTGAAGGTCGGGCTGGTCGCCGTCCTGGTCGCCATCGCCTTCTTCTCCCGGCGGTGGACCGCACGGCTGGGAGAGCCGACGCCGGTGCCGACAGAGGCATCGACGGAGGCCGGGACAGACGCGGCGACAAGCGCGGAGACAGAGGCAGGTGCGGGGGCTGAGGCCGCAGCGGGGACGGGATCCGGGAGCGGGTCTGGGGCTGCGGTCCTGGCCGGTGCCGGAGCGGCGGCCGAGAGCGGAGCGGAAAGCGCGTCGGGGTCGGAGACCTCGACCGGACAGGGGACCCGGTCCGAGACCGTCGCCGCGAGCACAACCGCGGTCGGCGATACTCATAGAGTTGCCCAGCTCGCCCGCCAGCAAGCCGCGATGGCGACAGCACGCCAAAAGCGACTGCGCGACGCCGACACCGAACGCTCCGGACTCCGCCGTTCCGTCCTGGCCGAGGCCGGCGTCGCCGTCGTACTCCTCGCCGTCACGACCGTACTGACGTCGACCGAGCCCGGCCGGACCGCCGAAGAGGAAGCGAACCGGACAGGCGCCTCCGCCAGCGCGTCCGCGACCGCCGAACCCGTCGACGTCACCCTGCCCTTCGACACCGGCGGCCAGAACGGCAAGGGAACGGTCCAGGTGACCCTCGACCCCGGCACGTCCGGCGCCAACCTGATGCACCTCTACATAGACGGGCCGGACGGTCAGCCCCTCGACGTGCCCGAGGTGAAGGTGGCCTTCACCCTGACCTCGCAGAAGATCGGGCCGCTGCCGATCGTCCCCGAGCGGTTCGCCGCCGGGCACTGGAGCGCGGACGGGGTACAGATCCCGATGCCGGGCGACTGGAAGCTCCAGGTGACCGTGCGGACCTCCGACATCGACCAGACCACCGTCGACAAGAACGTGAAGATCGGCTGACCCCGTGAGCGACACCAGGCAGAACAACCTCGCCCGGAACGACCGGAACGACCGGAACGGCCGAGACGAGCTGAACGACCGGGAGGAACAGGACCGCCCGGACGGCGTCTCCCGCCGCCGCCTCCTCGGCACCGCGGGCGCCGTCGGAGCCGCCGGACTGGCGCTCGGCGCCGCAGGCGGAGCCGCGGCCTCCGCCGCCGGTCGCAGCGAGCCCGCCCCGGTCACCGCGCTGACCACCGTCGGCACGGACACCGTCGCCTTCCACGGCGCCCACCAGCCCGGCATCACCACCCCGCTGCACGCGCGGGGCCACCTCGTAGCCTTCGACCTGGCGCCAGGAGCGGGACGCAAGGAAGCGAGCGCCCTGCTGCGCCGCTGGTCCGCTTCGGCCCGGGCACTGATGGCCGGGGAACCGGCAGCCGGCCACGACACCGGCGTCGCCCTCGACGCCGGCCCGTCCTCCCTCACCGTCACCTTCGGCTTCGGCCGTACCTTCTTCGACCGTACGAACCTGACCGGCCGCCGGCCCTCCGCGCTCGACCCGCTCCCCCCGTTCTCCTCCGACCACCTCGACAGCAGGCGCAGCGACGGCGACCTCTGGATCCAGATCGGCGCCAACGACGCGCTGGTCGCCTTCCACGCGCTGCGCACACTCCAGAAGGACGCGGGCTCCGCCGCCCGGGTCCGGTGGCAGATGAACGGCTTCAACCGCACCCCCGGCGCGACCCCGCACCCCATGACGGCCCGCAACCTCATGGGCCAACTCGACGGCACCGCCAACCCCAAACCGTCCGAGCCCGACTTCGACCGGCGCGTCTTCGTGCCGGCCACCCCCGCGGCCGACACCACGTCCTCCGAGGACACCGCCTGGATGGCGGGCGGCTCCTACGCCGTCGTACGGCGCATCCGCATGCTCCTCGACGACTGGGAACAACTCTCCCTCCACAAACAGGAGCTGGTCATCGGCCGCCGCAAGGCCGACGGCGCGCCCCTCACCGGCGGGACGGAGAACACCGAGCCCGCCCTCGACACCGTCGGACCCGACGGCAAGCTCGTCATCCCCGGCAACGCACACGCGCGCATCTCCGCCCCCGAGGCGAACGGCGGAGCCGCGATGCTGCGCCGCCCCTTCTCCTTCCACGACGGGATCGGCCCGGACGGAACGCCGGACGCGGGGCTGCTCTTCGTCTGCTGGCAGGCCGATCCGCTCAAGGGATTCGTACCCGTGCAACGCAAGCTCGACCGCGGCGACGCGCTTTCGGCGTACATTCGCCACGAGGCGAGCGGGCTGTTCGCGGTGCCGGGCGGGGCACGCGAGGGCGAGTACGTGGGCCAGCGCCTCCTGGAGGCCTAGGCCCAGGCCCAAGTCTTGGGCGCCGTACGGGTAGCGCTCAGGGGCGTGATCCCGGGGCGGGCACCTCCACCGGCCTATTAGGGTGACTGTATGTCGGCCACGCGCTACACGTATCTCGGCCCCGAAGGCACCTTCACCGAGGCAGCCCTCCGCACGCTCCCGGAAGCCGCCACGCGCGAGCTGATCCCGATGGTGTCCGTACCGGCTGCCCTCGACGCCGTACGGAACGGGGACGCCGCGGCCGCACTCGTACCGATCGAGAACTCGGTCGAGGGCGGAGTCACCGCCACGCTCGACGAACTCGCCTCCGGCGAACCGCTGATGATCTACCGCGAGGTGCTGCTCCCGATCACCTTCGCGCTGCTCGTACGGCCCGGCACGGAGCTCTCCGCGGTGAAGACGGTGACCGGTCATCCGGTCGCGCAGCCCCAGGTGCGCAACTGGCTGCGGACCCATCTGCCGGACGCGCTCTGGGAGTCGGCGGCGTCGAACGCGGACGGCGCGCGGCTGGTGCAGGAGGGGCGGTTCGACGCGGCGTTCGCCGGTGAGTTCGCGGCGGCGACGTACGGGCTGACGCCGCTGGTCACCGAGATCCACGACGCGGAGAACGCCGAGACCCGGTTCGTGCTCGTGGGCCGGCCCGCGCGGCCCGCGTCGCCCACCGGGGCCGACAAGACCTCGGTTGTCATCTGGCTGGGCGACGACCGCCCCGGCGCACTGCTCGAACTGCTCCAGGAGTTCGCGGTACGAGGGGTCAACCTGATGCTCATCCAGTCGCGGCCGACGGGCGCGGGCATCGGTAACTACTGCTTCGCCGTGGACGCCGAGGGGCACATTTCGGACCGGCGGGTGGGGGAGGCGCTGATGGGGCTCAAGCGGATCTGCCCCAAGGTGCGCTTCCTGGGGTCGTACCCCCGGGCGGGGGTGTCGGCGGCCGACGCGGGGCAGTTGCGGGCCGGCACCTCGGACGCCGAGTTCATCGAGGCGGCGGACTGGCTGGCGCGCAGCCAGGACGGCCGGACCTGAGCGCGGAGGCCGCGACCGGCTCACGTAACCCAGCGCACGTGCACGCGGTACACCTCCGCACGGCACGCGTACGTCTCGGGCCTGCGCATCCTTGCCAGCCTGTGGATGCAGACCAAAGTTATCCACAGGCTTGCTTCTCGACCTGGGGACAAGTCGATAACCCAACCCGGCACAGTCGACAAATCACCCCAGTCGCCCCACTCCCGTCCACAGGGCGCCAGGTCGCCCGTGTCACCCCAATTCCAGCGACCAACTCGTCAGAGTGAGCCATTCCCACCCGAATGAGTGTGTGAAGTGGGTTTGAGCGGGGAATTCTTCGCCCCGCACGCAGACCCCGGAATGATCGCTTCCACCATCCACAGAACTCCCACACAGCCTGTGGATAACTTTGCCGGTAACACACAGCCCACTGTGGACAACTCAACGCGGTCGCCGCCCCCAAGTCCCCTTCCCCACAAGGACGGTGAGTCAAGGCGGCGAGGCCCGACTGCCCCTTTCCGGGGAATTGGATCACTTTCATTGACGTGAGGCGAATACCCTCCAGGGTCAGCCTCTCCTTCACGGATGCGCGCGTTTCACAACTTTCCCAATTTGCACAATTCCGGCAAGCAGGACAAAGAGACACGCGTGCCGATATCGAGTGGGGTGGTGTCGGTGCGCACCGGTAGCCTTGTGGGGTGATTGACCTTCGCCTGCTCCGTGAGGACCCCGACCGTGTCCGCGCCTCCCAGCGCGCCCGTGGAGAGGACGTCGCGCTCGTCGACGCCCTGCTCTCCGCCGATGAGCGGCGCAGGTCGTCCGGCCTCCGCTTCGACGAGCTGCGCTCCGAGCAGAAGTCGCTCGGCAAGCTGATCCCCAAGGCCTCGCCCGAGGAGAAGGCCGAGCTGCTCAGGAAGGCCGAGCAGCTCAAGTCCGACGTCAAGGCGGCCGACGTCGCGCAGCACGAGGCCGACGACGAGGCCAAGCGGCTGCTGCTCCAGCTGGGCAACGTGGTGCACCCCGACGTCCCGGTGGGCGGCGAGGAGGACTTCGTCGTCCTGGAGACGCACGGCACGATCCGCGACTTCGCCGCGGAGGGCTTCGAGCCCAAGGACCACCTGGAGCTGGGCGAGTCGCTGGGCGCCATCGACGTCGAGCGGGGCGCCAAGGTGTCCGGCTCGCGCTTCTACTACCTGACGGGGATCGGCGCGCTGCTGGAGCTCGCGCTGGTGAACGCGTCGATCGCCCAGGCCACCGAGGCCGGCCTCGTCCCGATGCTCACACCCGCGCTGGTCCGCCCGCGCGCGATGGAGGGCACGGGCTTCCTCGGCCAGGCCGCGGAGAACGTGTACCACCTGGAGAAGGACGACTACTACCTGGTCGGTACGTCGGAGGTCCCGCTCGCCGCGTACCACATGGACGAGATCATCGAGGCCGGCAAGCTGCCGCTGCGCTACGCGGGCTTCTCGCCGTGCTTCCGCCGCGAGGCGGGGACGTACGGCAAGGACACGCGGGGCATCTTCCGGGTCCACCAGTTCGACAAGGTCGAGATGTTCTCGTACGTCGACCCGGCGGAGGCGGAGGCCGAGCACCAGCGGCTGCTGGACTGGGAGAAGCAGTGGCTGAGCGCTCTCGGACTGCCGTTCCAGGTGATCGACGTGGCCTCGGGTGATCTGGGTGCCTCCGCTTCGCGGAAGTTCGACTGCGAGGCGTGGATCCCGACGCAGGGCAAGTACCGCGAGTTGACGTCGGCGTCCAACTGTGACGGCTTCCAGGCCCGCCGGCTGTCCATCCGGATGCGGGACGGCAAGCAGGTCAAGCCGCTGTCGACGCTGAACGGCACGCTGTGCGCCGTACCGCGCACGATCGTGGCGCTGCTGGAGAACCACCAGCAGGCGGACGGTTCCGTGTGGGTGCCCGAGGTGCTCCGTCCGTACCTGGGCGGGCGTGAGGTCCTGGAGCCGATCGCCAAGTGAGCGACGCCGCCGCCGCTTCGGCTTCCTCGGCTTCTTCGGCCTCCTCGGCCGGCGACTCCGCCGGTACGGGGGCGCCGTTCCCGTACAAGCTTGTGGCGACCGACCTCGACGGCACGCTGCTGCGTGAGGATTCCACAGTCTCCCCCCGCACCCGTGAAGCGCTCGCCGCAGTGACCGCGGCGGGCGCCGCTCACATCATCGTGACGGGGCGCGCCGTACCGTGGACCCGGCGCATCCTCGACGACCTCGGGTACGACGGTCTGGCGGTGTGCGGTCAGGGCGCGCAGGTCTATCACGCGGGTGAGCACAGGCTGTTGACGTCGGTGACGCTGGACCGGCAGGTGGCCGGAGCGGCGCTGGCCAAGATCGAGGCGGAGGTCGGCCCGCTGGCGCTGGCCGTGAGCCAGGACGGCCTGGACGGCGAGGTGCTGTTCGGCCCCGGCTACCGGGTGCACGAGGGGCCGCTCGCATCGGTGTCCGAGGACGATCCGGTGAGGATGTTCTCGGCGCCGCTGAACAAGGTGTACATCCAGCATCCCGTCCTGGACGACGACGAGTTGACGCGGGTCGCGCGGGCGGCGGTCGGTGACATGGTCGCGGTGGTGATGGCGGGCGCCGGTGTGGTGGAGATCCTGCCGCTGGGGCTGAGCAAGGCCACAGGGCTATCGCTGGCGGCGCGCCGGCTGGGCGTGAAGGCGGCGGACACGATCGCGTTCGGAGACATGCCGAACGACATCCCGATGTTCGGCTGGGCGCGGCACGGCGTGGCGATGGCCAACGCGCACCAGGAGTTGAAGGCCGTGGCCGACGAGGTCACGGCGTCGAACGAGGACGACGGCATCGCGGTGGTGCTGGAGAAGCTGCTGCTTCAGGGCTGAGACTTCGTAGGTCCGGGGTGCCTTGTGGGTGCATGGCTTTCCTGGCCCTTGCGCGGAGGATGCGCGGATCGAACGCGCGCGGGGGGTGTGTGCCCCGACGACGGCTTAGCAAGCCGCTGCCTTACCACTCGGCCAATCCTCCGGGAAGGGCGGCCCGCGCGTGTGCGCGCTCGAAGCGGCCGCCCCGGGCGGTGTGTCGGCGGCTACGCGGAGCAGATGATGGCTACTCCGGAGCCTGCGCGACGCTGCCCTGGTGGGAACTCGACGGACTGCAACTCCCCGTCATCGCCGCGCTCCTCTCCCGGTCCTGTGGTGGTGCTCCAACACCGACCACTGTGCCCGGTAGGCCGGTTCGACGCCACCGAATTACGGGCGGCACGAAGCACGCGGTACGCGACGCGGTGAGCGGTACGTACGGTACGGCGGCCCGTGCCTGCCGCCCGAGGGACGGACGTCCGCCCGGACGGACAGGCACGGGCCTCCTACCGGATCAGCGGCGCCTACGGCCGCGGCGCAGATCCCTCAGCTCGTGCACGACGTCGTCCACCCTGCCGTCGATGCGCTTGATGTCGTCGGACATGGCGCACAGCCGGTGGCTCATCGCCGCCACCACCTTGTTGGTGGCGTCCAGTCGCCGGTCCAGGTTGTCGAGCCGGATGGACATCCGGTTCAGGACGGGACCCAGTTCCTGGAGGGCGACGCCGACTCCGCCGAGGCAGGCCTCGACGTTGGTGAGGCGCCGGTCCAGGGACACGTACCCCTCGCGCCAGCCCTCTTCGGCGTCGAGGAGGTACGTACGGACGCACCGGGCGATGTCGCTGTCGCGAAGCAGCATCGCGATGTTGAGGACGGAACGGCGGCTGTAGAGGGTCAGGCTGGAGCGCCTCTGTGGATAACTTCCGCCACCCCCCGATGAGAGTGACATGTTGTCACTATGAAAGCTTCGCAGGTCAGAGCCTCGAAGCACGCGCATCCCGTTCTCGGTCAGCTCCGCCCGGTGCCGTGCCGTCAACTGCCTGATGACGTCTGTGGATACTTCGAAGTACCGGGACGCGTCCTCTGTGCGGATGTGAATTCCATCCGGGAGCATGACAAGGGCCTTGACCTTGTCGAGGGCGTCGACCCGCCCCAGGTGCTCGGCGCGCATGGTGCGCGATTCGAGCAAGGCGACTTCCGATGGCATGGAGATGCCTTCCGTTCGTGAAACCGATGATGGTCGGCCCTCTCCCCGGGCTTCAGGGGCGGAGGTCGGCTCACGGTGCTACTCACTCAATGACCGGCGGGGCTGTCGACCCTTCACCGGCAATCCTCAGATTCACGAACGCTCGACGTCACGAACTCCAGTTGCCTCCACGCAACCTGGACAACGAGCCGATAAGCGTACAGTTACGCCGCAACCCCCGCCTATCGGGCAGGGGTTGCGTCACACGCGGCGGTCCGCTCGATTCGAGTCGTCTGATTCGGGTCGTCCGCTTCGGCTATTCGTCGCCCGCCAGCGTCAGCGTCCGGAGCTTCTGACCCGCGTACCAGGTCGCGGCCACCGTGACGACCGCCAGGAGCGCCACCGCCGTCGGCAGTGTCACGTCCGAGGTGATGATGCCGTCGCCGCCGATCTTCTGCGCGAGTGCCAGCGCCCACTGCTGGACGCTCAGCGTGCGGGCGCCCGCCACGAGGCTGCCGAAGAGGGTCTCCCAGACCAGCGCGTAGACCAGGCCGATCACCACCGCGTGCCGGCTGACCGTACCGAGCAGCAGGAACAGCGCGCTGTACGCGATCGACGCGACGAGCGCGGCCACGGTGTAGGCGACGGCGATCTGCTGGCCGTTGCCGTTCAGGATGTAGCCCGCGATGAACGTGGGGACGGCGGAGAAGGCCATGGTCACGGCGATCGCCACGATCAGCTTGGTGAAGATGATCGTGGGCCGCTTGAGCGGCTTGGCCAGCAGGTAGACGATCGAGCCGTCGTCGATCTCCGGGCCGATCGCTCCCGTACCCGCGATGACGCCGATCAGCGGCACCATCGTGGCGATGGCGAAGCCGCCCAGCACGTCCGACGCGACCTGGTCGTCCGCACCGCTGAAGGCGCGGACGGCGATCGCGATGACGATCAGCAGGGCGGGCAGGACGAAGAGGATCGCGGCCCGGCGCCGGCCGAGCAGGGCCCGGTAGGTGAGCCGGGCGACTGTGGGGTCGTACATGACGTCACAGCTCCTTTCTGGGCGCTCAGGCCGTTACGAGGTAGGAGAAGACCGACTCGAGGGATTCGTCCGAGGGCGAGACCGTGAGCAGCCGGATGGAGTGCTCACGGGCGACCCGCGGCAGCAGTGCGGTGAAGCGGCTGAAGTCGACCGCCTGGATGCGCAGCGCGCCCTCGGCGAGGTCCACCTCGATGCCGGCCGTCGACGGGTCGGAGATCAGCGCGGCGGCGAGCGCGCGGTCGTCGCTGGACCGTACGAGATAGCGGTGCGGCCGGTCGGTCATCAGCCGGCGGATCTTGCGGAAGTCACCGCTCGCGGCGTGCCGTCCCGCCACGATCACCTCGATGTGCGAGGCGAGTTGCTCGACCTCTTCGAGGATGTGGGAGGAGAAGAGGACGGTACGGCCGGTGGCGCCCATACGCCGCAGCAGATCCATGAGCTGCATGCGCTGGCGCGGGTCCATGCCGTTGAACGGCTCGTCGAGCAGCAGCACCGACGGGTCGTGGACCAGCGCGGACGCCATTTTCACGCGCTGGCGCATGCCCTTGCTGTACGTCGCGATCTTGCGGTCCTGCGCGTACTCCATCTCGACCGTGGCGAGCGCGGTGTGGGCGGCTTTCGCGCCCAGGCCGTGCAGTTCGGCGTTGGCGACGACAAATTCGAGGCCGGTGAGGAAGTCGTACATCGCCTCGCGCTCGGGCACGATCCCGATCTGCCGGTACACGGACTCGTTGCGCCAGATCGGCGCTCCGTCGAGCGTGACCGTTCCCGTGGAGGGGGCGAGGAAACCACCCATCATGTTGATGAGGGTGGACTTCCCGGCGCCGTTGGGGCCGAGCAGTCCGGTCACGCCGGGGCCGACGGTCATGGTCACGTCGTTGACGGCGACCACGTTCCCGAACCAGCGGGAGGCGTGCTCGATGTTGATGGTGGTCACAGCCCGACCTTCCGGTAACGGCGCATGAGGACGGCGTACGAGCCGGCGATGAGCGCGAGGACGACCAGCAGGTAGAGCACGCCGAGGCCGGCCGAGGGGCCCACGCCGCCGGGGAAGCTGGAGGAGGCGCCCAGGAACGCGGTCTGTACGCCGTCGATGAGTGTGACCGGCGAGAAGAGGCCGAGCCACTTGGCCGCGCCGTCCGAGCCCGTCCCGACGGCGATGCCCTGGACCGTGCTGACGGCGCCGTACGTGATGGTCAGGGTCGCGATCACGGCGGCGACGCCGAACCCGCGGCGCGGGGTGAACGCGGCCATCACCAGGCCGAGTCCGCCGAAGAGGAGGGAGAGCAGCGCCACCGATACCAGCCCCTGTCCGAATCCCTTGGTCTGGTCGGCGAAGTCCATCTTCGCGAGCAGGGAACCCGCGTAGAGGATGACGAGCGGCGACGCGGTCAGGACGAAGAGCGCCGAGGACATCGCGCCGTACTTGGCGAGGACGTAGTCCACGCGCTCGATGGGGCGTGAGAAGTAAAGGGGGACCGTCTTGAACCGCAGGTCGCGGGAGACGGACTGGGGGGCCTGCGACGCGAGGTAGAGGCCGATGACGGCCTGGGTGAAGATCGCGTAGCGTGTGTAGTCGAGCGGCAGGCTCTTCAGGTTGGTCGCGATGGCGACCGCCACGATGATCCCGGCGGGCAGGCACATCACCGCGAAGAGGATCATGGGCAGGACCTTGGACTTGGCCGAGCGACCGAGGCCGTACGAGCCCCGCAGGGACTGCGAGTAGAGGGAGCGGCGGGCGTACGCGCGGCCCAGCCGGGCGCCTTCGTAGTTGCGGTAGCCGATGTTGTGGATACGGGTGGTGTCGGCCCCCAGGGGGGTGCCGGCGGGGGCTTCGGTCTCAGCGCTCATCTCCGTCTCCTCCCTTCTGGAGTGCGTACTGCTCGTCGGCGGTGGCGGCTGTCGCGGGAACGGTGGCTCCCGCGTGTGCGGCAGGTTGAGTCCCGGCCGGGTCCGTCCCGGCGGGGTCCGTCCCAGCGGGGTCCGCTGTTCCGGAAGCCTGGGGGCGGAAGACCTCCGCGATGTGGTGGCGGCGCTGTTCCATCCGTACGAGGCCGAGCCCGAGTTCGGCGACGGTGTCGCGGACGACGTCGTACGTCTCCTCCCCCGCGGCCTCGATCAGCAGGATGTGCCCGGCCCCGGGCAGCCCCTCCTCCATGCCCGCGTGGAGCGTCAGCCCCGCCGAGGTGAGGTGCTCGCGGAGGGTCCGCGTGCCGTCGGGGTGGGTGTCCGTGTCGGTGACCTCGACGGCGAGGGTCGTGGTGATCTGGGTGAAGTCGCTGGTGGAGCTGGAGCGCAGCAGCTTCCCGCCGTCGATGACGACCACGTGGTCACAGGTGCGTTCGAGCTCGCCCAGGAGGTGCGAGGTCACCAGGACGGAGATGCCGAAGTCGCTGTAGACCCGGCGGATCAGGCCGAGCATCTCGTCCCGGCCGACCGGGTCGAGGCCGTTGGTGGGCTCGTCCAGGAGGACGAGTTGGGGGTCGTGGACCAAGGCCTGCGCGAGCTTGACGCGCTGCTTCATGCCGGTCGAGTAGCCGCCGATGGGGCGGTACCGCTCCTCGTAGAGGCCGACATGGCGCAGCGTGTCCGCCGTGCGCTCGCGGGCCGCCGTCGGGGGGAGTCCGGACATGCGCGCCATGTGGACGACGAACTCGGTGGCCGAGACGTCCGGTGGCAGGCAGTCGTGCTCGGGCATGTACCCGACGCGCTCCCGGATGGCGGCGCCACTGGTGGCGACGTCGAGCCCGAGCACCGCGGCCCGGCCTTCCGTGGCGGGGGACAGACCCAGCAGGATCTTGATCATGGTGGACTTGCCGGCTCCGTTGGCGCCCACCAGGCCGGTCACGCCGGGTCCGATGTCCAGGGAGAGCCGGTCAAGCGCGGTTACCCGAGGGAACCTTTTGCTCAGACCTTCAGTCGCGATCACAGTCACACTCCGAAGGTAGTGGCGCGGGCCACAGGGGTCGTCAGACCTGACGGCTGGATCGGCCTCCCCCTCGAGATGTACGGAACCCGTAAGGGCGTGCGGGTCGGGCGGGCCGCACGGCGCCTCCACCCCGGCTCGCCGACCGGTTTCCACAGGTAACCCCACGGCCTTGACGTGGCCGCCGGGGATTGTCACATTCGGGAGTGTCACTTTCCGAACACACACAGCGACGTGGGATGGGGTGCGGGTGCGGGAGCACGGGCGGGGGCGAGGACGGGTGCGGGAGCGGGGCCGGGGGCGCTCGATCGGCGGATCGGTCGCCGAGCTGGAAGGATTCCGGCGGACGCAGCGTCTGGGGTACGCGTGCGCGGAGGAGGTGGCGGCGCGGCTGCGGCCGGGGGTGACCGAGCGCGAGGCCGCGCGGATGCTGCGGCGGTGGCTGGAGGTCCGGGGTGTCCGGGACTGGTTCCACCTGCCCTTCGCGTGGTTCGGGGACCGCACGGCGTTCACCGGCTTCCGGATACCGCTCCAGTTCTTCCCCACCGGGCGCCGGCTGGAGGAGGGGATGCCGTTCATCCTCGATCTGGCGCCGGTGTACCGCGGGTTCTCGGCGGACGTCGGTTTCTCGGGGCGGATCGGTGAGAACGGTCTGCACGACAAGCTCCTCGATGATCTTCGGGCGCACCGTGAGCTGATCCTGCGCGAGGTGCGGGAGCGGCGCACGCTGCGCGCGATCTATCAGGACGTGGACCGGCTGATGGTCGAGCAGGGGTACGCCAATCGTCATCGGGCGTATCCGTTCGGCGTCATCGCCCACACGGTGGACCGGGTCGAGGAACGCCGTTGGTCCCCGCGTGTGTTCGGCTTCGGCACGCAGGCGCTCAAGGGGCTGGCGAGCGACGCCGTGCGCGGGCACCGGGAGGGCTGGTCGCCGCTGTGGAGCCCGTACGGCTTCTCGGACCATCCGCCGGCCCCGGGGATGTGGGCGGTCGAACCCCACCTCGGATTCCGCGGTACGGGGGCGAAGTTCGAGGAGATCCTGGTGGTCACCGACTCGGCCGATCCGGAACAGAGCGCGTTCTGGCTGGACGACGATCTGCCGCACGTGCGGCGCTGGGAGACGACGGTATGAGCGACGGCGGCATGGGTGACAACGGTACGAGTGACAGCGGCTTGAGTAACGACGGTACGAGTACGGGCAGGCTCGGGGACGTGCGTGAGCG
This sequence comes from Streptomyces sp. SID3212, assembly GCF_009865405.1. GTDB lineage: Bacteria > Actinomycetota > Actinomycetes > Streptomycetales > Streptomycetaceae > Streptomyces. The sequence continues at coordinate 6,685 of NZ_WWJY01001052.1, read as the reverse complement.
GCGGGTCAGGACCGGCGGGATCGAGCTGAGCGTGGCCGAGTCGGGCGACGCGGCGCGGCCGACGGTCGTGCTCGTCCACGGCTATCCGGACAGCAAGGAGGTCTGGTCGGAGGTCGCCGTACGGCTCGCGGAGGACTTCCATGTGGTGCTGTACGACGTGCGGGGGCACGGCGGGTCGACGGCGCCGGTTCCGCTGCGCGGCGGTTTCACGCTGGAGAAGCTCACGGACGACTTCCTGGCGGTGGCCGACGCGGTGAGCCCCGGCCGGCCGGTCCATCTGGTCGGGCACGACTGGGGTTCCGTGCAGTCCTGGGAGTTCGTGACCGTGGCACGGACGGAGGGCCGCATCGCGTCGTTCACCTCGATATCGGGACCGTCCCTGGACCACCTGGGGCACTGGATCGCACAGCGGGCGTCCCGGCCCACCCCCCGGGGTGCCGCTCAACTCCTGGGTCAGGGTGCCAAGTCCTGGTACGTGTACGCCCTGCACACGCCCGCGCTGCCGGAGCTGGCCTGGCGCGGGCCTCTCGGCCGGCGGTGGCCCGCGATCCTGCGGCGGATGGAGCAGGGGCCCGAGGGAGCGACTCCGTACCCGACGGCCTCGCTTCCCCAGGACGCGGCGCACGGTGCCTGGCTCTACCGGGACAACGTGCGGGCCCGGCTGCGCAGGCCCCGTACGCACGCCTACGCGCACGTACCCGTCCAGCTGATCACACCGACCGACGACGTCTTCCTGTCGGAGCGGCTCTACGACGATCTGGACCGGTGGGCCCCGGATCTCGTACGGCGCTCGCTGCCCGGCAAGCACTGGGTGCCGCGCACGCGTCCCGCTGAGCTGGCCTCCTGGATCGGTGAGTTCGTCGCACGGCACGAGGACCGGGAGGGAGGCGGGCGGCCGGACGGGGCCACGGCGGTCGGGACGGTCCGGGAGGCGCCCGCGGCTTCGGCGGTCCGGCCGGCCCCGTCGGCCAGAGCGGCCGGGTTGTACGGGCGGCGCTTCGGCGGTCGGCTCGTGCTGGTCACGGGCGCGGCGGGCGGGATCGGCAGAGCCACGGCTTTCGCGTTCGCCGAGGCGGGCGCACGGGTGGTGGCGGTCGACCGGGACGCCGAAGGGGCCGCCAGGACGGCGGAACTGGCCCGGCTGATCGGTGCGCCGGAGGCCTGGGCGGAGCGGACCGACGTGAGCGACGGCGAGGCGATGGAGAAGCTCGCCGCGAGGGTCGCCACGGAGTACGGGGTCGTCGACGTCCTGGTGAACAACGCCGGGACAGGGCTGTCGGGGCCCTTCCTCGACACCTCGGCCGAGGACTGGAAGCAGGTCCTGGACGTCAACCTCTGGGGCGTTCTCCACGGCTGCCGGCTCTTCGGCCGCCAGATGGTGGAGCGCGGACAGGGTGGCCACATCGTCAACACCGCGTCCGCCGCCGCCTACCAGCCCTCGAAGGCGCTGTCCGCGTACTGCACGTCCAAGGCGGCGGTCCTGATGCTCAGCGAATGCCTGCGGGCGGAGTTGAGTGCGCAGGGGATCGGCGTCTCCGCGATCTGCCCCGGCTTCGTCAACACCGGGATCACCTCGACCGCGCGTTTCACGGGTGTCTCCGCCGAGGAGGAGTCGCGGCGCAGGAAGAAGGCGGCCCGGTTGTACGGGCTGCGCGACTACCCGCCGGAGAAGGTCGCGGACGCGGTGCTCCGCGCGGTGGTCCGTAACCAGGCCGTGGTGCCGGTCACCCCGGAGGCCCGTGGGGGACTGTTCCTGTCCCGGGTCGCGTCCGGGGCGCTGCGCGCGGTCGCACGGGTGGAGCCGCCGCTGTGAAGGCCGACGGCAACGAGAGGCAGGAGAAGTCGGAGGACTCCGGGGCCTCCGGGGAGCGCGGGGGGCCCGGGGAGCAGTACGCGATCGTGCCTCGCCGGGTGTCGTTCGACTGGCGGCGGACTCCGCTGCACTGGATACCGGACGAACCGACGGCCACCCATGTCATCAACGTCCTGCACCTGTTGCTGCCGGCGGGGGAGCGGTGGTTCGTCCGGGTCTTCAAGGAGGCTCTGCCCCTGGTCACCGATCCGCGACTGCTCCAGGACGTCAAGGGCTTCATGGGCCAGGAGGCCACGCACAGCGTGCAGCACTCCTACGTGCTCGACCACCTCGCCGAACAGAAGCTGGACACAGCGGCGTACACCCGCCAGGTGGACCACCTCTTCGACCGGCTGCTCGGTGAGCGGCCCCCCTGGGGCATCCCGTTCCCCGCCGGGAGATGGCTGCTCTACCGGCTGGCGTTCGTCGCCGCGATAGAGCAGTTCACGGCGGTGCTCGGCGACTGGATCCTGCGCGCGGACGCGCTGGACCGGGCCGGTGCCGACGGGACGATGCTGGACCTGTTGCGCTGGCACGGCGCGGAGGAGGTCGAGCACCGGGCGGTGGCGTTCGACATGTACCAGCACTGCGGGGGCCCCGAACCTCTGCGGTACATACGCAGGGTGGGGACGATGGCGGTCACCGCGCCCGCGTTGCTGTGGCTGTGGACCCGGGGGGCCACCTATCTGATCCGGCACGATCCGCAGCTCGCGGGCCGGCTGCGTTACACGCCGCTCGCGCACACCAGGGGGGTCAGGAAGGGGCTGTTGCCCCCGTGGCGTGAACTCGCCGCCGCGGTACCCCGCTACCTCCGGCGGTCCTACCACCCCTCGAAGGAGGGGTCGCTGGGCCTGGCCGTCGCCTATCTCGCGTCCTCGCCCGCGGCCCGTGCGGCCGCCGGGGCGGGGCGGGCGGCTCCGGGGAAGGAGGCGTGAGCGCGGAGTACCGGATAGAGGGGCTGGCGCGGGCGAGCGGCGCCACGGTCCGTACGATCCGCGGCTACCTGGACCGCGGGCTGCTGCCCCGGCCCGAGCGGCGCGGGCGGGCCAACGTGTACGGGGAGACGCACCTCGCCCGGCTGCGGCAGATCGCCGACCTGCTGGGCCGGGGCTATTCGCTGGCCGCCATCAAGGAGTTGCGGGAGGCGTGGGACACGGGGCGCGGTCTGGGCGGGGTGCTGGGGCTGGTCGCCGAGGTGGACGGACCGTGGACGGACGGGGAGGCGGCCAGGATCTCGCGGGCGGAGCTGGACGAGCGGTTCGGTGGCGAACCGGACGACCGGGCGGTCGCCGAGGCGCTGGAACTCGGCGTCCTGGAAAGGATTCCCGGGCGCGACGACCTCTTCCTGGTGCCGAGTCCCCAGGAGCTGTCCGTGGCGGCCGAGTTGTACGCGGCCGGTGTCCCGCTCCCTGCGATGTCCGGCCCCCTCAGGGAACTTCGCGGTCGGGTCGAGCAGATCGCCGACCGCCGCCACCTCGGGCGGCGGCTCGCGAGGGAGGGAGCGTCTCCGGAGCCTGTCGAGACCGGGGAGGTGGCTCTGCCCGTCACCACGGTCCAGGCCGTGGAGGCGCTGGTTGGCGCGGCGAACGTGGCGGCCTTTGTCACGGCGGCCACCGAACGGGAGCTCCAGACACGGACCTTGGACGCCCTCGCCCCAACCACGCGACAAAGCAGCGATATTCCCCAAATAGGTTAAACGGCCCCCTCGTTGTCCACAGCATCGCCAAATTGCCTGTGGATAAGTCGAGTTGGCTGTGGATCAAACCTGTGGATCGAAAAGGGTTCAAATGATTGGCGCGACGGACCGGTCGACCGGCACGCTGTTCGGATGACCGGAACATCCGATGAACGACGCACCGTGAAGGTGTCCAAGTACCTCTCGAAACACCTGCGCCACCAGCCCGAGCGGATCGGCATCACCCTCGACCCGAACGGCTGGGTGGCGATCGACGACCTGCTCCACGCCGCTGCCGCGCACGGCTTCCGGATGAGCCGCGCGGATCTGGACCACGCGGTGGCCGTCAACGACAAGCGGCGCTTCACGGTCGACGGCGACCGGATCCGGGCCAACCAGGGCCACACCGTCGCCGTCGACCTGGAACTGGCGCCGGCCGAGCCGCCCGCGTACCTCTACCACGGCACCGCTCCCCACAGCCTGGAGGCGATCCGCGCCGAGGGGCTGCGCCGCATGCGCCGCCATCACGTCCACCTCTCGGCCGACCGGGAGACGGCCACCCGGGTCGGCGCCCGCCGTGGCCGGCCCGTCGTGCTGGCGGTGGACGCGGGGGCCATGCACCGCGCCGGCCTGGTCTTCCACGTGAGCGCGAACGGAGTCTGGCTCACCGACTCCGTACCGCCCCGCTTCCTCCGCCTCCCCGGCTAGCGGGCGCGCCCCACGCCGCGACTACCGGCCGAGCTGCGCCGGCGCCTCCGTGGCGATCCGCTCGAACACCCGTGGGTCCACGGCGAAGTCCGTGTCGGGGACGGGCTGGTGGATCACGATCTCGGTGATCCCGATCTCGGCGTGCCTGCCCGCGAAGTCCACGAAGGCGTCGACGGATTGCAGCGGCCCGGTCCGGTCCGGGGTGAAGCCGGTGAGCAGGATCTTCTCCACCCCGGCCACCTCCCGGCCGATCTCCGCGCAGGCCTCGCCCAGCCGGTCGACCTGCCCGCGAATCGCGTCACGCGACTCCTCCGGCGTCCCCGTCTCGTAGAGCTTCGGATCGCCCGTCGTGACCCACGCCTGCCCGTACCTCGCCGCGAGTTTCATCCCCCGCGGACCGGTCGCGGCCACCGCGAACGGCAGCCGGGGGCGCTGCACACACCCCGGGATGTCCCGCGCCTCGGACGCGGAGTAGAAGGTGCCGTCGTACGTCACGGAGTCCTCGGACAGCAGCCGGTCCAGCAGCGCCACGAACTCGGCGAACCGGTCGGCCCGCTCCCGGGGCGACCACGGCTCCTGCCCCAGCACCGTGGCGTCGAAGCCCGTACCGCCCGCGCCGACGCCCAGGGTGATCCGGCCCTCCGACACGTCGTCGAGCGAGAGCAGGTCCTTGGCGAAGGGCACCGGATGCCGGAAGTTCGGCGAGGTCACCAGCGTGCCCAGGCGCATCCGCGAGGTGGCGGTGGCGGCGGCCGTCAGGGTGGGGACCGCGCCGAACCACGGGCCGTCCCGGAACGGCACCCGCCACGACAGGTGGTCGTAGGTGTAGGCGGCGTCGAAGCCCAGCTCCTCGGCGCGCCGCCACACCTCCCGTCCTTCGGTCCAGCGGTGGATCGGCAGAATCACTGTGCTCAGGCGCAAACTCATGGAGCCGAGCCTACGGTCCGCGTCGCGCGTGCCGCCGCCCCCTGTGTTGCGGGCGTTGTCGCCCCGGGGGAGGGTGGGACTGAGCGCGCCCGGGGCTTGTCCCTCGTGCGCAGGCACAGGGTGCCAGGCGCGGTCCGCCGAGAGGGTGGAGCGTCATGAGGATGATGATGACCGCACGACTGGACACCGCGATGGCGAACCAGGCCGTCTCCGACGGGACGCTGCCCAAGATCATCGAGGGCGTTGTCGAACAACTCGAACCCGAGGCGGCCTACTTCATGGACCGCGAAGGTGACCGTTCCTTTCTGCTCGTCTTCGACATGAAGGACGCCTCCGAGATCCCGCCCACCGTGGAGCCGCTGTTCCACACCGGTGCCAAGGTGTCTCTCCAGCCCGTCATGAACCTGGACGACCTCCGGACCGGTCTGTCCGCGTTCGGTCAGTAGGGCGAAACCCGGCACCGGTCAGCGGTCAGCGCATGTGACCGATGGTCGTCTCCACCTCGGCCACCAGAGCGCGCGCCGTCTCCCCTTCCTGTGCGGCCAGTTCGTCCCGGAGGGCGGTCAGGCGGGCCAGGGCCGCGTCCTGCCGGTCAAGGGCACGTTCGCTCCAGGCCGCGCGGGTCAGGCACTGGACGCGGGAGTCCAGGGCATCCTGACCCAGTCCGGCGTAGAGGGCCGCGGCACGCTCCCACAGGGCTATCGCCTCGTGCTGTACGGCCGTGTCGGCGGCGGTGGGCGCTTCCGGCGTCTCGCTGTCCGCCTGCCCCTCGTCGATGCTGTCCTCCTCGTCCGCGCCGTCGTAGTCGTAGTCGTAGAGCTGCTCCATCACCAGGTCGGCGAGCTGCTGCCAGGTCTGCGCGCGTTCGTAGCGCAGTCCCGGTTCCTCGGCGCCGTCCAGGACGTCCGCCGCCTCTTCCATCAGCTTCCGCGCGCGGGGCACCGTCGTGGTCACGGAGACGCTGTTGTCCTGGACCATCAGCCAGGCCAGTGAGCGCAGCACCCGCACCTCGGCCACCGGGTTGTCACCGGTCCGCCGCCATAGCTCCAGCGCCCGGCCGTACGCCGTCTCCGCCTCGGTGCGCAGGCCGGAGGCGGCCAGCCCCTCGGCGGCGAGCTGCGCGAAGTGCGCCTGCGCTCCGGGGTCGTCCCAGCCCTTCGCGGTCTCGGCGGCCAGCAGGTACTGCTCGGACGCCCCACGGGGGTCGCGCAGGTCCCGCAGCAGGTTGCCCAGGGTCTCGCGGGCCTGGACGGCGACGTGATCGCCGTGCTCCAGCAGGTCGGGCAGGGCCGACTGGAGGACCTCGGCGGCCTCGGCGGTGCGCCCGGCCGCGCCGTACGCCCTGGCCAGGACGAGCCGTGCCGTGGCTCCTCCGGCCGCGCCGAGCCCGGCCTGGTCGAACCAGTGCGCCGCGTCGAGCGCGTGCCCCGCCGTCTCCTCCGCCCGCTCGCCGCGGCGCAGCAGGATGTCGGCCAGCGTGAGCCGTACGGCGCCCTGCTCCTCGGGGTCGGCCAGCTCCCCGG
>NZ_WWJY01001051.1 GCF_009865405.1 Streptomyces sp. SID3212 | reverse complement strand
CCGCCTGCGCCCACCGCGCGTCCGTCGTCGCCGGAGCCCACCCCGTCCGGCACTCCCCCGCCCAGCGCCACCGCGCCCCCCGAGGCGACGGCCACCGCGAGCGAGCCCCCGGAGGCCGGCACCCCACCGGAGAGCGCGCAGCCGTAGACACGGTTGATGAGCGATTCAACGGCAAAATGACCGTTACAGAAGGAATTGTCCGCCATCATGGCGAGCAAAAGGAGCAGGAGTGGTTCCCCGACGTGCGCGCCGCGCTGGGGTGCGACCGCATCAAGGAACCGGGCGGACGTCCCGGTGTCCATTTCGCACGGAGCTGCATTCAAGGAGAGCACGGCATGGCGAATGAGCGATCCCAGTCACACGGCCCGGCGGGCCGCGCCCCCGAACTGGCCCTGCCCGTGGCCGAGCGGGCCGGGTGGGACACCGTGGACGTACGGGCCGTGGACACCGTACGGGTGCTGGCGGCCGACGCGGTCCAGAAGGTCGGCAACGGCCACCCCGGCACCGCGATGAGCCTGGCGCCCCTCGCGTACCTGCTGTTCCAGAACGTGATGCGGCACGACCCGGCCGACGACCAGTGGCTGGGCCGGGACCGCTTCGTCCTGTCGTGCGGGCATTCGAGCCTGACCCTCTACATCCAGCTGTACCTGGCCGGTTACGGGCTCGAACTGGAAGACCTGCGTCAGCTGCGGACGTGGGGCTCCGCGACGCCCGGCCACCCGGAGTACCGGCACACGCGGGGCGTCGAGATCACCACGGGCCCGCTGGGCCAGGGCTTCGCGAGCGCGGTCGGGATGGCCATGGCGGCCCGGCGGGAACGGGGTCTGCTGGACCCGGACGCGGCCCCCGGCAGCAGCCCGTTCGACCATCACGTCTACGTGATCGCGTCCGACGGCGACATGATGGAGGGCGTCACCTCCGAGGCCGCGTCCCTCGCCGGCCACCAGGAGCTGGGCAACCTGGTCGTCGTCTACGACTCGAACCACATCTCCATCGAGGACGACACCGACATCTCCTTCAGCGAGGACACGGCCGCGCGGTACGCGTCCTACGGCTGGCACGTACAGACGGTGGACTGGACCCGTACGGGCAACTACGTGGAGGACGTCGACGCGCTGCTGGCCGCCGTGGAGGCCGCCAAGGCGGAGACCTCCCGGCCCTCGTTCATCCTGCTGCGTACGATCATCGGCTGGCCCGCGCCCACCAAGCGCAACACCGGCAAGGCGCACGGCTCCGCGCTCGGCGACGAGGAGGTCGCCGCGACCAAGTCCCTCCTCGGCTTCGACCCCGACCGTACGTTCGCCGTCGAGGACGACGTCCTGGCCAGGGCCCGGGCGGTGGGCGAGCGGGGCCGGGAGCAGCACGCCGCCTGGCAGTCCGGCTACGACGCGTGGCGCGAGGCCGACCCGGAGCGTGCCGCGCTGCTGGACCGGCTGCGGGCCCAGCGGCTGCCCGACGGCTGGAAGCGGGCGCTGCCCGAGTTCCCCGCCGACGCCAAGGGCATGGCCACCCGCAAGGCGTCCGGGGAGATCCTCACCGCGCTCGCCCCGGTGCTGCCCGAACTGTGGGGCGGTTCCGCCGACCTGGCGGGCAGCAACAACACCACGATGGAGGGCGAACCGTCGTTCGTGCCCTCCGAGCGGCAGACCGAGGAGTTCCCCGGCGGCCCCTACGGGCGGACGTTGCACTTCGGCATCCGCGAGCACGCCATGGGCTCGATCCTCAACGGCATCGCGCTCCAGAGCCTGACCAGGCCGTACGGTGGCACGTTCCTGACGTTCAGTGACTACATGCGGCCGGCGGTCCGGCTCGCGGCGCTGATGCAGCTGCCCGCCACCTACGTGTGGACCCACGACTCCATCGGGCTCGGCGAGGACGGCCCCACCCACCAGCCCGTCGAGCATCTGGCCGCGCTGCGCGCCATCCCCGGCCTGGATGTCGTACGGCCCGGGGACGCCAACGAGACCACCGTGTGCTGGCGGACGATCCTGGAGCACACGGACCGGCCCGCCGGGCTCGTCCTGACCCGCCAGAACCTCCCCGTCGTCGACAGGGCCTCGGACGGCGACGCGCCGGCGACCGGGGAGGGCGGCCCCTACGCCCCGGCGGAGGGCGCGGCCCGTGGCGGCTACGTCCTGGCGCACGCGTCCGGGGAGGTGCCCGACGTCATCCTGGTCGCGACCGGATCCGAGGTGCAGATCGCTCTGGACGCGCGGACGCTGCTGCACCGGGAAGGGCTGTCCGTACGGGTCGTGTCCATGCCGTGCCGGGAGTGGTTCGCCGCCCAGCCCGTCGCGTACCAGGACGAGGTGCTGCCGCCGGCCGTGCGGGCCCGCGTGAGTGTCGAGGCCGCGGTGGGGCAGGGCTGGCGGGACGTGGTCGGCGATGCCGGTCGTATCGTCAGCCTGGAGCACTACGGGGCGTCGGCCGACTACGAGCGCCTGTACAGCGAGTTCGGCATCACCCCCGAGGCGGTCGCCGCCGCCGCGCACGCCAGCATCCGGGACGCGGCGGAGCCGCCGTACCCTGGGGGACATCAGCGGACGGCCGCGCCGTCCGAGGGAAGCACCGGCGACCTGGCGTCCTGATCCGTCCTCATCCGTCCTCATCCGGAGGCCGGCTACCGCAGTCGGTACCGTCTCCCGCCCTGAGCCGCCGGGAATTGGCCCAGGGCGGGAGTCGGCACGCGGTTGACTTCTCCATCTAGTGCAGATTCACTAGTGCGCAACTGGTGTCCACGCACTAAGCAGAGGTCATGATGCGACAGGTGACGGGCTTCGTGGCTTCGCATGCGGCCACGCGAGCGGGTGACGCACGCGTCACCCTCGTCGGCGAGCTCGATCACACCACCGCCCCTGAGGTACGGGAAGCGGTGGCGGCCTGCATGGCGGAGCGGCCGACGAGCCTGCGTCTCGATCTGAGCGGGGTCAGTTTCTGCGACTGCTCCGGGCTCAGCGTCCTGCTGGAAACGCGGCTGTGCGTCCTGCTGGCCGGCGCGGATCTCGTCGTGGCGGGCATCGGCGCGCAGTTGGCGCGGCTGATCTCCCTGATCGGGGCCGACGGCATCCTGGCCGAGGGGCGCGTAGGGGCGGACTCGATCCTGGTCCGCAGCGAATGAGAACCGCCGGCCGCCGGGGCGCGCCCCGCTCTGTCCTGATCGCACGGCCCTCCCTCAGCAAGGACACTCCCATGCCCGCAGCGCCCGGCCGACCGGTCCGTGTCCTGCTGGTGGAGGACCACGACATGGTGGCCGAGGCGATAGGGCTGGCCCTGGAGCGCTCCCCCGGTCTGGAGATCGTGGGGCGTTCCGCGTCGCTGGCGGCGGCGCTGGCCGATGCCGAGCGGCACCAGCCGGATGTCGTCCTGCTGGACCGGCGGCTGCCGGACGGCGACGGCATCTCGGCCATCGCCGGTCTGGAGGCGCTCGTTCCGGGCGTACGGATCCTCGTGCTGACGGGCGAGGGCAGTGCGTCGGTGGCGGCCCGGGTGGCGGAGGCGGGCGGGGCCGGCCTGGTGCTGAAGAGCAGCGGGCTGGGCGAGCTGGAGGACGCGGTACGGCGCGTGGCGTCCGGCGAGGTGGTGTTCAGCCAGGAGCTGCTGGGCACCGTACTGGGGCAGTTGAGCGGCAGGACGCCGGTGCTCGGCGCCACCCTCACCCCGCGCGAGCGGGAGACTCTCGCCCTGCTGGGCGAGGGGTTCACGACCTCCGACATCAGCGCCCGGCTGGGGGTCGCTCTGAACACGGGGCGCAATCACGTCCAGCGCGTCCTGGAGAAGCTGGGGGCGCGGTCCCAGCTGGAGGCCGTCACGATCGCGCGCCGCGAAGGGCTCCTCACGTGACCCCGCATCCGCCGCCGGAGCTGCCCCGGAAGCCGGCGGCTCCGCTGGCGGACGCCGCGTTCACACTGCTCGTGCAAGGGGTGCTCGACTACGGCATCTTCATGCTCGATCCCCAGGGCTATGTGATCAGCTGGAACGCGGGGGCGGAGCGGATCAAGGGATACTCCGCCGCGGAGATCGTGGGGAACCACTTCTCGGTCTTCTACCCGACCGAGGACAAGGTGGCGGGCAAGCCGCAGTGGGAGCTGGAGACCGCCGTCGCCGACGGCAGGCTCGAGGACGAGGGCTGGCGCATCCGTAAGGACGGCTCCCGGTTCTGGGCGAACGTGGTCATCACCGCGTTGTGGGACGACAAGGGCCGGCTGGCCGGTTTCGGCAAGGTGACCCGCGACATGTCGGAACGGCGGGCCGCGCAGAACGCGCTCAGCGAACGGCGGCGGTTGTTCGACCACCTCGTCCAGGCCCAGGAGACGGAACGCCGCCGTATCGCGTGGGACGTGCACGACGACTCCATCCAGGCCATGGTGGCCGTGGGCATGCGGCTCCAGTTGCTGACGGAGCGGGTGCCGGAGGCGTACGCGCCGGAGCTGGAACGTCTCGACCGGTCGGTACGGGGAGCGATCAGCCGGCTCCGTAACCTGACCTTCCGTCTGCATCCGCCGGGGATCGACCGCAGTGGGCTGGTCGAAGCGCTCTCCAACCACCTGACCGAAGTGACGAGCGCCTGGAAGATGACTCCCTCGTTCGAGCACCGGCTCGACCGGGAGCCCGGGCCCGAGACGGCCGTCACCGTCTTCCGTATCGCCCAGGAGGCACTGCTGAACGTGTACAAACACGCGGACGCGAGCAGCATCTCCGTCCGGGTCGAGTCGTCCGGCGGGGGCATCCTGACCCGGGTCGCCGACAACGGCAACGGGGAGCCCATGGCGCGGGACGCCGGCCGCGATCATTTCGGGATCATCGAGATGCGGGAGAGGGCGGAGACGGCCGGGGGGTGGTGGTCGATGGGCAGCGAACCGGGGGTCGGGACGACGGTGGAGTTCTGGGTGCCGAGCCCGCCGGCCGCTGAGGTGGCGGTGGAGTCGGCGGAAGCGGCTGATCCTACGGAGTCGCCGGAGCCTGACGATCCTGCTGGCCCCACGTACTCTGCGGACCCCCCGGACCCCACGGACCCTGCTTACTCCCCTGAAGCTGCGGACTCTGCTGAACGTGCGGATGGGCCACGGTGACAGCGGTCCGCCCCGCCGGGAGTCCGCTGAGCGTGCTCCTCTGCGACGACAACGACATGCTGCTGGACATCCTGCGCGAGGTCGTGGACGCGCAGCCCGATCTGCACGTCGTGGGCACGGCGTCGGACGCGGAAGGGGCGGTCCGGCTCGCCCTCCGTCATGAACCGGACCTCGTCGTCCTGGATGTCCGCTTCCCCGGCGGCGGTCCGAACGTCGCCCGGGAGATCGCCCGGTGCTCGCCGGACAGCCGCGTGGTGGCGTTCTCCGCGTACAGCGACAAGAGCTCGGTCGAGGGAATGATGCGCGCGGGAGTCTCCGCGTACGTCGTCAAAGGTGTCACCAACCGTGAGTTCCTGGGCGCGCTGCGCCGGGTGGGACAGGTCTCCGACGACGTTCGTTGAACGGCGTCCGGGACCCGAGGACCGCGTGACCGACTGGCACGGCCGATCGGGGGTACAGGGCCAGGAGATCACAGCGACGCGCCGGTACGGACCGGTCGGCCCAGGGGGAGATCACATGCGCGGGGTTCACGAAACAACAGACGGCCACAGAGCTGTGACGCGGGCGCCCCGGCGCGGTGCTGCCTTCGAGGGAGAGCCCGGAATGATCGCGGAGGCACGCCGCTTCACCCGCGAGTTCCTGACCGAGATACAGGACGAGTACGGCGTCCCGGTGTCGTCGCGGCTGCTCGGTGACACCCAGCTGGTGGTGAGCGAACTGGTCACCAACGCCCGCAAGTACGCGCCGGGCCCGTGTCTGCTGGACCTCCAGCTGCTGCCCGACGCCTTCGAGATCACCGTATGGGACAGCGCGTCCGCCCTGCCGATCGCGCGGGCGGCCGAGCCGGGCCGTATCGGGCAGCACGGCATCGAAATAGTGCTGGCGCTGTGTGAGGGATTCGACGTCCGGCGCGAACCCGTCGGCAAGCGGATCAAGGTCCGTCTCGCCCTGACGGACGGACTCCACTGACCCGCGAAGGCGCGACGGGTCCAGGCAGGCATCTCATCGCGGGGAGGGACACGGACATGAGCAGGATCCTCGCCGTGCTGCGACGGCACGACCACCGGCTGACCCGGCGGATCGCGGCATGGGACCACCCGTGGATACGGACGGTCCTGCCGGCGGCGCAGGACGCGGCCGAACACACCGCGCTGTGGTGGGCG
>NZ_WWJY01001050.1 GCF_009865405.1 Streptomyces sp. SID3212 | reverse complement strand
GCCCGGCCGCGCTCCTCGGCCGCGCGGGCCGCGATCCGCCGTACGAGCGTACGGGCCCGGCGCTCGGCGGCCGTGTGGATGTCGCGGGCCCTCGCCCGGGTCCCGGTGGTCTCGACGATACGGCCGAGCAGATCGACCGATCCCGCGGTGAAGTCGCGCTCCGCGGTCAGCTCGGCGCGGCGGCCCAGCTTGTTGCCGAAGCCGCCGACCAGGTCGGCGAGGCCGTCCGTGTCGCGGGTGTCGGTGACGGCGCGCAGCAGGAGGTCGGTGAAGTCGGAGTCCTTCTTCACGGCGAAGAGGCCGGCCGCCTCGCCCTCGTCGGCGTTCATCTCCCGCTGGTAGCGGAACAGTTCGGGGTCGAGTCCGAGGTCCCCGAGGTGTTCGTTCCAGCGGTCGTGGATCTCTTCCCAGTGGACGTCGAGGTGGGGGTAGAACTTTCCGGCCTCGGTGAGCGCGTCCCGGAAGCCCTTCATCGTGCGGCGCCGGCCGCGCGCGCCGGAGGCGCCTTCGCTGGGCGGCCGGACGGAGGTGGCCTCGGCGACGGGCAGGGAGTCCAGGCTGAGCCCGGGGCCGGGCCGGAAGGAGTACCAGCCCTCGGTGAACTTCCTGGGGTCGTTGGAGACTTGGCGCCCGCGCCACTCACTGGCCTTGCCGACCACGACGAGTTCGCCGGTGAGGACGTGCTGCCACTCCAGGGCGACGTGGCCGCAGTCGTCGGCGAGGAGGAACTTGCGCAGGACGCCGGAGCTGGCGCCGCCGAGTGTGTTGCGGTGTCCCGGCAGCATCACCGAGAAGATCAGCTTGAGCAGGACGGACTTGCCGCCGCCGTTCTCCAGGAAGAGCACGCCGGCGGGGGCGGGCCTGCGCGGCGGCCCGACGGGCTCCTCCTCGAAGAACTCCGCCTGCGCGGGGGCGGGCTGAGGCACGGGCGCGCCCACTCCGCGCAGGTCGAGCACGGTGTCGGCGTAGCGCGCACCGGCGGGGCCGATGGAGTAGAGGCGGACCCGGGACAGCTCGTACATGGCGGGGGACTCTCGTCTGGTGAACGGTGCGGGTGTGGGGGGCGGGTGACGGGACGGCGTGGCGCCGTCAGGAGTGGAAGGGCAGTCCGGCGTCGGCGACCAGGTCGAGGTCGTCGCCGTCGCGTGGCGGCAGCAGGGTGGCGGAGCCGTCGGTGACCGGGACGACGCCCAGCTCCAGCAGCTCGGTCATGGCGGCGTGGCCGGCCATGTCCCGTACCTGGAGCTGGTAGCGGGCGGTGGTGCGGTACGCGCCTCCGGCGTCGTCGCCGGTGCGCTGGAGGAAGCCGGACTCGGTGAGGAAGGCGACGGCCTTGCCGACGATGCCGGTGGTGGAGCCGGCGAGCCGCCGCGCGTCCTTCGTGGCGCCGGTGGCGCTGCGCCGTGAGTAGATCCGCCAGGCGACTTCGAGGCCGGGGGCGTCCGTGGACGGGTCGGTGTTCTCGCCGTCCTCCTCGGCGCGTTCCTCCAGTCGCCGACAGGCCTGGCGGACGAACCCGTCGACCCCGTTGACCGTGATCCGGCCGATGTAACCGTCGTCGGCGAGGTCCTCGGGCCGGGGGAACGCCATGGCGGCGACGGCCAGATGGGCGAGGCCGTGCAGGAAGCGGTCGGCGGAGTCGGTGGCGGCGCGGCGCGCGTAGTCGCCCATGCGGACGGCGAAGACGGAGTCCTCGGCGGCGGTGACGGCCATGCCCGCGCGGGGGGAGACCTCCAGGACGACGAGGCCGAAGCCGGTGGCGACGGCGTCGGCGATCCGGGCGAAGGCGGTGTCCTCGCGGTAGCGGCGGAGCAGTTCGGTGTACTCCGCGTCGCGGGCGGGGAGCAGCTTGGGCTGGAGGCCGAAGGAGACGAGCCGGGCGGCGTCGGCCGCGTCGGCGGGCGTGACCGCACCACTCGCCGCCGGGACGGCGCGCTCGGCCGTCTCCACGACGGCGGGCTCGCCCCACGCGGCGGAGGGCTCGGCGTGGTGGTCGCTCACGGGGACTGCTCCTTGCGGTGGGGGTTGGCTGTGACGAGAACGACCCGAGGCCCTGGCCGGGCACGGCCACCGCGCCGGGGGGATCCGGGCCCGGGCCCTGCTGCCTCCCGGACGCTTCCCGCCCTTTCCGCCTTTTCTGTACGGCTCCGATCCGCCCCGCCCGTCGCCCGCCGGGGCCGCGCCGCCGAAGGCCCTGCTGTCGGATTCACGCCGCCTCCGTTCGGGCCGCCGTCATGCCCGCCGCGTCCAGGAGCGCCGTGCCCACTATCAGGTCGGCGCCGCCGAACTCCGGGTCGTGGAGGGGGGTGCCGTCGTCCACGGCGAACAGGAGGCGCTCCTCGCCCTGGCGGTAGGCCGTGCCCACGGGCGGGCTGGCCGCGTGGATGGCCAGGAGGATCACGAGGTAGGGCAGTTCGGGGTCGCGGAGGCGGGCCTCGGCGAGGAGGCCGGAGAGGCGGCGCGGGGCGTCGTGTTCCAGGGTGAGCAGTTCCATCGCGCTCGCCAGCTGCTCCTCGCTGAACCGGCTGTCGTCCGGCGTCGCGATGAGGTCCGGCTCCGGCATCTCCGCGCCGAGGTGGTCGCGCTCGACCGGGGGCGTCAGCAGGAGGTCGATCAGGTCGCCGACGCGGACGGACACCGGCGTGCGCAGTCCGGTGCCCCGGGCGAAGAACGCGTCGGTCACGCGTGTGGCCTGCTCCACCGGCAGCGGCAGCAGCGGGGCGACCAGCTGACCGTACAGATCGAGGCCCGTCCGCCCCGACGGGCCCGCGAACGCCTGCCGGTCCTGCTCCGCCCGGAACAGCGGTCCGGCCTCCAGCAGCCGGGACTGGAGCTGGGTGTGCCGCCGGATGCAGTCCTTGACGATGTCGACCAGCTCGGCGGCGCGCCGCTTGTGCTCGGCCGTCCTGGGGTCGTTGCCCGTCTCCGCCTCGTCGCGGGCCTTGCGGATGTTCGTGAGGATCGCGTTCTCGTGGCGGTACCGGTCGGCGACATGGTCGAGCGCTTCGTCGATCATGTCCGGGACGGCGTTGAGCCAGTCGACCGCGCGGACGTTGCGCCGCGTCGCCTCCAGCGTCCGCCGGAGCGTCTCCGCGTACTGCACCGTGCGGTACCTGGCCTGTTCGGCGGCGAGCTGCGCGTCCGCGAGGCGGCCCCGGTTGATCAGGACCTCCAGCTTGACCTCGGCGGCGATCTGCGCGCTGGTGACGTCCGTGTCGAGGGCGCCCACCAGCACGTTGACGGCTTCGTCCGTCGTACGGAGGTAGACGCTCCCGCCGTGGCCGGGCACCTCCTCGATGAGCTTGAAGTCGTAGTCCCTGCGCGTGTAGACGCCGTCGGTGCCGAACGTCCCGTACACCGCCCGGAAGCCGCGGTCCACGCTGCCGACGTTGATCAGGTTCTCCAGCACCCAGCGGGCGACGCGTTCATGCTCGGCGGCCGGGCGGCGTGGGGCCTGCGCGGCGACCCGCGGCAGCAGCCTCGCCACGATCTGCTCGTGGTCGGCGCCGGTGTCGAAGTCCATGTTGAGCGTGACCAGATCGATCGCCGAGAGCGCGACCTCGGCCATCGCGTATATCGAGTACTCCCCCGCGAGGTTGGCCTTGCGCGTGTCCAGATCGTGCAGGGGCGCCGTGCACGCGAGCGCGCGCAGCCGCCGCGCCAGCCCTTCGTCGGCGGCCGGGCCCTGTGCGGGCCGCGGCCCCGCGCTGAGCTGGGGCGGAACGAATTCCGGCGAGGCAGGCGAAGTCACGTTGCACAGATTAGATCCTCGGACTGACAACGGTCGAAACGGCGCAGAAGCGACCCGTCCGGTGGCCGGTCCGTGTGGTGTCGCGATGGTGTCGCGGTGTCGCGGTGGTTTCGCGGTGGTGTCGCGCTTACGGCCGCGCCACCCTGTGCGCGTAGACCTCCACCAGCTGCTCGCGCGAATCGTCCAGATACGCGGCCAGCAGCCGCTCCGTCCCCTCCCTGTCCCCCGACCTGAGCGATTCCAGCAGCACCCGGTTGCGGACCAGGTACGGCTGGTGCAGCCGTCGCGGATCGTCCACGACGTGGAAGGCGAGCCGCAGTTCGGCCAGGACCCCGCGCATGAGCTCGTCGGTGCGCGCGCTGCCGGCCAGGGCGACCAGTTCGCGGTGGAAGTGGATGTTGGCCGTCGCGACGCCGGTCCAGATCCCGTCCCCGGCCGCCCGTTCGCCCGTACCGACGGCCGCCTCAAGGGCGCTCAGGACGTACGGCGGCTCGCCGAGCCCGCGCACGACCGCGCATTCGACCAGCCGCCGGGTGCGGTAGATGTCCTCGACGTCCTCGACGGCGAGGACCCGGACGAAGACCCCCCGGTTCATCTCGTGGACGAGCAGCCGTTCGTGGGTGAGCAGCCGGAACGCCTCTCGCAGCGTGTTGCGCGAGACGCCGAGCGCCCCGCCGATGGCCTCCTCGGAGAGCCGCTCCCCTGGCCGGAAGTACCCCTCGGCGATCCGGGTGCGCAGGATGTCCGCCACTCGTTCCGCCGTACTCGTACGACCCAGCAGCGCCCGGTCGTCGGCCAGTTCACCCACAGCGCCTTCTCTCCCCTGCCGTCGTCACGCGCCCGCCCCGCCTCACGGCGTCCATCGTAGGAGCACCGCATTCGGAAACAAGAACGAAACCACAAGAGGGTTGTCGGATCGTTCAACAATCCCCTACCGTGAAGTCAGCTCAAGGTCCCGGCACTCTCTCCCTCCTCCCCTTCGAGGTGCAGATGAGCACGACCCAAGCACGTCTGGCCAAGGACGAACTCCCCGAGGACACCGGCGCGTTCGCCTGGTTCCGCGCCCTAGGACCGCAGGGCCGCCGCGCGTTCGGCGGTGCGTTCGGCGGATACGGCCTGGATTCCTACGACTTCTTCACCCTGCCGCTCAGCATGGTCGCGATCGCCGCCTACTTCGGGCTCGACAGCGGCCAGACCGGCCTCCTCACCACCGTGACCCTCGTCGTCTCGGCCGTCGGCGGCGCCCTCGCGGGCATCCTGGCCGACCGCATCGGCCGGGTGAGGGCCCTGATGATCACCGTGGGGACGTACGCGGTCTTCACCGTCCTGTGCGGCTTCGCATCCGACTACGGGACGCTGCTGGTCTTCCGCGCCTTCCAGGGCCTCGGTTTCGGCGGCGAGTGGGCCGTCGGCGCGATCCTGGTCGCGGAGTACGCGAGCGGCAAGCACCGGGGCCGTACCCTCGGCGCCGTCCAGAGCGCCTGGGCGGCCGGCTGGGCGCTGGCCGTGCTCGTCTACACGCTCGTGTTCCAGTTCCTCGACGCGGACACCGCCTGGCGGGTGATGTTCTGGACGGGCGCGCTGCCCGCGCTGCTGATCATCTACGTACGGCGCAACGTCGAGGACGCTCCGGAGGCCGCCCGACAGCGGCGCGAGAGCCCGGAGAAAGGCAGCTTCACCACGATCTTCCGTACGGGCCTGCTCCGCACGACTCTCTTCGCGACCCTCATGTCCGCAGGGGTGCAAGGGGGTTACTACACGCTCGCCACCTGGGTGCCCACGTACCTCAAGACCGAGCGCGGGCTCGGCGTCGTCGGCACCGGCGGGTATCTCGCCTTCCTGATCTCCGGGGCCTTCCTCGGCTATCTGACGGGTGGTTACCTCACCGACCGGCTGGGCAGGAAGAAGAACATAGCGATCTTCGCCGTCCTGTCCGCCCTCGCCATCCTGGTGTACGTCAACATCCCCGGATCGGCGGACGGCCTGCTGCTCGTCCTCGGATTCCCGCTCGGCTTCTGCATGTCGGCCATCTTCAGCGGCTTCGGCTCCTTCCTCAGCGAGCTGTATCCGACCGCCGTGCGGGGTACGGGCCAGGGCTTCACGTACAACACCGGGCGCGCCGTCGGCGCGTTCTTCCCCACGCTCGTCGGTTTCCTGGCCACCAGCTGGGGGGTCGGCGGCGCCCTGGTCTTCGGGGCCGTCGGGTACGGTCTCGCGGTGCTCGCGCTGCTCGGCCTCCCGGAGACCCGTGGGCGTGAACTGCTGTGATTCGCGGGACTGTCACGACCGGAAGGTGACTCCATGACCTGGGCGTCCATCGATCTCAACGCCGACCTGGGCGAGGGCTTCGGCCGCTGGCGGCTGACCGACGACGAGGAGCTGCTCTCCGTCGTCACCAGCGCCAACGTGGCCTGCGGCTTCCACGCCGGGGACGCGGCCACCATGCGGCGGGTCTGCGCGTGGGCCGTCGAGCGGGGGGTGCGGATCGGCGCCCAGGTCTCCTACCGGGATCTGGCGGGTTTCGGACGGCGGTCGATGGACGTGCCGCCGGACGAGCTGGCCGCCGAGATCGCCTATCAGATCGGCGCGTTGGAGGTCTTCGCGAAGGCGGCCGGCGCGCGGGTCGCGTATGTGAAGCCGCACGGCGCGCTCTACAACCGGGTGGTGCACGACGCGGAACAGGCGGAGGCCGTCGTGGAGGGCGTCAAACTCACCGGCGAGCGGCTGCCGTTGCTCGGCCTGCCGGGGTCGCGGCTGCACGACCTGGCGGAGAAGGCCGGACTGCCCGCTGTCACCGAGGCGTTCGCGGACCGCGCGTACACGCCGGAGGGCACGCTGGTGCCCCGTGGCCAGGAGGGCGCGGTGATCGCCGACGCGGCTGCCGTGGTCGAACGGTCCGTGTCCATGGCCCGGTTCGGGGTGGTGACCTCGCGGTGCGGGCAGTCGGTCAGCGTCCGGGCGCGCTCGCTGTGCCTGCACGGGGACACGCCGGGCGCCGTCGGTCTGGCCCGGCGCGTGCGGAGCCAGCTGGAGGCGGCGGGGGTCCGGGTGGAGGCCTTCGTATGAGCGCGACCGCGCGGGTGAACGCGACCGCGCGGGCCTTTCGGGGTACGGCCCTGCCCGTCGGCGACCGGGCGCTTCTCGTGGAGCTGGCCGACGGCGAGGAAACGGCGGCCTTCCACGGCGAGTTGCTGCGCCGGCGCGCCGCCGGGACCCTCCCGGCCGTACGGGAGATCGTGCCGGCCGCGCGCACGGTGCTGCTCGACGGACTGGACGACCCGGCCGGTTTCGCGGCCGGGCTGGGCGCCTGGGAGCTGCCCCCTCCCGACTCCCGGGAGTCGGACACCGTCACCCTGCCGGTCCGCTACGACGGCCCCGACCTGGCGGAGGTGGCCACGGTGTGGGGGGTGTCGGAGCAGGAGGTGGTACGGATCCACACGGCGGCCGAATTCCGGGTCGCCTTCTGCGGGTTCGCGCCCGGCTTCGGCTACCTCACCGGGCTCGGTGAGCGGTACGCGGTCCCCCGCAGGGCCACTCCCCGGACGGCCGTCCCGGCGGGCTCGGTCGGGCTCGCGGGGCCGTACACCGGGGTGTATCCGCGCTCCTCGCCCGGTGGTTGGCAGGTGATCGGGACGACGGACACCGTGCTGTGGGACGCGTCGCGCAACCCGGCCGCGCTCCTCTCCCCGGGGACACGTGTGCGTTTCACAGCGGTGGAGGACGACGGACACGGGAGCAGGAGCCGGTGACGGACCGGGCGTTGGCCGTCGTACGGGCCGGGGCGCTGACCACCGTCCAGGATCTCGGGCGGCACGGCCACGCGCACCTGGGTGTGCCCCGCTCCGGGGCGCTGGACCCGCCCGCGCTGCGGCTGGGCAATCGACTGGTGGGCAATCCGGAGGGCGCGGCGGCGCTGGAGACGACTCTCAACGGCTGCGCGGTCCGGCCGCGTTGCACGGTCGAGGCGGCGGTGACGGGCGCGCCGTGCGGGGTGACCGTGGACGGCCGTCCGGTGGCGTGGGGGCAGTCCGTACGGGTCCCGGCAGGGGCGGTGCTCGACGTGGGACCGGCGGTGTCCGGGGTCCGGAGCTATCTGGCGTTCGGCGGCGGGGTCGCGGTGGAGCCCGTACTGGGCAGCCGGTCCACCGACCTCCTGTCGGGCCTCGGCCCCGCGCCCCTGCGCGACGGTACGGTCCTGGCGCTGGGCCCCCGGCGGGGCCCGGCGGCCCCGGCCGACGTGGTGCCGGCGCAGGCGCCGCCCGCCGAACTGGTGTTGCGGGTACGGCTGGGGCCGCGCGACGGCTGGTTCACGGAGGCGGCCCTGCGGACGCTCGCCTCGGCCGTCTACCGGGTGTCCTCCGCGAGCAACCGCATCGGCCTGCGCACGGAGGGGCCCGCGCTGGAGCGTGCCGTGACGGGCGAGCTGCCCAGCGAGGGCATGGTCCTCGGGGCGGTGCAAGTGCCGCCGGACGGGCTGCCGTTGGTGTTCCTCGCCGACCATCCGACCACCGGGGGCTATCCGGTGGTGGCGGTGGTGCGGGAGGCGGACCTCGCGGCGGCGGCGCAGGCCGTCCCCGGCACGCCGATCCGCTTCGTCCCGGCCGGCCGGCCCGCCACCTCCCGTACCGGCCAACTCGCCTCCCGTACCGGCCGACTCACGCCCCGCGTCGGCTGATCCCGGGTCTCGTACCGGCTGACCTCAGGTCCCGTCCGCCGTCCCGTACCCGCCGCCGCCCGGCGTCCGCAGCACCAGGACGTCGTCCGCTCCCGCCTCGACCGAGTCGACCCCCTTCAGCGGTGTGACCGAACCGTCCGCGCGCTCAAGGGAGTTGTCCCCGAGCGCGCCGGGACCGCCGCCCGCCGTCCCGTACGGAGCCGTCCTGCGGTGACTGGTCAGGAGGGTCACCGTCATCGGCTCCAGGAAGCGGATGCGCCGTACGACTCCGTCTCCGCCGCGCCACCGGCCGTCACCCCCGCTGCCCTCCCGGACGGCGAAGCTCTCCACCCGTACGGGGTAACGCCACTCCAGCACCTCCGGGTCGGTGAGCCGGGAGTTGGTCATGTGGGTCTGTACGGCGTCGGCGCCGTCGAAGCCGTCGCCCGCGCCCGAGCCGCTGGCGACGGTCTCGTAGTACTGCACCCGGTCGTTGCCGAAGGTGAGGTTGTTCATGGTGCCCGAGCCCTCCGCCTGGACCCCGAGCGCCGCGTACAGCGCGCCCGTGACGGCCTGGGAGATCTCCACGTTTCCCGCGACCGTGGCCGCCGGGTAGGCGGGCGCGAGCATCGACCCGTCCGGTACCCGCACCTCCAGGGGCACCAGACAGCCGCTGTTGAGCGGGATGTCGTCGGCCACGAGCGTCCGGAAGACGTACAGCACCGCCGCCATCACCACGGACCGGGGCGCGTTGAAGTTGCCGGGCTGCTGCGGCGAGGTGCCGGCGAAGTCCACGACCGCGCTGCGCGCCGCCCGGTCGACCCGCAGGGCGACCTCGATCACGGCGCCGGAGTCGGTCTCGTAGCGGTACGAACCGTCGTGGAGCCCGGCGACGATGCGCCGTACGGACTCCTCCGCGTTGCGCCGTACGTGACCCATGTACGCCTGGACCACGTCGAGTCCGAACTCGCCGACCATGGCGTGGAGTTCGGCGATGCCCTTCTCGTTCGCCGCGATCTGGGCGCGCAGGTCCGCGAGGTTGGTGTCCGGGTCGCGGGACGGATGCCGGGCGCCGGTGAGCAGGTCCCGCGTCTCCTCCTCCCGGAGCCGGCCGTCCCTGACGAGCAGCCAGTTGTCGAACAGCACGCCCTCCTCGTGGATGTCGGTGCTGAAGGCCGGCATGGAGCCGGGGGTGATGCCGCCGATCTCGGCGTGGTGGCCCCGGGAGGCCACCAGGAACCGGAGCTCCCCGCCCCGCT
The DNA here is from genome assembly GCF_009865405.1 of Streptomyces sp. SID3212. Taxonomy (GTDB): domain Bacteria; phylum Actinomycetota; class Actinomycetes; order Streptomycetales; family Streptomycetaceae; genus Streptomyces. The sequence goes on along the minus strand of NZ_WWJY01001050.1, from coordinate 891 downwards.
CGTCGAAGACGGGGGTCACCACCGTCACGTCGGGCAGATGCGTGCCACCGTGGTACGGATCGTTGATGGCGTACACGTCACCGGGGCGCAGCTCGCCCGCGTTGCGCCGCAGTACCTCCTTGATGGATTCGCCCATCGACCCCAAGTGGACCGGGATGTGGGGGGCGTTGGCGATCAGGTTGCCCTCGGCGTCGAAGAGGGCGCAGGAGAAGTCCAGCCTCTCCTTGATGTTGACCGAGTGGGCGGTGTTCTCCAGGCGCACGCCCATCTGTTCGGCGACGGCCATGAAGAGGTTGTTGAAGACCTCCAGCAGCACCGGGTCGACGTCCGTGCCGACCGCGACGCGCGCGGGCCGGGGCCGTACGCGGGTCAGCAGCAGGTGCCCCGACTCCGCCGCCCTCGCCTGCCACCCCGGCTCGACGATCGTGGTGGCGTCGGGCTCGGTGATCACGGCGGGGCCGGTGACGGTGGCGCCCGAACCGAGGTCGGCGCGCCGGTGGAGCGGGGTGCCGCGGACCTGGCCGTCCACGAACATGCCGGTCCGGGCGTACGGCTCCGGCTCCGCCCCCGCCCCGGCATCAGTGGGGGCCTGCCCCGCCGGCCCGGGCCGGTGCTCCCCGTCCGCCGCCCCGATCGCCTCGACCGAGACCGCCTCCACCACCAGCGGCTTGTCCATCGTGAAGGCGTAGCGGGAGCGGTGTTCGGCGACGAAGGCCTCCGCCATCGCCGGGACGGTGTCCAGGGCGACGGGCAGGCTCGCGTCCGTACCGGCGTACCGCAGCAGCACGCGCGCGTGGGTGGTGATCGCGTCGTCCGGGACGGAATCGGCGCGCAGATCGGCGCGGGCGCGCGCGGCCAGGTCGTCGCACACCTCGCGCACGCGCCGCAGCG
>NZ_WWJY01001049.1 GCF_009865405.1 Streptomyces sp. SID3212 | reverse complement strand
GTGCTGATCTTCCCGTCGGCCGTCACCTTCCTGATCCGGTTGTTGAGGCAATCGGCAATGTAGAGGGTGCCTGAGCTGTCCATCGCGATCCCGCGCGGCTTGTTCAGCTGAGCCGATGTCGCGGGGCCGTTGTCACCCCCGAATCCCGCCACCCCGGTCCCGGCAACGTTGCTGATCTTCCCGTCGGTCGTGATCTTCCGGACCCGGTGGTTGTCCCGGTCGGAGAAGTAGAGGGTGCCGGTGCTGTCCACCACCATTCCGTACGGCCCGTTCAACTGAGCCGACGCTGCTCGCCCGTTGTCCCCCGCGAATCCCGCCGCCCCGGTCCCCGCGGCCGTACTGATCGGAGGAGCGGAGGTCTCGACCCCCGTGGCTTCTGCCTGAGCAGTGGTCATCGTCATCCCTCGCTCTTCACCGGCCTTCCGCTACGGAAGGTCGTTCAATGACTCCAGAAAGTCACATCAGACCTCCGGAGGACAAGTCCACTTCCGAGTGGTTTGAGGCGTATCCCTTTCGTCACAGCCCTGCGGGGCGGGGCGGTCGCAGCGATCCTCAACTCGTCCCTGTCCGCTGCCGATAGACGTGGTGGACAGCGACCGGTTGACGACGAAGGAGATCTCATGACCATGACCTCGCGTGCAAGGATCCGCACGGCCGCCGCCCTCGGGACCCTGCTGCTTGTCGCCACCACGGGGTCCGCGCAGGCGGCCGGGACCGGTTCTGTCCGGGCGTACGTCCAGCGGTGTACGGACCTCGGCAGGGGGGACCTCTGTATCGACGTCAACGGGCGGGTCGGGGGGCAGGGGCGGATCGGGGTCGGTTACTGGAAGCGTTCGGGGGACGCCGTGCATGTGCGGCTCGGCTGGCAGAACACGACCGGTGGCGGGGCAAACTTCAGCAGGACCGTCCACGGGCCGCTCGTCCCCGGGGCCACCACGGGGACCGAGACCTGGTCCACGTATCTCGCGGCCGGCTGCGTGTACCCGCTGATCGAAGTGGTCGGACAGGGCACCCTCAAGGGCAAGGAGGTGTGTGTGCCCTCCTAGATCACTTCCCGGAGCACGTCGTCCGGCGGGGTGGCGGTCACGCCGAACGTCTTCTCGGTCTCCGCGTGGTCGACGACGAACGGGTGACCGGGCTTGGTGAGCACTTCGTTCATCTCGGCCCAGAACGGGTCGGTGAAGGCGAGCAGGGTCAGGTCGCGTTCGGTCAGTTCTTCCAGACGCGGTTCCGGTGCCCCCGCGAGTTCCGCGAGTCGTACGGCCAGGTCCCGGACCGACAGGGTCGAGGTGGGGACGTGCCAGGCCCGGCCGTACGCCTGTTCGTCGCGGCTCACCGCGACCAGCGTGCGTGCGGTGTCGCCGATCGCCGAGTAGCTGTGGGGCAGGTCGAGTTCCTGCGGCACCAGGGCCAACTTCCCTTCCAGGACCTGCCGCTGCACCAGGAAGCTGAATACGGAGAAGGCGCCGGCGCCGTAGAACTGGGCCGCCCGCACCTCGGTGACCTTCACCCCCGAGGCGGCGGCCTCCTCCCAGGCCCGCGCCCGCGCGCGCCCCTTGGGGCCGGTCGCGGCCAGGGGGAGGTCCGGCGTGAGCGGCCCGGTGACGGGGCCGTACGCGTAGTGGTTGCCGAGCATGACGTACGCGGCCCCGGTCCGTACCACCGCGGTCAGCAGCGACGCCGACAGGACCGGGAACTGTTCGGGCCAGAGGTGGTACGGCGGTACGGCGGTGGTGAACAGGGTGTCGGCCCCGTCCGTCAGCGCGGTGAGCCGGTCGGTGTCGGTCGCGTCCGCGGCGACCCGTTCGACGAGCGGGTGGTCCGGCCCCCCGCCGGTCCGGCTGATCATCCGTACCCGCTCGCCGTCCTCGGCCAGCAGCAGAGCGGTCCTCGACGCGGCGGCCCCGCGACCCACGATCACATGAGATGTCATGGGGAGAACGGTGCCGCGTCCCGGCCCCGTACGATACTGGCCGGAATGCCAACCCTCCGGAGGATCTGGCCATGGATCTGACCCCGCATCGCGTCGCCGCGGTGGTCGTGCCGCCCGTGCTCGGCTTCGACGTCTCGATCCCGCTCATGGTCTTCCACAGCGTTCCGTTCTACGACGTGCGCGTCTGTACGGTCCGGCCGGGCCCGATGCCCACCGTCGGCGGCCCCGCCATCGTGGTGCCGGACGGCCTGGACGCGGTCGAGGGCGCCGACACGGTCATCGCCATCGGCAGCGGCGGCGAGCCGGCACCGCCGGAAGCCCTCGACGCCCTGCGGAAGGCCGCGGCCGGCGGCGCGCGGATCGCGTCCCTGTGTACGGGGGCCTTCGTCCTGGCCCAGGCCGGCCTGCTCGACGGGCTGCGCGCCACGACCCACTGGGGGATGGCCGGCGACCTCGCCGGCCGTTTCCCGTCCGTCGACGTGCAGCCCGACCTCCTCTTCGTGGAGGACGGCGGGGTGTTCACCTCGGCGGGCGCGGCTGCCGCCATCGACCTGTGCCTGCATCTGATCGCCGTCGACCACGGCGCGGCGGTCGCCAACACCGCCGCGCGGCTCGCGGTCGTTCCTCCCGTACGGCCGGGCGGGCAGTCGCAGTTCATCGAGACGCCGCTGCCGCCGGAGCGCGGCTCCTGGCTCGCCCCCACGCGCGTCTGGGCGCTCGAACACCTCGATCGCCCGCTCACCCTGGCCGACCTCGCCGGTCATGCCAGGACGAGTGTGCGCACCCTCAGCCGGCGCTTCCACGCGGAGACGGGGCTGAGCCCGCTCCAGTGGTTGCTCCAGCGACGCGTCGACCGGGCCAGGGAACTGCTGGAGACCACCGGGCTGCCCATGGACCAGGTGGCCCGGAAGAGCGGCCTGGGGAGTGCCGACTCCCTCCGCAAGCACCTGGTCGGCCGCGTCGGACTGACCCCCACGGCGTATCGCGCGAGCTTCAACCGGGCGGCCGGCGGGGTGTCCCGCTGAGGTACGGGCCCTGTGACGACGAGCCCTGTGACGAGCCTTGTGACGGGCTTTGTGACGGGCCTCGTACGGCTACGCGTTCTCCTGCGGGGGGATGTTGTGGTTGATACGGAAGGTGTTGTCCGGGTCGTAGTGCGCCTTGACGGCGCGCAGCCGCTCGTACACCTCCGGTGCGTACGCCTTGCGGGTCTGCTGCGGGGTGGCGTCGGCGGGTGAGAGGAAGCCGGGGTGTTTCGCCTCGCTGAGCCAGGGGGCGAGGCGCTCGAAGAGGTCGGCGCCCGAGGTCGCGTACGCGGAGACGTCCTGGCCGGGGGGTACGACGGTGAGGGCGAAGAGGGAGAAGGCGGCGTCGCGCGCGCCCACGGCGTTGGGGGTGGCGGGCGGGTTGCCGTAGGCGCCCTGGAGGTGGCGGAGATCGACGAGGGTGATGCCGGAGCCGGGTCCGAAGCCGTCGGCGAGGGCCTGGACGGTGTCCTCGGTCAGCGTGTCGAGGAGGCCGAAGTGCTCGACGGCGGGCGTCGGGTCGGTCGGGTCCATGCTGAGGGAGCCGAACGCGGTGAGGGGTTTCTCCGAGACGGTGTCCATCAGGACGGGGGCGGCCCGGCGCAGCGGGGCGATCAGCGCCTCGCCCTCGTCCGCCTGTCCCAGGTAGGACAGGCGCAGGGACACGGCCGGCTTGCCCCGCATGAACTCGGGGAGGTCCGGCAGCGGGGGGAGGTTGAACAGGGCGATGCCGGAGCTCATGTCGTCCGGTGCGGTGGTGGTGAAGCGCCGGTACGCCTCCAGGACCGTGCGCGTGTCCGTGCCCGCGTAGAAGAGGGCTCCCCCGTACAGGCGTGTCACGGGGAAGAGTCCGAACTCCATCGCGGTGACCACACCGAAGTTGCTCTTGCCGCCCAGCACCGCCGAGAACAGGTCGCTCCCGGCCTGCGGGGAGACCTGGCGGATCTCGCCGTCGGCGGTGACCACTTCGAGGGCGGTGACGTGGTCGGCCGCCCAGCCGTGGGCCCGTCCCATGATCGGGCTGGCTCCGCCGCCGAGGGTGTACCCGACCACTCCGACGCCCGGTGAGGAACCGGGGAGGGGGGCGAGGCCGTGGGCGGCGGTGGCGTCAACGAGCTGCTGGAAGCGCACGCCTGCCTGGATCCGTGCGGTACGGGCGGCGGGGTCGACCGTCAGGTCCGTCATCCGGGAGGTCGTGATCAGCAGGGTGTCCGGGGTCGCCGGGAGCGCCGGGCCGTGGCCGGTGTTGAGGATCGCGACGGCGAGGCCGAGCGTCCCGGCGGTCCGTACGGCCAGGGAGACGTCGGCGGTGTCGGTCGCACCGACGGCCACGGCGGGGTGGTGGGTGACGGCGAGGTTGAACACGGCGAGTTCGTCCTCGTAGCCGGGCTCGCCGGGCGTCAGGACGGGCCCTTCGGCGCCGGCGGCGAGGGCGGCGAGCGCCCGGTCCCAGCTGTCGCCGCGGCCCGGGTCGTTGATTGCGTCGTGGGTCATGACTGGTCCTTACCGTGCGGGGCGCGCGGGGTGCGCGCGGCGCGCGGGATGTCGGCGAGGACGGCGTACCGCGACACCGCAGGTGTCTGCCCCCCCCCGCCGGGCAGGTGCCTGCCCCTCCGCCGGCGGACGACAGCGCAGGTGCCCTGCCCCCCGCCGGCGTCCTCGGCCTGTTGGGGGGACATGTCGCGGCTCCGCATCCTCGACATGGGCTGTGGCAACGGTGTCTACAGCCGCATGCTGGCGGGAGGTCGCGGCGGACTGGGGGCGCGGTTGTACGGCATGGTCAACGTGGACGCCGCGGGACCGCTCGACGCGCTGCTCACCGGCGCCGGGCCGCACGGGGTCGACGTCGACACCGGATGGGGCCTCCCCCTGAAGCGCTACTCCGGATTCGACGACCAGCCGGCGCGGGGCGGCGTCTCGCGCAAGGCCCGGCAGAACCTCGGGCGCGACCTGCGCAAGGCCGACGCGGCCGGCGTCACCGCCCGTACGACCGATGCCGGGGGCCCGGACCTGGACACGTTCGTCAGCCTGGCTCGTACCACCGCCGCGAAGCCTGGCCCGTACCACCGTCGCGAAGTACGACAACGCCGACCACAGCTCCGCGCTCGCCCTCACCGACGACTTCCGCTTCCACTACGGGGCGGTCGGGTACGCACAGGAGGACACCCCCGGCTACAGCCCGTTCTACGTGTCGTACGCCCACGTCATGCGGGAGGCATGGGCCTCGGGGCGGAGCCGGGTCGAGCTGGGCCGGCGGAACCCGACCTTCAAACGGAGGTACGGGCCGGAACCCCGCACCTTGCGGGCGTACGTCGCCGACGTGGCGGACGTGGCCGGCGTGGCCGACCTTTAGTGACTTTGAGGGGCGGGCATCCCACCGGCATACGCAGCACCACGCCGGAAAGGGCAGGGACCAGGAATGGGCCGCAGCGACCCCAACACACTCCTCGCCGCGCTGCTCGTGGAGGCCCGATGGAGTTCCGGGGAACTGGCCCGCGCGGTCAACGCCCTGGGCACCGCGCACGCCTTGGAACTGCACTACGACCGTACGTCCGTGGCTCACTGGCTCTCCGGGTCCCGCCCGCGTCCGCCCGTGCCCGACCTGGTGGCCGCCGCCCTCACCACCCGTACCGGCCGGCTGATCACCGCCCAGGACACCGGGCTGGTCCCGCTCGCCCGCGACCTGGACCAGCCCCCGCAGATCTGGCCGGGGCAGACCGATCCGGTGGCGCGGCTGGCCGCCCTCTCCCGCGCCGACACGGACCCGGCCCGCCGGGCCTCCCTCCTCAAGTCCGCCGGCAGCCAGCCCGCCTACCCGCTGACCACCGTCAACCGGCTCGCCTGGCCCGACAGACCCCCGGTCACGGCACCCTGGGAGGGCCGGTCGCGCCGCGCCACCACGGCGGACGTGCAACGGCTGCGGGACATGACGCAGGTGTTCACCGACCTGACCGAGCATCACGGCGGCGCCCACGCCAGATCCGCGCTGGCCGCCTACCTCGCCGACGACGTCAGCCTTCTCCTCAAGCGCAGCGCCCCCGGCCGGCTCCGCGGCGACCTGCTCACCGCCGGTGCCCAACTCACCCACGTCCTGGCCGGCATGACGGCCGACACGGGCCACCTCGGGCTCGCGCAGAACTACTACCGCACGGCCCTGAGCCTCGCCCACGCGGGCGGCAACCGCTCCACGTACGCGATCACCCTGCGCGCCATGAGCACCCAGGCCCTGCGCCTGGGCCACCACCGCCCGGCCCTGCACCTCATGGACATCGCCATACAGGCGGCGGGACCGGCCGCCCCGCCGGCCACGCTCGCCTTCCTGCACGTCCAGCGCGCGCTGGCCCGCGCCCACGACCGGCAGCGGCGCGCCGCGCTGGGTGACCTCAACACGGCGGAGACCCAGCACGGACAGTCCTCGGGACCGCCCGGCCCCTTCACCGCGTACCCGCGCGTCGGGCTCGACTACCAGCGCGCCCAGACCCTGCTCACCCTCGGACACGCCGCGGACGGCCTGTCGACGCTGCGCGACTCAGCCGCCCACCGCGCCCCCGGCCAGCGGCGGGCCTTCGCCCTCACCCAGGCGGGCCTCGCCGAGACGCTCCTGACCCTGGGGCACCTGGAGGAGGCGTGTGTCCACTGGCACGCCTTCCTCGACCACTACCCCCATCTGAAGTCCGTCAGGACCGAGCAGTCGCTCGCCCGGCTGCGCGCCCGCCTGCGCCCCTACCGACGCCAGCGGCACGCCGGCGCCGTCTGGGACCGCGCCCGGCTCCTCACCGCCTCGCCGGGCGGCGGCTGATAACAGAAGGGGACCGAGGAGATGAAGTACTGAGGGATCGTCCATGCCTTGTGTATATGCCAGAGGCATAACCCGGACTCTGTTCCGCGCGTCTTCTCGCGTCGTGGCCCCCCAAGATCCACCAGGGAAACAATTCTGCTTGACCCACCTGCCCGTATCCCCAGGGAGTACGGCTCGACTTGCCGGGCGTCGCGCGGGGTGCTGCGGGGTGTCGGCGCAGGTCGGAGGGGCCTTTTCAGCGGTACGGGGTCCCGAGGGGCGGCCCTGGGCCCGGGGCCGGTTGGACCGTACGAGTGGTGTTCATCCGAAGAACTGCGCAGCTGCGGCGTCGCTCCCTGGATTCCCGAGATGCGTACACATCATGAGGAAGGTATGTAGATCGACCAACCCGATCGACCAACCCGACATCGCACCATCAGAGAGTGAAAGAGGGGTCATGGCCGCCATCAAGGTCAAGAAGTTGTGGGCCGTCTTCATCACCGCGTTCTTCGCGGTGCTCGCCTCCCTGGGACTCACGTCCCCCGCGACGGCCGCCGGCAGCGCCGTGTCGGCGCAGCCGGCCGAGCAGCCCGCG
>NZ_WWJY01001048.1 GCF_009865405.1 Streptomyces sp. SID3212 | reverse complement strand
CACCGAACGGCGGCGCTGTCCCGCGTGGCCGGGGCGCCGACGCCGGCCGGGCCGCGTCCGCGTGTGCTCGTCGGGCGCCCCGGTCGCCATCGGCACCCCAGGTGCTCCGGGCACGCCGCCGGAGAGAAGCCCGCCGGAGAGAAGAGCGGTGTGAACGGGCGGGGCGTCCTGGGGAAGAGCCATCGGCGCGGGTACGGTCCGCCGCCCGACCGGTATCCAGTCCTCCGGCGCGGAGAGGAAGCTGATGGCCTCCTCGGCGGTGGGCCGCCGCGCCGGGTCCTTCGTCAGCAGCCTCAGGACAAATTCGTCCAGCTCACCCGGGAGTTCGGGACCACGGCGGCTCGGCGGGTCGGGAATCGCCTCAACGTGCCGGTAAACCATGACCGCCGGGGTGTCCGCGTGGAAGGGCGGACGGGCGGTGAGCAACTCGTACAGCACACAGCCCAGTCCGTACATGTCCGAGGGCGGCCCCGCCGGACGGCCCAGGGCACGCTCCGGCGCCAGATAGGCGCTGGTGCCGATGACCTGGCCGTTCATCGTCAGTTCCGTGGTGGAGTGATCGGCGAAGCGGGCGATCCCGAAGTCACCGATCTTGACGGTGCCGTCGGGCGCCAGCAGCAGATTCGCCGGTTTGACGTCCCGGTGGACCACCCCTTCGTGGTGCGCGGCGGCCAGACCGGCGGCGACCTGGCTCCCGATCCGGGCCGCCGCCGTGGGCGGAGTCGGCCCGTTGACGCGCAACTCCTGCGCCAGGCTGTGCCCCTCGACCAGTTCCATCACCAGGTAGCCCCGGTCGGCCTCGGTGCCGCTGTCGTACACCGTCACCACGTTGGGGTGGCTCAGCCGGGCCGCGGTCCGCCCCTCCAGCTCGAAGCGGGCGAGCGCGGCGGCGTCGGCGTCCCGCTGTCTGAGCAGCTTGACCGCGACAGGGCGGCCCAGCACCTCGTCCCGCGCTCGCCAGACCTCGCCCATTCCGCCGCGGCCGAGCTGATCGCTCGTCCGGTACCGCCCGGCCACCAACACAGGGAACGCCTCTTCTCGCTTCTCCGACACCTCGTGCTCGGCCGCCGCCGTGTCCGGCGGCTCTGTTTCAGCGGGCCCCTGGTCGGGGGCGGTTCGTCCGGCCCGCGACGGCCGGATCGGCTCTCGCGGTCACGCCTCGTGGTCCTGCCGCATGCACGCCTCGTGGCGTACGGCCCCGTCAGGGGGACGGAAACAGGCGATGACGGTCTTCCCGTGGGACTTCCCGTGGGACCGGGTCCGCGTCTCGTAGCTGTCGGCCAGGGCGTGCACGATGGCGAGACCGCGGCCCGAGGGCTCGGTGTCACCGGCCTTGCGGACCACCGGCTGCCCGGCCCCGGAATCGTGCACGCTGACGTGCAGACAGTGGCTGTCCCAGGTCAGGACCAGCTGCGCGGTGCTCCGGGCGTGGATGTGCGCGTTGGTGATCAGCTCCGAGACGGTGAGCAGCACCGAATCCACCGTGTCCGGCGCCTCCGTGGCCCAACCGAGCGCGTCCAGATGTTTCCGCGCCCAGTCGCGCCCGGCCCGTACTCCACCCGACACGGGGAAGGACTGGGCCCACCCCACCGCTCTCAACGACATGTCGTCCGGCATGCGCGACCTCCCTTCGTCGTCGGGCATCGACTACCCCGCGAGACGAAGGTCACCGCTCTCCGCACAACCGGAATCCGGGGCGTCGGCCGGATCGGTGGTGGGCGGAGTGACCGCTCAGGGTGTCAGGACGATGCGGCCGTCGACCGACCGGCTCTCCATCCGCTCGTGCGCGGTCACGGCCTCGGCCAGCGGGAGGACGTCCACCTCGGGGTGGACGAGGCCGTCCGCCACCGTCCCCAGCGCGGCCTCGGCCGCGGGTCGCAGTTCCTCCAGGTGTGCCGGGATGTAGGCGCCCGCCGAGAATCCGGAGACGGTGAGGCCACCCATCCAGAGCCGGTTGCCGACGAGGAGGTCGCTCCAGTCGCCGCTCGCGTTGCCGACCATCAGGAGACGGCCGGACGGCGCCAGCAGATCGAGGCTCCGGGCGCGCACCGCGCCTCCCACGGGGTCGATGACGATGTCGAAGAGCTTGCCGTCCAGGGCGTCGGGCAGCTCGGCGGAGTCGACGATCGTGTCGTACGGCAGCCGGGTCGTGGCGGCCACCCCGAGCTTGCTCGTACGGACGGAACCGACCACCCGTGAGGCACCGAGCTGTCGCGCGACCCCGGGGAAGGCGGAGGCGAAACCGCCCAGCGCGCCGTGGACGAGGACGCTCTCCCCCGCGGACATGTGGGCGACGCGGGTCAGGGCGAGGTGGGCCATCGCCGCGTTGGGGACGGCTGCCACGGCGAGGGCGGGATCGATGTCGTACCCCTCGGTGGACACGACAAAGGCCTGATCGCTGACGAGCACCGAGGCGTAACCGCCCGTGCCGGTCGCGGAGAGCGTCACCACCCTCTCGCCCACCGCGAGTCCGGTCACCCCGTCGCCGAGCGCGCGCACGGTACCCGCGACCTCCAGGCCGGGGACGAACGGCGGCTGCGGCATCCCTTCCTGGTCCTTGAACAACCCCTGGCGGAAGTAGACGTCGATGAGCCCGACGGCCGCGTGGGTGACGTCGATCGCCACCTGTCCGGGACCCGGCCGGGGATCGGGCAGCTCGACGGCTTCCAGTACGGCGGGGTCGCCGAAGCGTGTGACGTGAACGGCTTTCATGGGTTTCCCTCTTCCGGCTTAACGCTCCTGGTGATGCGTTAAGTCGAACGTAACACAGGGCCGGGATTAGCGCACCCGGCGAGCGTTATAGTTCCCGTATGCACCGCAGAGCCCGATCGATCGAGGACAAGACACGCCGCTCCGAAGACCTGCTGGCGGCGGCCGAGGCGCTTGCCCTGGAGCTGGGCGGCGTCCGGCACCTCACGCTGGCGCCGGTCACGGAACGCGCGGGCCTGCATCGCACCGGGGTGCGGCGCTACTACGCCAGCAAGGAGGAGCTGCTCCTCGAACTGGCCGAGCGCGGGTGGGACCGGTGGCGCGACGTGATCAAGGACGCGGTCGGCGACCGGGCCGACCTCGGCCCCTCGCAGATCGCGACGGTGCTCACCGACACCCTCGTGTCGCTGCCGGTCTTCTGCGATCTGCTGACCCACGTCCCGTTGTCGCTCGAAGGTGACGTCGACATCGAGCGAGCCCGCCGGTACAAGACCAACTCCTTCGCGGCGTACGACGAGATCGCGGCCACGCTGGACCGCGCGGGCACCATGACCCTCCAGCAGATCGAGGCCCTGCTGGCCACGGCCGTCACCCTGGCGGCCGGCTTCTGGCAGGTGTCCCACCCGACCCCGACCCTCGCGGCCCTGTACGAACAGGAGCCACGCTGGGCCCACGTCGCCCTCGACTTCACCCCGAAGCTCCGCCACCTGCTCGAAGCGACGGCGACGGGCCTCGCCCGGACGCCGGAGCCGGCGAAGCGGGCGGGAGAGGGTCCGGGGTCCTCTTCTTGACCTGAAGTCCGGCTGGGTTTCAAGCGTGTGCGTCGGCCGACCGGCCGGGAGCGTCGGCGTGTGCGACCGTTCGCCGCTGTCTGATCATCCTAATGGGGTACCCCGGGGGCGGGGTGCCCCGATCGTGGCCGCCCCCGCTTGACGATGACGGCGGAACGACGCTCTCTGCCGGCCGTGTGCGTACCCTCCCGCAGGAGTGAGGAGTCGCCCGGCCGGCCGGACTCAGGAGAAGGCAGATGCCGACCACCACCCGCAGATTCGCCAGAACCCTCCAGGTCGCCGTGACCGTGGTCCTCTCGACCGCCGCGTTCGCCGTGCCCGCGACCGCGACGCCCGCCGTGCCCGACCCGTCGGCCCATGACCACGGCAGGGCGGTGTTCGTCCAGAACGACCGTGTCGCGGGCAACCAGGTGATCGCCTACCGCCGCCACGACGACGGGTCGCTGCACGAGCGGACGGTCTACGGCACCGGCGGGAAGGGCGGGGTCCTGGCGGGCTCCGTCGTCGACCACCTCGCCTCGCAGGGCTCGCTGACGTACGACCCCCACCACAAGCTGCTGTACGCGGTCAACGCCGGCAGCAACACCGTCACCGTGTTCTCGGTCGAGGGCGACCGGCTCCACCGTGAGCAGGTCGTCACCGCCGGCGGGGTCTTCCCGGTCAGCGTCGCCGCGCACCAGGACCGCGTGTACGTACTCAACGGGCGCGACGGCGGCTCGATCCAGGGCTACCGGCTGAAGGACGGCAAGCTGCACCCGGTCGCGGCCTGGCACCGGGAGCTGGATCTGGACACCGCCACCGCGCCCGAGTTCACCCACACCCCGGGCCAGGTGGCGTTCACCCCCGACGGATCCCAGCTGGTCGTCACCACCAAGCTGGGCGGCAACAGCATCGAGGTCTTCGCCCTCGATCCGTCGGGCGCCCCGTCCGCCGAACCCGTCGTGAACAGCAAGGAAGGCTCCCAGCCGTTCGGGCTGACCTTCGACGCCCACCAACGTCTCGTCGTCGCCGACGGCGCGGAGAACAGCGTGCTGACCTTCCGTCTGCGCGACGACGGCGACGCGATCCTCGTCGACGACACCCCGACCGGCCAGCAGGCGAGCTGCTGGGTCGTCCGCGCCGGTGACCACTTCTACGTCTCCAACGCGGGCAGCAACACCGTCTCGCGCTTCCGCCAGAACCGCCACGCCCACCTCGAACCGCTGGGGAACACCCCCACCGACGCCGGCACGGTCGACGCGTCCGTCACCCCCGACGGCCGCTACCTGTACGTACAGACCGGCGGCGCGGGCGTCGTGGACGCCTTCCGCATCGGCCGGGACGGCGCCCTCACCAAGATCGGCAGCACCCAGGTGCCGGACGGAGTCGGCGGCGAAGGCATCGTCGCGCTCTGACCGGGTCAGGGGCGTCGGCCGGCCGGGCGGAGTTGCCCGGACCGAGCTGCTCGGTCGGCCGACGCCCCGCCGCCGGCCGGACTATCCCCGCGCCGGATGCGGTACGACGTCCTCGCCCCGGGCCGGCCGCGGCAGAGCGCCCTGGCCCGGGGCGGTGCGCGGCGCCCCCGCGTCCGGAGTGTCCGGGAGGGTGAACACGATCCGCGTACCGGGGCTGTGCGTGTGGTCGATGCCGATGTTCCCGCCGTGGTACTCCACGATCTTGCGGCACAGGGCCAGACCGATGCCGTTCCCGGAGTACTGCTCGCGCGTGTGGAGACGCTGGAACACGACGAAGACGCGCTCCGCGAACTCCGGCGCGATGCCGATGCCGTTGTCCGTGACGGCGAACTCCCACGCCCCGTCCACCGGCCGGACCCCGAGATGGATCACCGGCGGACGGTCCGCCGACCGGAACTTGACGGCGTTGCCGATCAGGTTCTGGAGGAGCATGCCGAGTTGGGTCTTCTCGCCTTGCAGGACCGGCAAGGGGTCGTGCGTGACCACCGCGCCCGATTCCTCGATGGCCAGGCCGAGCGAATCGACGGTCTTGTCGAAAAGATCGTCCAGGTCGACGTCCACGTGCTCGGTCATCAGACGGCCGATCCGTGAGAAGCCCAGCAGATCACTGATGAGCCCCTGCATCCGGTTGGCCCCGTCCACCGCGAACGCGATGTACTGCCGCCCCCGGTCGTCCAGGTTCTCCGCGTACCGGCGCTCCAGGAGCTGGCAGAAACTCGCCACCTTCCGCAGGGGTTCCTGGAGGTCGTGCGAGGCGACGTACGCGAACTGCTCCAGTTCGGAGTTGGAACGCCGCAGCTCCTCGGCCTGCGTGGCGAGGTTGGCCTGCGCCGTCTCGCTGAAGGACAGCTCGGCGGCGAGCCTGGTGCGCATGGATTCGACATCCGCCGCCAGCAGCTTCAGGTCCGCCGGGCCCGATCCCGCCACCGAGTGGCCGAAGTCCCCGCCCGCCACCTTGCGTACGTCGAGCGAGAGCCGGTCGAGATGAGAGGTGACCCCCCGGCGCAGGCCGACGAAGACCAGGCCCGCGAGCACCAGGATGACCAGGGCCATCGCCGTGAAGGTCCAGTTGCGGAACGTCCGCGCGCCCTGGAGATCGGCGCGCGCCTCCGCCCGCGCCGCCTGGAGGTGTTCCTGCTGGGCCGACATCGCCGTACGCAGGGAGTCGAAGAGCCGTCGCCCCTCCTCGGCGCGTTCCCGGGCCAGCGGCACGGGGGCGGGGGACTCGGCGACCGGCCGCGCGATCCGCGACTGCCACTGCCGGGCCCGGCCGTCCACCTCGGCGAGGTCCCGCGCGGCGACCTTGTCCTCGCCGGTGAGGAGGCGCAGCTGCCGTACGGACGATTTCTGACGCGCCAGACCGTCCCGGTACGGGGCGAGGAAGTCGGCCTGTCCGGTGATTCCGTACCCCCGTATACCGGTCTCCTGGTTGATCAGGGCGCTTTCCAGCTGTACGGAGGCGATCAGAGCGGGACTGGAGCGGTCGACCAGCCGGTTGTTGATGGCGGTGGAGCGCGCGAAGACCCAGGCGCCGCAGAGCGACAGCCCGAGCAGCACCGCCAGGGCCAGCGAGGTGCCGGTGACCAGCCAGCGCCGTGTGGTCCATCCCGACACCGCACGGCCCACGACGGCGTGGCCGTTGCCCGTAATCTTCATGTCCACGCTTTCCTCAAGGTCACCCCCGGCGGCTGACGCCGGGCGCGGTCAGCGTACCGTTGCCTGACAACAACTGTTGTCGAGGGCGGCGCCTGGTTAGGGTTCTCCCATGGTCCCCCATGTTGTCCCCGTGTCCGACGACCATGCGTTGACCCGCCTCGCCGAAGAGGCGGTCATGGCGTTGGCACACCAGCTGGCGACACAGGCCCGAGGGACCCTGGAAGGACGGGCCCCCCGAGGAGAGGGAGACAGCGACCTGACGCCGACGGCGACACCCGACCCCGGCCCCGGCGCGTCGGCGGAGCTGGACCGGCTGCGCGCCCTGTCCTATCTCAGCCGCGCCGTGGAGCGGTGCGCACGCGAACAGGCAGCCGTGGCGGCGCAGGCCGGTGCGAACTATCCGCAGCTCGGTGACGCGTGGGGCATGACCCGGCAGGGTGCCCGCCGACGCTGGCCCGGGCTCCTCTTCACTGCTCAGCCCCCCTCACGCCCCCTTCCCTCCCCCCAGCACAGGAGCTCAGCCGTGAACCCTTTCTCGATCGACCGCCCCTACAGCGTCCTCCTCGTCGAGGACGACCTCGCCGACGCGCTGCTCATCGAGGAGGCTCTTGTCGGGCGCGGTATGGCTCGTACCATCGCTCGGGTCCCCGACGGCATCGCGGCCCTGGAGCACCTGCGCGACCCCGGCGAGGAACGGCCCGACCTGATCGTCCTCGACCTGAACATGCCACGGATGAACGGCAGGGAACTCCTCGCGGTCCTCAAGGACGACCCGGCCCTGGGCAGCATCCCGGTGGTGGTCCTCACCACGTCCGCCGCGCCGGACGACATCCAGGGCGCGTACCGCCAGCACGCCAACGCGTACGTCGCCAAGCCCGTCAACCTGGACGAGTTCATCACCGCGGTCCAGGGCATCGACTCCTTCTTCCTGGACACGGCGACCCTGCCGCGCTCGTAGCCGGCGGCCCCCGCCGCGCGTGAAGTGGTGCGGACGGTTCAGGGGGAGGGGCTCGCGGGTGTGACGAGTGGCGCGTTCATGTCGCGCAGCTTCTGGAGGTTCCCGCCGACCTTGGTACGGAGCTGTGCGAGCAGCTCCGGTTTGCCGCCGATGGCCCAGCGGGGCCCGACGAGGTAGGTGCCGCCGTACATGGCGGCCGACTCCAGCCAGGTCTGCTTGAACTTCTCCTCGGGGAAGGTCGTCACGGTCCAGCTCCCCCGCGCTGTGACGCAGACGCCTTCACGGAGTTCGTCGGCGTCGGTACGGATGTCGGCCTCGCAGCCGGTCAGCGCCGCGATCTTCTCGATGTTCGCGGGGGCGGCGGCCGGCGCCTCGCTCGTCCGGGGCGCGGTGGGCCGTGCGTCCTTCTCGTCCGCCGAGCAGGCCGTGGTCATGGCCGCCGAAGCGAGAGCGAGCACGGCCAGGAGCAGGGTGCTGCGGGTGGTATGCGGGCGGTGGGCGGTCACCGGGCGTCCCTTCACAAGATCGGCGGAGTCGTGGCGCGTGAAGGGATACGGATGCCGCCGGGCGCGTGTTCAGCGGCTCGGACGGCCGTGGATGATGAGCGTGACATGAACCCGCCCGGAGGATGTGCGTCCGGTCGGCCGCGGCGGCTCGGGCCGGACGGCCGATGGGTGAGAGCTGCCGTATTCACGCTGATCAGCGTCGTGCTGGCGGCTGTTGGGCACCATCTGGCGTCGGAGGAACCGGTCCCCTGGGCGCGGCTGGCCGTCATGGCCGTGGTGGTGGGGACGGTGGCCGCCGCCGGAACGGGCAGGGCCCGTTCGTGGGGGACCGTGACCGTGGCCACGTGTGCGGCGCAGTTCGTTCTGCATACGGCGCTGTCCGCGTCCGCCGCGTCGGTCCACGATCACGCTCGGGCGCATACGCGGGCGGGCGCCCGCCTGGGCCTGGGCTACGAGGCGCACTACGGCCCGATGACGCTGGCGCACGGCACGGCGGCTGTCGCCGTGGCGCTGCTGATGTATCGCGCGGACAGGGCGTTGAGCGGGCTGCCCCGTACGGTCGGCCGCTGGGCGAGGACGGGTATCGCACTCGTCGCGGCGGCGTGGGGGCGATGGCCGGCTCCTGCGCGGGTGACGACGTCCGTACGCCGGCATCCTCGGGATGCCGCGGTGCGGCCGGCCACGGAGACGATGTTGTCGCACGTGGTCGAGCGGAGAGGGCCGCCGTCGGGTCGGGCAGGAGAGGCACTTCCCCTGATCCTGGCGGGCCGCCCGTACGCGGGACGAGTCCGCCCGTACCGAGAGAGTCCGATCTTCGTGAACACATCATCGACCGGCCGTGTCCTGCGGCGGTACGCGGTGGCGGTCGCCGCTGCCGCCGCCGTCGTGGCGGCCGGGGCGGGACCTGCCGCCGCACATGCCGAGGTCAGCGCCTCAGACGCGCGGGCCCTGGCCGAGAACGTCACACTGAGCTTCACCTCGGAGGCCGAGAGCGACGACGCGGGGATCAAGACGCTGAGGGTTGTCCTGCCCGAGGGCATCGCACCGGACGCGGTGGCACTCAAGGACGCCCCCAAGGGGTGGAAGCTGACCGCCACCGCCGACGGGTACACCGTCGGGGGCGCCGCGCTCGGCGTCGGCACGGACGCCGAACACAGCGTGACGGTACGCCAGTTGCCGGACGCAGAGTCGCTGGTGTTCAAGACCGTCGAGACGTACGGGAACGGCGAGATCTCCCGGTGGATCGAGGTGCCCAGCGGCGGCAAGAAGGTGGAGAACCCGGCGCCCGTACTGGAGTTGAAGCCCGCGGCGCCCGGAGCCAAGCCCCTCTCACCGAGCCCGAGCCCCAGCCCGACGCCGGAGCCGAGCGTCACCTCTTCCTCCCCGGCCCCGGCTCCGTCCACTCCCGCTGCCGCGTCGACAGCGCCCGCCGAAGCGGCCGTGGCGAACGATTCCGGCCGCGACACCACGGTGATCATCGCGGTCGTCGCGGTGGTGGTCGTCCTGGTCGCCGGCGCGGGAGTGTGGTGGTCACGACGGAGCCGTAACCAGGTCTAGGGCGTGTCCGCGGTCGTGTCGCCCGGAAGCGTGTGACCGCGCTCAGCCGGCCGGGGTCGTGAGACCCCGGCCGGCTGGGTCGGACGGGTCATGGATGCCCCGTCGTCAGGCCCGTACCGCAGCCGCCTCCGCCGGTACGCCGAGGTTCCCCCTGCGGGACAGCGCCGCCACCGCGGTCGCGCATCCCGCCCCGAGAAGAGCCAGCGCCAGCCAGGGCAGAGCCGCCGCACCGGCGTCGCGTCCCGCGTCGAGTACGGCACCCGTGGCCAGATTGCCCGCAGTGATGCCCACACCGCACACCGTGTTGTAGAGGCCGTAGTGGGTGGCGACCCACCGGCCGCCGGACAGCGCGACGATGGTGTCCATCTCGAACGGGTACAGCACCGCCGTCGCCACCGAGAGCAGGCCCGCGCACGCCAGGAGCGGCGCCATGGCGAGCGCGGCGCCCCAACTGCCCGGTGCCGGAGCCGCGTTCGCCGTGAGGGCCGGGGGCAGGAACGCCGCCGCCATGAGGGCGAGCCCGGCGACCAGACAGCGATGAGGTGTCCACGTACGCCTGCACCAGGCGGTGATACGCATCTGCCCGGTGAGCGCGACCAGACCTGACACGACGAACAGCGCACTGGTCGCCGCCGTGCCGTACGCGCCGTCGCCCACCAGACGTGTCGTCTCCAGCGGCAGCGCGAGATAGATCTGGAAGGACAGGACGTACGAGCCGGTCATCGCGGCGGCGAACAGCCAGAAGGGGCGGTTGCGCAGGACCGCACCCGCCTGTTGCCGCCACGTCGCGCCGGGCGCGTCCGACGCGCCCTTCCGCGCGGGCAGCCGCCGCAGTTGCAGCACCGTCAGCAGGGCGAACAGCGCCGCCGCCACCCCGCACGTGAGGGGGAACGCCACCGCCGTCAGGGCCAGTCCGACGACGGGGCCGAGCAGGATCCCGGTCTGGTAGAAGACGTTGAAGAGCGCGAACGCCTCCACCCGGCGCTCCCCGGCCTCGGCGGCGAGGCAGGCACGCACGGCGGGGTTGAACAACGCGCCCGCCAGGCCGGTGGCGGCCGACGCCGCCAGGAGGCCGGGCAAGGTGTCGACCACGGCGAGCGCGGCGAAGCCGACCGTACGCAGCGCACACCCCGCGATGATCAGCGGGCGGTGGCCGAGCCGGTCGGCGAGCAGGCCGCCGACGAGGAACATGCCCTGCTGGGAGAGGTTGCGCATGCCCAGGACCAGGCCGACCGCCCAGGCGCCGAGAGCCAGCGTGGTGGACAGGTGGACGGCCAGATAGGGCATGAGCATGTAGAAGCCGAGGTTGATGGTGAGCTGGTTGACCAGCAGCAGTCGTACGGTGGCGTCGAAGGAACGGGTCTGCTTCCAGACGGAGTTCACAGCTGGCCCTCCGTCACATCGACGTTCGTACGCGGCTCCTGACCGGTGGGGGCGGAGAGCGGATCGGTGACCGTGGTGCAGCGCGTCCAGCGCGACACCTCGGCAGCGCCGGAACGGACCAGCGTCTCCGGGCCGGTGGGTCCCTCCGTGAGGAGGAGCCCGTGGGCGCGGCAGTAGTCGTCGTTGAAGACGGTGTCGAAGTAGCGGTGCGGCCCGTCCGGGAAGACCGCGGCGATACGGGTCCCCTCCGGCTGCGTACGGGCCAGCCAGCCGGCCACCAGCGCGACCGCGCCCACGCTCCAGCCACCGGTGGCGAACTGCCGTGCGGCCAGGCGCCGGGCGCACCAGACCGCCTCGGCCGGGGCGACCCAGTGGACCTCGCTGAAGGCGCCGTAGTCGACGTTGCGGGGGTAGATGGACGAGCCGAGCCCGCGCATCAGCCGGGTCCTGGCCGGCTGGCCGAAGATCGTGGATCCGATGGTGTCGACCCCGACCAGCCGCAGCGCGGGCATGCGCCTACGCAGGCCGCGGGCGACCCCGGCGGAGTGGCCGCCGGTACCGACCGCGCACACCAGCACGTCGATGTGGTGCAGCTGACCCACGAGTTCGTCGGCGAGTCCGGCGTACGCGGCCACGTTGTCGGGATTGTGGTACTGGTCCGGGCACCACGCGCCGGGGTACGCGGCCAGGAGCGCGGCGACCTTCCGGCGACGCGCCTCCTGCCATCCGCCGTCGGGGTGCGGCCGGTCGACGACGTACAGGGTGGCGCCGTGGGCGGTGAGCATCCGCTCCATGATCGGCTCCATGCCCGGGTCGGTGACCAGGTGCACCGGATGCCCGAGGAGGACCCCGGCCAGCGCCAGGCCGAGGCCCAGCGTCCCGGAGGTCGACTCCACGATCGGGGCACCGGGGAGCAGATCCCCGCGCTCCCGGGCCCGGTTGACCATGTACAGGGCGGCGCGGTCCTTGATGCCGCCGGGGTTGAATCCTTCGAGCTTCGCCCAGAACCCGCTGGGGGCGGTCGCGAAGGGCTCGTCGACCCACAGCACCGGCGTGTTGCCGACGGCGCCCTCGACACCGAGCGGGTTCGGGGGTGCGGGCAGGCGCACGGGCATGGGCACGGGCGGGGACAGTTCAGTCATCGTACGGATGTCTTTCGTGCGGGCCGGGGCGCACCGCGGTGCCTCACCTGTTGCCGGAGGGGCACCGGGGGCCCGGAGAGGGAGCGACCGGGATCGTCAGACCGCGCGCGGGGCGGCGGGAGGCCGCCGTACGACCGAGCGGTCCGGCCCGGTCACGTCCTCGACACGCACACCCGGCCGAGCACGTCCCGTCCTCCGCCGGGGGGCGGCCCGCGCCGGGAGGTGCCGCCGCAGAGGGACGTTTCTGTCCCGGGCCGCCGGCCGCCGACCGTTGCGGCGAGCGCCGGAAGAGGCTGGTACTGGTCCAGCTGGGTGGCGAGATGGTGTTCCGCCACCGGCGCGCAGGACGGGTCCGGGTCGGCGCACCCTGACGCGAAGTCAGAGGCGGACGCGGACACGGCTGTACGGCCGGCGGGCGCGTCGAGCAGCCGGTGATGCCCGCCGCTGTCGCACGCACCGAGCAACAGGGCAGTCAGAGCCGCCAGCACCAGGGTGACCACCCAGCTGCCGTACTCACGGAAACGCCCCGAACGACTTCGCACAGTGACACTCACGTTACCTTGTGTCGCCGACGGTGCGGGCGGCGGGCGTGCCCGTGCCCTTCCCCGGGGGTAAAGCGCAGTTCAACGGCGCACCAAGCGCGGACCGGGAGGTGTTGTTCTCGATCGTCGTGAGCGGTGTTCATGTTCCGTTCGGTTTGCCACCCGAGACTCCTCGTTGCCCCCCAGCGGTTGAACGAGAGGCTTCATCGTGAAGAACAAGAACAGCGAAGACCCGGAGTACTCGGCGATCTCGCGGCGCCGGTTGGTCAAGTACGCGGGCGTCGGGGCGACGCTGGCGGCGGCCGGCCCGCTGGCGGTGGCCGGCCCGGCCGCGGCCCACGACGATGACGACCGCGACCAGGGGAAGCACGGCGACTCGCGCAGCCGGGCGTGGCGCGCCGGCGACCACCACGTGCACTCGGAGTACAGCGGCTCGTTCGACACGTCGACCAATCCGCCCAAGTTCATCAAGGGCGGCGACGCCGTCTACCCGATCGTGACCAACGCGATCATGGCGAAGCACTTCGGTCTCAGCTGGGTGATGTGCACCGACCACGGCGGCCCGACCCACTCGAAGGTGAACCTGGAGCAGGCGTACCCCGACCTTCTCCGCTCCCGCACGCTGGTGCCCGGCGTTCTCCAGTTCTGGGGCATGGAGTTCGACGCGCCCGCGCTGGACCACCACACGCTGATGATCCCTCACCACGCGGACGAGGCGAAGCAACTCTTCGAGCTGGAGAGCCGCTTCGCGAAGAACGACCCCTTCCCCGCCGACCCGGGCCGTGACACCGAGGCCAAGATGGTCGAGTTCCTGAAGGCCGCGAAGGGCATGCCGCGCAAGCCGCTGGTGATCGCCCACCACGCCTCGCGGTCGGCCACGGGCCTCGGCGTCTACGGTCAGGACACGCCGCGCGAGTTCCGTAACGGCAACAACGCCGCGCCCGACATCTACGTCGGCTTCGAGGGCGCCCCCGGCCACCAGGCGGGCCCGCTCATCGGCGGTGCGCGCGGCGGTTACGGCAACTACCCCACCCACGGCGGCTTCGACCAGATGACCGCGCGCGTCGGCGGACTCTGGGACTCGCTGCTCGGCGAGGGCCGGCGCTGGTGGATCACCGCGACCTCCGACTCGCACGTCCACTGGACCCGCGGCGGCTCCGACTTCTGGCCGGGCGAGTACAGCAAGACGCACGTGCTGGCGCGCCAGGACTACGCCGACATCATGGACGGCCTGCGCAACGGGCGGATCTGGGTGGGCACGGGCGACCTGATCACCAGCCTCGACCTCAGCGCGAGCAACCGCGGCAACGAGGCATCCGTGGGGGAGACCCTCACAGTGAGCCGCCGCAACCGCACCGACGTCGAGATCGAGATCAGGTTCCGGCCGCTGGAGGGCAAGAACGCCAACGGCGACCGCCCGGAGGTCCGGCGCGTCGACCTGATCACGGGCCGGGTCACGGGCCCGAGCGCGAACCTCGACACCGACACCAACCCGACCACCAAGGTGGTGGCCCGCTTCGGCCCCCGCGACTGGCGCCGGGAGGGCAAGGAGTACGTCATCCGTCACACGCTGCGCGACGTGGAGGGCGACCTCTACGCCCGCGTACGCGGCACGAGCACCGACGAGGCCGAGCCGCTCGCGGACGGCAAGGAGAGCCCGTGGGACGACCTCTGGTTCTACTCGAACCCGGTCTTCGTGAAGGTCCGCTAGTCACCTGACCCCCGACCGCACCCCAGAATGGGCCCGCCGCACCACGCCGGCGGGCCCACTCCGTCAGGTGGTCAGCCGCCTCAGACCGCCCGGCGAAGGCGAGAGACCGAGGCGGGAGTAGTACTCGGTGCCGAGAACCCGGCCCCGCGCCTCCTCCCCGGCCCGCGCCAGAAGCCCGGGCAGAGATCGTTCTCTCTCCGCCTCACTGCGATGCGCCAGAATCGCGCGCCACTTCCGGTCGGCCCACGCGGCCACGTCGACGGTCGCGCTGACGTACGCGTCCGGAACACTGAGCACGGCCTTGCCGACCCCGGTCAGGAGCGGCCCCAGGTCACCGACCCCGGAGTGCGGGTGGGTGGCCGAGTAGAGCGCGCGGGTCCGCCAGGGCGCCCCGGCCTCCGGGTAGAGGTGCGCGAATCCGGCGGCCTCCACCGCGAGCAGGGTCACCCGGTGGGTGTGCCGGTGGTCGGGGTGGCCCGTCAGCTGTCCGAGGGCGTCATGGGTGACCACGACGTCGGGACGGAACTCCCGTACCTCCGCGACCAGTCGGGCGACGACCTCGTCCAGCGGTGCGTCGCAGAACCGCGGGCTCCCGGGAGCTGACGCGGTGTCGCGCGCGTCACCGTATCCGAGCATGCGGGGCCGGCCTGCGCCGAGGACACCCAGGGCGTCTTCGAGTTCGGCGGCCCGGTGGCCGGTGGGGGCCCAGGTGGTGGTGACCACCGCGGTACGCGCGCCGCCGGCCGCGTGTTGGGCGAGGACGCCGCCGGCGAGGAGGGACTCGTCGTCAGGATGCGCGAACACACCGAGCAGGGAGGGCGGAGGGGACACGGCCACGGCAGGTGGACCCTTCTCAACGAGGAACGGTCGGTCGGACGGCCGGATCGGCGGGAAGCGACGGGAAGCGGCGGACTCCGACCGCACGCCCCGCCTCCGGACTCCGCCGCTCAGTCGTCCCCCCAGTCCCAGTTGTCGACGTACGCGGCGGTGCCCGTGCGGCGCGCCTCCGTCAGGGCGCTCAGGCGCTCGAAGTCCCGGCGGGGCATCAACGCCTCCCACGCGGCCAGCGGCAGGACGCGGACCTCGTCGTGTTCCTCCGGCTGCACGGCGATGCCACGGATCTGCGTCGCGGTGAGCCGGCCGCCGTCGAAGACGCATCCGATCGTGCTGTACGGCCATTCGGCGCCGGGCAGCCCGTACACCGTCGCCAGAAGCCGGGGCGGCCCGGCCGGCGTGATGCCGGTCTCCTCCTGGCACTCACGAACGGCGGTCTGCCACGGGCGCTCACCCGGGTCCATCGTCCCGCCGACCAGCTGCCAGGGGTGCGCGGGAGAGTAGACGGAGTGCAACTGGAGAGGCCGTTCGTCCTCGTCGGTGAAGTAGAAGCACGCGAAGGCGGTCGCCTTGAGAACGGTCTCGGCATACTGCTCGGGCGGCAGCCATCCGGTGCGTCCATCGGAGGGCCCGCCCATCCGAAAAACGGCCGCCCGCCCTGCCGCGCTCGGGGGGTCGACCCCAGTGGCGGGCAGTGGGGCGGTCCGGGGACCTGGGACGGTGTGGGCGGGTGTCTCGGTGGGCTCGGTCATGCCGCCGGTGGGTCCTCCGTCTGGGTGGCGGTGTGGCGCTGGTGCTCTGGAAACGCGCCGGATCCGGTCCCGTCACGGGGCGGTCGTGGGCATGTTGTGAACGTCAGTTCGCCCAGGGGGGAGGGGACGTGCGGGCTCTGGGGTGTTGCCGTTCAAAGTCGTTCGATCAGGTGCGTTCACTCCTTCGGAGAGTGCGCGGCAGCGCTGTCGGACGTGCGGCCCAGCGCGCGGTCGGAGACCGTCAGGAGGAGGTAGAGCACGGCCGCGCCGAGCATGATCCAGGCGAGGTGGTGCATGCCGCCGGTGTCCGCGCGCTGCCCGAAGGAGGCGGCCGTGGTGGAGGAGGCGACCATCGAGCCGACGTACGCGAAGGTACGCAACAGGCCCGCCGACGAGGCGGTGCGTTCCGGGTCGGCCTGGAAGTAGACGGAGTTCTGGAGGGCCAGGTTGTTCAGGCCCTGGGGGAGGCCGAAGATCAGGGCCACGAGTATCAGCGTCCACACCGGGCTGGCCCCGGTGAGCGTCAGCATCACCAGGCAGGCGACCACCTGCCCGAGCCCGCCGACGAGCAGCTTGCCGCGTACGCCCTCGCGCCGCCCCGAGACGATCGACACTCCGATGGCCACCAGGAACATGGGGATCTGCGCCAGCCCCGCGTGGAAGGGCGAGAGCCCGAAGCCCTCCTCCGTCCACTGGGTGAACCCGTAGAGGAACGAGTAGGACACGACGTACGCGACCAGCGCGCGCCCGTACGTGATCAGCAGAGGCGTGTTGCCGCCCAGCACCCGCAGATCGATGAACGGGGTGGGGGCCCGTAGCTCCCGGGCGCCGAACGCGGCGCTCGCGGCGGCGGCGATCGCCAGCAGGTACCAGTCGCGCAGGTGCAGGTTCATCAGGAACAGCAGCAGCGAGACGAGCATCGCGGCGAACAGCGCCATGCCGGGCAGGTCGAGCCGGGCGGCGAGATCCCCGGCTCGCCCCGGGGACGGGGTGGCGCCGGTTGCCGGGGAGCTTTCCGTGCCTGGTTCGGGGGAGGCCCCCGGGCCGGCCTCCTTGGGCAGCCGGAGCAGCCCCAGCAGTACGGCCGCAGCGGCCAGCGGTACGTTCAGCGCGAAGGTGGTGCGCCAGCCGCCCAGACCCACCAGCAGGCCGCCCAGCAGGGGGCCGATCACGGCGATGGTCTGGTTGGCGACGGCCAGGGCGGTCAGTACCCCGCCCGGACTGTCCTGCCCGGTGCGCAGGGCCTCGCTGCGCAGCAGCGCCATCGCGGCGGGATACCCGGCGCAGGTGCCGAAACCGAGCAGGACCCGCGAGGCGATCAGCACCCCCAGGTTCGGCGCCAGGGTGCCGATCACTCCGGCGATCCCGACCAGGCTCGTACTGACGAGGAAGAGCCTGCGCGGCCCGAAGATGTCGATGAGCCGCCCCACGACGGGCTGTCCGAGGGCGGTGGCCAGATAGAGGGCCGAGACCAGCCACGCGGTCTGCGCGGGCGACGCGCCCAGGGCGTCGCCGATGGGTATGAGGGTGACGGCGATGATCGTCGAGTTGATCGGGTTGAGGACCGAGCCCAGCATCATCGGCGGCAGCAGCCGCCGGTCGAAGCCGGCCGGCGCCGTCCTGCCGCGACCCGCCGTCTTCTGGTCAGTCATGGGTCAGTCGCTCCAGTACGGCCATGGCGCCGATCACCGCCCGCCGCTCCTCCTCCGTGCACCTCTCCTGCAACTCCGTGGCGAGCCACTCCTGCCGGGCCTGCCGCCCCTCCTCCACCCGACGGTGCCCCTCCGGGGTCAGCGCGATGAGCAGCCGGCGCCCGTCCTCGGGATCGGGCCGCCGTACCACCAGCCCCAGAGCGGCCAGGGACGCGACCGTCGAGGTCATCGACTGGTGGCGTACGCCCTCGGCCGCCGCGAGCTCGCTGGCCGTGACGCCCGGCCGGTCGGACAGACGGCTCAGGACGGACGCCTGCCCGAAGGTGATGTCCTCGGCTTCGGCGGCGTTGAGGATGCGGCGCCGCAGGCGGCCGATGACCATACGGACCTCTTGCGAGGCCTGGACCGCCGAGGGGGACAGGCGTGGGCTCTCATACATGTACCCGACACTAGAACGTGCAGGTTGAGTTGTACAGTCTTGTCTGCGCAGTTCGTCTGTGTGGTCCACGCGGTACGGACGGATGCCTCCTGCGTATTGCCGCGTCCGCTATTGCGCCTGAATTCTTGAGCGAATTATTTACCGTGAAAGCCGTCGGGGGCCGACCCGAGCGAATTCGCTCGGGTCGGCCCCCGACGGGAGCTTTCGTGGTCAGATGCGGCGGTGCTTTCCGTAGTGCCCGCCCACCTGCTCGTGGTAATCCGTGTCACCGAGGTGCTTGTCCTTGTCGAACTCGGGGGCGTCCTTGATCTCCGCCTTCGTCCGGTCGACGTAGATGGTCTCCTCCGCGGTGTCGATCCGCGTGACGGTGCTGGCCGGCAGCAGAACGTGCTTGCCGAAGATCCAGACACCGGTGTCGACCACCAGGTACGACGAGCCGACCTCGTCGGAGTGCTTGTCGACCTTACCGATGCTTCCGTCGCTCGCCTCGACCTTATAACCGGTCAGGGTGTTGCCCGCGGTGTGACCGGCCGTCGGCTGGTATCCCCACATGTTGTCACTCATAAAAGGCTCCTTGTTCGACGGCATATGCTCTGCGAGAGCGTCATCTTGTTCGGTGACCGCCTCTCAGAAATGCGGGTGCCCGGGTCTGTCGGTCCCACACCTCGGAACGCCTCGAAAAGGAGGATGTTTTTATAAGAGAAAGGCGGGAAGGATGTGGCCGGCATTGACCCCTCGCAGGCCCCTCCCTGGCCCGTCCCAGGCTCGCGTCAGGCCCCCGGGAGTGAGGACGCCAGGCGCGGGAAGAGCGTGGCCGCCGTCTCTCGCTGCATCAGCGCTTGTTGCTCCGACGTCAGGACATCGGTGTTGGCGAGTGCGGTGGCCAGGCCCTGCGCCACCCAGTCGGGAGTGAAGGGGTAGTCACTGCCGTAGAGGAGACGCTCGGCGTCCGCCAGGGTGAGCAAGGAGGGCAGCAACCGGGGGAGGGCGAAGCCCGCGACGTCGTAGTAGAACCCCCGGAGGGCTCCGAAGACGTCGGTCGACCCGGCTCCGACGCCCAGCGCGAAGACGGAGAGGCGGTCCGCGACCGAGGGCAGGACGGCACCGGCGTGCGGGACGATGAACCGGATGGCGGGGAAACGGTCCCGTACGCCCCGCAGGATCAGGTTGGTCACGGCGCGCGTGGTCTCGAACGGGAACTCCAGCATCGGCCGGGGCCATCCCAGCCCGGTCGCCTCGGCGTGCGGCGGTGACGTCGGGTGCAGGAGGACGACGGCCGCCCGCCGGTCGAGTTCGGCCATCAGCGGCTCGTACAGGGGATCGCCGAGATGGTGTCCCGCGTAGTGGGTCTGGAGGACGACACCATCGGCGTCCAGCACGTCGAAGGCGTGGTGCGTCTCCCGTAGCGCGTCGGAGATGTCCGGCAGCGGCAGGGAGGCCATCAGTCCGAATCTGCCCGGGTACGTACGGACGACGGCCGCGCCTTCCTCGTTGACGGTCCTCGCCAGCTCGCGGGTCTCGGCGGGGTCGCCGAAGCCGATTCCCGGTGAGGAGACCGACAGGACGGCCGCCGCGATGCCGGTGCCGTCCATCATGGCGAGCGCCGCCTCGGGGCTCCACTCCGGGATGGCGGGCATCCCGTCGGGCTGTCCGTGACCGGCCGCCTCCATCGCCGCCCTCAGCCGCGGGGTGATGAAGTGCGCGTGCACGTCGACGGCGCCGTTCAGCGGCGGAGGGGCGGGCGCGGCGTCAGGTGTCGGTGTCACCGGACATCACCCGCTCCGGCGGTCCGGGCACGCGCGCGGTCGGCACCCAACCGCGCGTAGAAGGCGATGAGTTCGGGGCGGTCCACGGCCGCCGGGTTGACCACGTCCTCGGCGGGAGCACCCTGGAGCAGGCGTTTCACCGGCACTTCGAGTTTCTTGCCGGTACGGGTGTGCGGAATCCCGGGCACTTCGAGGACCTCGTCGGGGACGTGGCGGGGCGACGCGCTGTTACAGATGGCGTCCCGGACGCGGTCGCGCACGGCGTCGTCGAGGACGGCACCCTCCGCGAGGACCACGAACAGCGGCATCCAGTACCCGCCGTCCGGCTCCTCCGCGCCGATGACCAGCGACTCGGCGATCTCGGGCAGTCGTTCGACCGCGTCGTGGATGTCGCCGCTGCCGAGCCGTACCCCGTTGCGGTTCAGCGTGGAGTCGGAGCGGCCGTGGACGACGACCGAACCCCGGGAGGTGAGGGTGATCCAGTCGCCGTGCCGCCACACGCCGGGATACGTGGAGAAGTACGCGTCCCGGTAGCGGGCGCCGTCCGGGTCGTTCCAGAAGTACAGCGGCATGGACGGCATCGGGCGCGTCACCACCAGTTCACCCACCTGGTCCACCACCGGGTTCCCGTCCGGGGAGTAGGCCGCCAGAGCGACACCGAGGTGGGGCGCGGACAGTTCGCCGGCCCAGACCGGTGTGGTGGCGGCGCTGCCCGCGAAGCCCGACACCACGTCGGTCCCGCCGCTGGTGGAGGCGAGTTGGACCCGCTGGCCGACATGCTCACCGACCCACGGGTAGGCGGACGCCGGCAGGGTGGATCCGGTGCAGCCGATCGCACGGATCGCGGACAGGTCGTGCACCGACGGGTCGATGCCGAACTTGGCCATGCCGAGCAGGTAGGGGGGACTGGTGCCGAAAACGCTGACGCGGTGGCGGGCGGCGAGTTCCCACAGGACATCCGGGCGGGCGAAGGGCGCGGGGCTGCCGTCGTACGTACAGGTGGTCGCGCCGGTCAGCAGCGTGGAGACCGCGAGGTTCCACATCATCCAGTGGGTGGTCGTGTACCACAGGAGACGGTCGGCCGGTCCCAGGTCGGAGTGCAGGCCCAGGGTCTTGAGGTGTTCGAGCAGGACGCCGCCGTGACCGTGGACGATCCCCTTGGGAAGCCCCGTGGTCCCCGAGGAGAACACCACCCACAAGGGGTGGTCGAAGGGCACGGGCACGCACACCAGTTCCTCGGTACGGGTGACCACGTCGTCCCACCGCACCGTGGGGAAGGCACGCCGGTCGTCGGACCATCCCGCACCCACGTGGTCGACCAGCACCACGGCATCGAGCGTGGGCAGGCGGCCGGCGAGTTCCAGGGCCGCCTCGCGGCGGTCGTGGACCGTACCGTTGAACAGGTAGCCGTCGGCCGCGAACAGCACGGTTGGCCGGAGCTGGGCGAACCGATCGGCGGCGGCCTCGGGGGCGTAGTCCTGACCGCAGACCGACCATACGGCCCCGAGACTGGCGGCGGCGAGGAACGCGACCACGGCGTGGGGGGTGTGGGGCAGATAGCCCACCACGGTGTCCCCGGCGCCGACGCCGAGTTCGCGCAGGGTGGCGGCGATCGCCGCGACCTGGGCGCGGAGTTCACCGCCCAGGACTTCGTACCCCGCCCCGGTCTCGTCCAGCGCGAGGATCGCGGGCTCGTCGTCCCTCACGTGACGCAGCGCGTGGTGCGCGTAGTTGAGGGTCGCGCCGGGGAACCAGCGCGCGCCGGGCATCAACTCCTCGGCCAGCACGGTCTCGTAGGGGGTCGAGGACTCGACGGCGAAGTACTCCCACACAGCCCCCCAGAACTCCTCGAGTTCGGTGACGGACCAGCGGTGCAGCACGTCGTAGTCGGCGGGGTCGCCGGCCTGACCGAGGCGCGGGTGGCGGGCGGCGGCCCAACGGCCGAAGTCGACGATGCGGGCGCCCGCGGTGTCCGCCGGGTCGGGAGTCCAGAACGGCTCCGGCGGCGGGGGAGTGTCAGGGATCGTCATGCTGTTGTCTTCCTCATCAGGGGGCCGGAATCAGCGGAATCGGTGCGGCGGAGGCGGAGTCGCGGGCACCGGAGCGGTCCGCCGACGGCCCGGGGCGGCGGGTGGTGCACCACAGGGTCGCCCAGCTGCGGGAGTGGGTGAAGTCGCCGCTCCCGGCCGGAACGGTGTCCAGGACCACCCGGTCGGGGCGGACCAGCGCCGCGTCCGCCCGGCCGCCGCGCAGCCAGGCGGCAAGGACCCCC
>NZ_WWJY01001047.1 GCF_009865405.1 Streptomyces sp. SID3212 | reverse complement strand
ACTCCGGCCGGTGACGCGGCACTTCACGGCCGACGGCCCGGCGCTCCGGGGCCGCCCGGCCGCCCCGCCCTGCCCCGTGACCGACTCCGCCCGTAGGCCGTCTGCTTCCGCTATGACCACGTCCGTATGACACGTCCGTCCGACCATCTCCGTACGCCCGCTTCCGTACGGCCACAGCGAGGAAACACCCCATCATGCGACCCCTGTCCATCGAAGGCGCCTGGATCCACGAACCCAAGGTCTTCCCCGACGAGCGCGGCAGCTTCCACGAGTGGTTCCGCGCCGCCGACTTCCGGGAGGCGACCGGCCAGGACCTCGACCTCGCCCAGGCCAACTACTCCGTCTCCAAGCGCGGCACCCTGCGCGGGATCCACTACGCCGACGTGCCGCCCAGCCAGGCCAAGTACGTCAAGTGCGTGCGCGGCGCGGTCCTGGACGCCGTCGTGGACATCCGGGTCGGCTCGCCCACGTACGGGCAGTCGGAGATCGTCCGGCTCGACGACGACACCCACCACGCGCTCTACCTCTCCGAGGGGCTCGGGCACGCCTTCCTCGCGCTGACCGACGACACCGTGGTCGTCTACCTCTGCTCCGAGGGATACGCGCCCACCCGCGAGCACGGCGTCCACCCGCTCGACCCCGCGCTGGCCGTCGAGTGGCCCGCCGACATCCCCCCGCTGCTCTCGCCCAAGGACGCCGAGGCACCCACCCTGGCCGAGGCCGAACGGCAGGGCCTGCTGCCCGCGTACGAGGACTGCGTGTCGTTCAGGAGCGAGCTGCGCGCCCGCCGTCTCAGCGGCTGAAAAGGCCCGGCGCCCGCCGCCCGGGTGCGCGTACGCTGACCGGCCGGGAGGCGGCCCGA
Source organism: Streptomyces sp. SID3212 (assembly GCF_009865405.1). Lineage (GTDB taxonomy): Bacteria > Actinomycetota > Actinomycetes > Streptomycetales > Streptomycetaceae > Streptomyces. Next base: position 16,738 of record NZ_WWJY01001047.1, on the reverse strand, counting down.
CAGTGAGAGCAGAGGCAAGGCACGTGGCAGCGGTACGGCAGGACGTGGTGGCAGGGGCCCGCAGGATCGTCGTCAAGGTCGGTTCCTCCTCGCTGACGACCGCCTCCGGCGGGCTCGACGCCGACCGGGTCGACGCCCTGGTGGACGTCCTGGCCACGGTGCGCGGCGGCAACGGCGAGCAGGCGCCGGGCGAGACGGGACCCAAGGAGATCGTGCTGGTGTCCAGCGGCGCCATCGCCGCCGGACTCGCGCCGCTCGGCCTGACCGGACGCCCCAAGGACCTGGCGCGCCAGCAGGCCGCCGCCAGCGTCGGGCAGGGGCTCCTGGTCGCCCGCTACACGGCCTCCTTCGCCCGCTACGGCATACGGGTCGGCCAGGTCCTCCTGACCACCGACGACACCAGCCGCCGCTCCCACTACCGCAACGCGTACCGCACCCTCGACCAACTCCTCGGCATGGGCGCCGTCCCCGTCGTCAACGAGAACGACACCGTCGCCACCGACGAGATCCGCTTCGGCGACAACGACCGGCTGGCCGCGCTCGTCGCCCATCTCGTCCGGGCCGACCTCCTCGTCCTCCTCTCCGACGTCGACGGGCTCTACGACGGCAACCCGAGCACCCCGGGCACCACCCGGATCGCCGAGGTGCGCGGCCCCGCCGACCTCGCGGGCGTCTCCCTCGGCAGCGCGGGCAAGGCGGGCGTGGGCACCGGCGGCATGGTCACCAAGGTCGAGGCCGCCAGGATCGCCGCCGCGGCCGGCATCCCGGTCGTGCTCACCTCCGCCAGCCACGCCGCCGACGGGCTCGCCGGCCGTGACACGGGCACGTACTTCCACCGCACGGGACGCCGCTCGGCCGACCGCCTGCTGTGGCTGGCCCACGCCTCCACCCCGCAGGGCGCCCTCACCCTGGACGACGGCGCCGTCCGGGCCGTCGTGGAGCGCCGTACCTCGCTGCTGCCGGCCGGAATCGCCGCCGTGGAGGGGGAGTTCAGCGCCGGCGACCCCGTGGAACTGCGGGACACGGCGGGCCGCGCCGTCGCCCGCGGGCTCGTCAACTTCGACGCGAAAGAGATCCCCCAGCTCCTCGGCCGCTCCACCCGCGAACTGGCCCGTGAGCTGGGCCCCGCCTACGAACGCGAGGTCGTACACAGAGACGATCTGGTGATTCTCCACCCGGGCCCGCGGCCCTGAAACGGCTGAAACCGGCTCCACCGGGCAGGGACCTTGGGGAAAACCGCCCCACATCGGCGCCCGGGCTGGTCAACTTTGTCGCAGGGGCAATCCGGGGGACGATCCCAGGAGCGATTCCCGGGAGCGGGACCGGTCGGTCCACAGGGGAACAGCACGACGACGCAGCAACAACAGGAGGCCGCTGGTGAGACGAGCGCGCCCGGGGGCGGTGCCCCGAGGGAACGGCGGCAGTGCCCACGCCCGGCGGGTGGCGGGGAAGACACGAACCCTGACCAGCGTCGAAGCGGGACAGGACTTCGACCGCGACGGCGGCGACGACGAGTCACAGAGGGAGGCCGGATCGGGAGAGGAAGCGCGGGGAGACGAGCGCCAGGTGTCCAAGCTCTGGCACATCACACTCAGCGTCTCGGGCTCCGAGGCCCCGCTGACGGAGGTCAGACGCGGCCTGGAACAACTGGCCCACGACCATCCCTTCCTGCTGACCAGCCGGTACGCCAACGACCACGCGGAGATCCGCTACTGGGAGGAGGCCCGGGACCTGCACGACGCGGCGGCGGTGGCACTGAGGCTCTGGGGGGAGCACCGGTCCAGCGCGAAGCTGCCGCCGTGGGAGATCGTGGGCCTGGAGGTCATCGACCGCGAGACGTACCACCAGCGCATCGCGGAGGGATACGGGCCGCCGCCCGCCGCGCCCGTGGGGGTCCATCCGTTCTGACCCGTCCGCCGCACCCGGTCCCACGTGTCCCACGCGTGTCCCGTGAAGTGTCTCGGAGTGCGGAATAGGTGCGGAATGCCCGCAGGGCGCGCACTACCCTGCGGGCATGACCTCGCTCTCGCCGTACGACAATCTCTCCCCGGTCGCCAGGACCGCCTACCGCTCCCGCGCCGCCGCCGCCGACATCGCGCCGCTGCCGCGCGCGGCCAAGGACGACGCCCTCCTGGCGATCGCGGACGCGCTGGAGGTCCGTACCCACGAGATCGTCACGGCCAACGCCGAGGACGTGGCGCGCGCCCGGGAGGCCGGGGCCACCGAGACCGTCATCGACCGGCTGACCCTCACCCCCGAGCGGGTGCGGGCCATCGCCGCCGACGTACGGGACGTGGCGGCCCTGCCCGACCCGGTCGGCGAGGTCGTCCGCGGCTCCACGCTGCCCAACGGCATCGACCTGCGGCAGGTACGGGTGCCGCTCGGCGTCGTCGGGATCATCTACGAGGCCCGCCCCAACGTCACCGTGGACGCCGCCGCCCTGTGCCTCAAGTCGGGCAACGCCGTGCTGCTGCGCGGCTCGTCCTCCGCGATCTCCTCCAACACCGCGCTCGTCCGGGTGCTGCGCGACGCCGTCGGGGGCGCCGGGCTGCCCGCCGACGCCGTCCAGCTGGTGCCCGGCGAGGGCCGCGACTCCGTACGCGAGCTGATGCGGGCGCGCGGCCTGGTCGACGTCCTGATCCCGCGCGGCGGCGCCTCCCTGATCCGTACGGTCGTCGAGGAGTCCACCGTCCCGGTCATCGAGACGGGCACCGGCAACTGCCATGTGTACGTGGACGCCGACACCGACCTCGACATGGCCGTCGACATCCTGATCAACTCCAAGGCGCAGCGGCCCAGTGTCTGCAACTCCGCCGAGACGCTGCTCGTCCACCAGGACATCGCCGCCGCGTTCCTGCCGCGCGCGCTGGACGCGCTCGCCGACGCGGGGGTGACCGTGCACGCCGACGAGCGGGTCCTCGCCTACGCGGGCGGCACGAAGGCGACCGTCGTGGCGGCCACCGCCGAGGACTGGGAGACGGAGTACCTCTCGTACGACATCGCCGCGGCCGTCGTCGACTCGCTGGACTCGGCCGTCGCCCACATCAGGCTCTGGTCCTCGGGCCACACCGAGGCGATCGTGACCACCTCGCAGGCCGCCGCCCGCCGGTTCACCCAATTGGTGGATTCCACGACGGTCGCCGTGAACGCCTCGACGCGTTTCACCGACGGCGGCCAGTTCGGGTTCGGCGCGGAGATCGGCATCTCCACCCAGAAGCTGCACGCGCGCGGGCCGATGGGGCTGCCCGAACTGACCTCCACCAAGTACATCGTGACCGGTGACGGTCACACCAGGTGAGGTGACCACCCGGACTTTGGACTCCGCCTGCCCAAAACGACTCGCCCGGTTTACCCTGGGATCGTGCCGGACGACGTGGGGGGCAGGCCGTTCCCGGACGGCTGGGAGCCCGACGACGACCGCGGAGGCGCGGACGAGGACTTCGCCTCCGTGGTGTTCGACGAGGCCTTCATCAAGTCCGCCACCTTCCATGAACCCAGCGCGGTCGAGCGGCTGCTGGCCGCGGCCGAGGCACGCGCCGCCGCGGAGGCGGCCCGCCTGCGGTCGGGCGGCCCGCCGGACGACGAGTTCTACGACGAGTTCTACGGGCCCGGCGGCGGCTACGACCGGGAGGACGGGTACGGATACGACCCCGACGACCCGGACGGGTACGCGGGGCCGTACGGACCGCACGGCGGCGCCCTGCGCCCGTACCGCGGCAACGCCCGCTGGCACCGTCCTGTCGCCTGGCTCCTCGCCCTGCTGCTGGGCATCGGGATGGTCGCGCTCGCCTTCAGCGCCGTCTACCGGGGCGCGGCGAGCGGCCGTCAGGACCCGGCGCCCGCGCCGGCCACGACCGGGGTGGACACGACCCGTTCGGGCGCGCCCGTCGTCGGTCCCGTGATCGGGCCGGGGGCCGGGGTGTCCCAGGACCGGGACCAGGACCGTACGGCCCCGGCGACCGGTGCCGTACCGCACACACCCTGACCACCGCCGCACCGGGCACATCCTGACCACGGCCAACGCCGCACCGGGCACGCCCCGGCCACCGCCCGGCACGGCGCTCCGCCGGGTGCTCCGGCGCCCCGTTCACCCCGACGGACCAACGTCGTCCGGCGGAACTCGCCCCGAGGCGCAGCGTTTATGTTCGCCCCCGCCGACCTACCCTGAAGGTATGGCAGGGCGCGGAGAGCCACCTGAAGGGGCACCCGAGGGCTCCCCCAACGGCGATGACGAGTACCGGTCCGTCGTGTTCGACGAATCGTTCATCCGCGCTGCCCGGCTCCAGGAGTACTCGGCGCGGGAGCGGCTGGGCGGCGACCACGCCCACGCGGCCGTCCGGAGCCTGCCGCCCAAGCACGTCAGGCGGGGCAGGCGGCGCGGCTTCATGCGGGGCCCCCGGCAGGCGCTCGTCCTGCTCCTGGTGGTCGCCCTGGCCTTCGGCACCGCGATCTACCTCGGCGTACGGAGTCCGTACCGGCCCTCGACCCACGGCACCGCCGAGGCGCTGCGGATGACGGTCATCCCGCTGGCCCCGGCCGGGCGGGTGCCGGGCGGCACCCCCGACGACCTGTTCGCGCACAGTCCGGCCGCGCAGTTCCGCGCCGGAGCCTCCGGGATCACCCTGCCGGGTGTGCGGGGGACCAGAAGTTTCACCGAGAGCCAGGTCGTCGCCGCGCTGACCACCGTCAAGGACTACCTCGTGGCGTCCTCGCTGGACCCGGACGTCCTCGCGGGCCGTACGGTACGGCCCGTACGGGCCCTGCTCGACCCCGACCAGCTGACCCAGTTCGACCGGAGCTTCAGCACGCCGGCGGACGACGGACGGCACGTCCCGGCGGGGTGGCTGGTGCGCTTCGACCCGGCGAAGGTGGCCCCGGCCGCCGACGAGGTACGGGTGCACGGCACGCTGCGGGTCGAGGAGACGGGGCCGGGGATCCTGGAGGTCAGCTCCGACCACACCTTCGTCTACGCGCTGCGGCCCGCCACGTCGTCGGCGGAGCCCGTACGGGACGCCTCGCTGTTCACCGTCCGGCGCGAGCTGCGCTTCCGCTTCGACCAGAACGACCTGGCGAAGCACCAGGCCGAGCTGCTGCTGAGCCAGGCCCAGGTCGGGCCGCAGGCGTGCTCGGCCGCGCCGCCGAGGACACTGCGGCCCCTCCTGGCGGGGGCCCGGACGACGGTGGCCGAGCGGCCACCCGGCACCAACCCGTTCGCCACCGGCCCGATCGGGACGGGCCTGTGCGGAATGCTGTCGACGGGGGCGGAGCCGAAGCCCTAAGGCTTTCGGACCCGGCCCCCGCACCCCGGACCCGTCGGTCAGGCCTGGCCCTCCGCCGCCTCGCCGTTCGGCGGGGTCTTCGGGCCGGCCGTACCGCCGGTGAAGCGGTCGCGCAGCTTGCCGCCCAGGTCTCCCGCGCCGCCCGCGAGGTCACCGACCAGCTTCAGCAGAGGGTCCTTGCTGGTGCGGACCGTGTCCGCGTAGTGCGAGGCCGATTCGCGGAAGGAGTCCGTGACCGACGTCTCCTTGTCCTCGTCGCGGCGGGGGTAGTGGCCGTCCATGATCCGCTGGTGGTCTCGGCTCTCCGCCCACTTCTTGAGCTCGGCCGCCCGCACCGTGGTGAACGGGTGCGTGCGGGGCAGAATGTTGAGGATCTTGAGGACCGAGTCGCGCAGGTCGCCCCCGGCCTCGTACTCCTCCGCCTGCTCCAGGAACGCGTCCACGTTCATCTCGTGCAGGTGGTTCCCGCCCGCGATCTTCATCAGGCCGCGCATCGACGCCTTGAGGTCCTGACCGACCAGCAGTCCCGCCCGGTCCGCGGACAGTTCCGACTTGCGGAACCACTCGCGCAGTGCCGTCACGATCGCCATGATCGCGACATTGCCGAGCGGGATCCACGCGACCTTGAGCGCGAGGCCGGTGAGGAAGAGCAGGATCGTACGGTAGACGGAGTGGCCGGACAGGGCGTGGCCCACCTCGTGGCCGACGACCGCCCGCATCTCCTCCTCGTCGAGCAGCTCCACCAGCCCCGTGGTCACCACGATGATCGGCTCGTCCAGTCCGATGCACATGGCGTTGGGCCGCGGGTCCTGCGTCACGTACATCGCCGGGACCTTCTCCAGGTCCAGTACGTAACACGCGTCGAGGAGCATGGTGTGGAGGTGCGCGAACTGCGCCTCGCTCACGCGCACCGAGTCCGACAGGAAGAGCAGCCGGAGGCTGCGCTCCGGCAGCAGCCCGCTCAGCGCCTTGAACACCGTGTCGAAACCGGTGAGCTTGCGCAGCGCCACCAGCGCCGAGCGATCCGCGGGATGTTCGTACGCGCGTGAGGAGATGCCCGGGAAGCGCTTGCGCTGCCTGCTCGGCACGTTGTCGTGGATCTCTTCTGTCATGGATGCCCCCTGTTCGTACGAGTCCAAGGCCCGTCCCCCTGACGAACCCCACCCTAGGCGGTACGTCTACCGTGTGGAGGGGGCCCGTGAAGCCCGAGAACACCGAGGAGCACAGCCGACATGCCCTTCCCCGCCACACTGCTCGCCGCGGCCTCCGACCAGCAGGGGCCCGGCGATACGATCCGGATCGTGCTCGTCGTCTCCCTGGTCGGAGTCGCTCTGCTCGCCTGGTTCCTGCTGCGCGGTTACCGCGACAAGGACAACAACGACTGAGTCGGCGTGAGCGTGCCCGACGCGCCCGCATACGATGTGCGCGACGTCTCACCGACTCCCGACGAAAAGGGCCTGCTGAAGATGAGCCTCACCGGCACCGCCGCCACCCTGGTCACGCTCGCCGAGGGCGCCGAGGGCGGCGGCAACCACGAAAGCCTCAGCCCGTACCTCACGGGAGGCGGCGCGCTGTTCGGCCTTCTCCTGCTGCTGTGGATCACCACCCGCTTCAACCGCGACCGCTGAGGCCGGTACGTAACCCGGTGCAAGTACGCTCTGCACGCATGGGAGAGCAGCAGACGCCCGCCGGCCCCGTCGCGGCCCCCGGCCGGGGCAGGCGCCGACTCGGCGTGATGGGCGGGACTTTCGACCCGATCCACCATGGGCACCTAGTCGCGGCCAGCGAGGTCGCCATACGGTTCCAGCTCGACGAGGTGGTGTTCGTACCGACCGGACAGCCGTGGCAGAAGAGCCGTCAGGTGGTCTCCCCGGCGGAGGACCGCTATCTGATGACGGTCATCGCCACGGCGTCCAATCCGCAGTTCTCGGTCAGCCGCATCGACATCGACCGCGGCGGGCCGACGTACACGATCGACACGTTGCGGGACCTGCGCTCCCGCAACGACGACGCGGACCTCTTCTTCATCACCGGGGCCGACGCGCTCTCGCAGATCCTGAGCTGGCGGGACCACGAAGAGCTGTTCTCGCTGGCCCACTTCATCGGGGTCACGCGGCCCGGCCACGACCTGACGGACGACGGGCTGCCCAAGGGCGGTGTCTCGCTGGTGGAGGTCCCGGCGCTGGCGATCTCGTCCACGGACTGCCGGGAGCGCGTCGCGAAGGGCGATCCGGTCTGGTACCTGGTCCCGGACGGTGTGGTGCGTTACATCGACAAGAGGCAGTTGTACCGCGGCGAATGAGTCACGGGAGAGGGACACCGGTGAACGACCAGCAGCAGCCGTACGACCCGTACGACCCCTATTACGCACAGCCTCGGATCGTCGGGTACGACGAGTACGGGCAGCCGGTGTACGAGCAGCCTCAGACGCAGCAGCCTCAGACGCAGCAGCCCCAGACGCAGCAGCCCCAGACGCAGCAGTACGACGCGTACGGACAGCCGCAGCAGCCGCAGCAGCAGACGTACGACCCGTATGCCCAGCAGCAGCAACCGCAGCAACCGTACGAGAACTACGGGCAGCAGCATCCTCAGGCTCCTCAGCCCCCTCAGCAACAGGACGGCTACGGATACGACGGGTACGGCTACGACACCGGGCAGCAGCAGGCGCAGCAGCAGGCTCAGCAGCCCGTCGCCGTGGACGCCACCCAGCAGTGGATCCCGCAGCAGCAGGAACCACAGCGGGAGGTCCGGCACGAGTCGCCGCAGCCGCGGCAGGCCGCCCCCGAGGCCGGGCAGGCAGCCGTCCCCGAGCAGCGGCGCCCCGCCGTCGACGAACAGTTCGCGTTCACGGAGGAGCCCGACGAGGACTCCGAGGACGTCATCGACTGGCTCAAGTTCACCGAGAGCCGCTCCGAGCGGCGCGAGGAGGCCAAGCGCCGGGGCCGGTCCCGGGTGGTGGCCCTGGTCGTCGCCGTCGTCCTGGTCGTCGCCGGCGGGGCCGGCTACCTCTGGTACGCGGGCAAGCTGCCCGGTTCCGCCGGGGCGGACACGAAGGGGAGCACCGCCGCGGGCGGCGCGCAGAAGCGCGACGTGATCGTCGTCCACCTGCACAACACCAAGGCGAAGGGCACCTCCACGGCGCTGCTCGTCAACAACGCCACCACCGGCCAGGGCACCACCGTCCTGCTGCCCAACTCGCTCTCCGTGGAAGGCGACGACGGCTCCGGGGTCACACTCGGCAAGTCCGTGGACGACGACGGCTCCGACACCACCCGCAAGGCGCTCGGCACCCTGCTCGGCACCGAGATCTCGGGCACCTGGCGGCTCGACACCCCGTACCTGGACAACCTCGTCCAGCTCGTCGGCAACATCGACCTGACCACCGACACGGACGTGCCCGGCGCCAAGAAGGGCGACCAGCCGGTCGTACGGAAGGGCGAGAACCAGACCCTCAGCGGCAAGGCGGCCGTCGCGTACGCCACGTACCGCGGACCCGGCGAACCCGAGGCCAAGCAGCTCCAGCGCTTCGGCCAGGTCCTCCAGGGGGTGCTGCGGAAGATGTCCGACGACCCGAAGGCCGCGACGGTCACCGTGCAGACCCTCGGGCAGATCCTCGACCCGTCGCTGACCGAGGCCGACCTGGGCGCCGCCCTCGCCAAGCTGTCCCTGCACGCGAAGGAGGGCGACTACAGGACCGCCCTCCTGCCCGTGCAGCCCGACGGCACTCTCAGCGACTCCGCCGTCGCCGGTGTGGTGAAGGACATTCTCGGCGGCTCGGTGAGCGCCCCGGAGAAGGGCACTGCCCTGCGCGTGGGGGTCAAGGACGCCAGTGGCGGCACGAGCGCGGCCGAGGCCGCGCGGACCGCCGTGATCAATGGCGGCTACAGCTACGTGGACGGCGGTTCGGCGGACGCGGAGGTGTCCTCGCAGGTCATCTACGGTGACGCGGCGATCAAGGAACAGGCGGTGGAGGTCGCCAAGACCCTCGGGCTGCCGACCGACGCGGTGAAGAAGGGCACACCCGCCGCCAACGCCGACGTGTCGGTCGTCCTCGGTCAGGACTACTCCCCGAACTGAGTCCTGACCCGCCCCGGCCGCGCGCGACCCGGCCGGGGCGTGCGAGCTGCGCCCGGTGTCGGCGGTCCGTGAGATCCTGGTTCTCTCCACGACCGCCGACACGAAAGCCTGCTTGTGACCGCAACCGAACGTTCCATCGAGCTCGTCACCGTCGCCGCCCAGGCGGCGGCCGACCGGCTCGGGCACGACATCATCGCGTACGACGTCAGCGACGTGCTGTCGATCACGGACGCCTTCCTGCTCGCGTCCGCGCCCAACGACCGCCAGGTCAAGTCGATCGTCGACGAGATCGAGGAGCAGATCCAGAAGCAGCTCGGCGTCAAGCCGGTGCGCCGTGAGGGCGACCGTGACGCCCGCTGGATCCTCCTCGACTACGTCGACATCGTCGTCCACGTGCAGCACACCGAGGAGCGGGTCTTCTACGCCCTGGAGCGGCTGTGGAAGGACTGCCCCGAGCTGCCCCTGCCCGAGGACGCCGTGAAGACCCGCACGAAGGCCCCCGAGCCCGCCGGGATCGCCGGTGACGCGGACGGTGAGCTGAGCTGAACGGCAGCGGACGCGGCAGAGGACGCCGCATCGTCCTGTGGCGGCACGGCCAGACGGCGTGGAACCTGGAGCGCCGCTTCCAGGGCTCCACGGACATCGAGCTGACCGCCACGGGCGTGGCCCAGGCCCGGCGGTCCGCACGGCTGCTGGCGTCCCTGCGGCCCGACGCGATCGTCGCCTCCGACCTCTCCCGGGCCGCGGCCACGGCCGCCGAGCTGGCCGGGCTCACCGGCCTGGAGATCGCGTACGACGCCGGGCTCCGCGAGACCTTCGCGGGGGACTGGCAGGGGCTGACCCACGAGGAGATCGTCGGCCGGTTCGGCGAGCAGTACGCCGCGTGGAAGCGCGGCGAGCCCGTGCGGCGCGGCGGGGGCGAGCTGGAGACCGAGGTCGCCGACCGGGCCGCGCCGGTGGTGCTCCGGCACGCCGAGAAGCTGCCCGACGACGGCACGCTCGTCGTCGTCAGCCACGGCGGCACGATCCGCACCACCATCGGGCGGCTGCTCGGCCTGGAGGCGCACCACTGGGAGGGCCTCGGTGGCCTCTCGAACTGCTGCTGGTCCGTCCTCGGCGAGGGCGCGCGCGGCTGGCGGCTCCTGGAGCACAACGCCGGCACGCTTCCCGAGCCGGTTCTCGGCGACGACGTCTGATTTCACTTTCGGGCTGGTCGCAGGCTAAAGTTCTTCTAGTCCGAAGCGCGCGAGCGCGCAGGACACGAGGGGCTATAGCTCAGTTGGTAGAGCGCCTGCATGGCATGCAGGAGGTCAGGAGTTCAATTCTCCTTAGCTCCACAATCAGTCGCACGGACTCCGGATCCCGTCCCCCCGCAGGGGACGGGATTTTTGTCGTCCGTCAGCCGTAGAAGGGTCCCGGGGCCGTCCATGACTGGGTCCCGAAGACCGGCGAGCCGGTCACGGAGAGCCGCAGGTCCGTCACCTTGAGGCCGTACTGGGCCGGTGTGGTGCCCGCGGGGCAGGTGAACGGGACCGCTTCGAAGTTGAGGAAGTACGGCGGCCCCAGGTCCCCGGACGGCGTGGCGCGGAACTCGCTGAGGAGGTAGCTCATGTCGGTCAGGTAGTAGACCGGAGCCAGCGGGGTGTCCGCCGTCCGCACCACGAACGCGGTGTCCCAGCGGAAGGCACCCGCGCCGTCCAGGCAGCCGAAGGTGCGCTCCGTGTCGGCGTGCGCCGCGAAGGACCCTCCGCCCAGGCCCTCGGCGAAGCCGGGCTGTTCGCGCACGTGGTGCAGCTCCGTACGGAAGGTGAATCCGCCGCAGCCGGGTGTCGGGTTGTAGTCGTGGTAGGTCAACTGGCACTTGTTCGCGCCGAAGTAGGCGGTCGGGTCCGGTGTGTACGGATGCGGAACGACCGCGCCCCCGAACGTGAACGTGGCCGAGACTCCGCCCGGCGCGTTCGCCGGGATCTCGACGGGCCCGTGGGCGTACGCGGCCGGCGGCCCCGTGAGCACCAGCCCCGCCCCGGCGACCAGTAGGACAAGTAATGCGCGCAGCACTCTTCGCACGAGCCCCCCCGTGGTGATGACACCTGTCGGGACAACGTACGGGTGGAACGCGCGCCTCAGTAGAGGGCCTGGAGTCTCGGGGCGGGGGCGGGGGCGGGGGCGGGGGCGGGAGCCTGTGCCTCAGGGAGTCAGGGAGTCGGTCAGGGTGTCGGGGCGCGTTGTGCGCGCAGGAGCGCCGTGCGCTCGCGGCTCTCCTCGTCGCCCGGGGTGTAGACCACGATCCGGCACTCCGGCATGCCGGTGATCGCCAGCGAGACCGACGTCATCCGTATCTCGCCCACCTCCTGGTGGTGGAAGACCTTCGTCGTGGCGCCGGACGGCGCCACGTCCCCGCGCTCCCACAGCTCGGCGAAGTACGGGCTCGCGTGGGCCAGGCGGCGGATGAACGACTCCCAGACGGGCTCGCCGACATGGCGTCCGTACGTGGCCCGCAGGGTCGCCACCATCATCGGCAGCTCCCTCTCCGGATGGACCAGCGGGCAGCGTGTGTCGGGCACGGTGAACAGGACCCACAGCACGTTCCACGGCCCGGTGGGGCGCGGTATCTCCTCGAAGAGGTCGAGGTAGGCCCCGTTGGTCGCCAGGATGTCGTACCGGCCGTTGTAGACCACCGCGGGGAGCGGGTCGAGCGCGTCGATGATGCCCTGGACCTCGGGGGTGACGGTCGGCGAGTCCGTCTCCGGGGCGGGGTCGTGCGGCACCTCCGCCAGGTGGTACAGATGCTCGCGCTCGGTACGGTCGAGGCGGAGCGTGCGCGAGATGGCGTCCAGCACCTGGGCCGAGGCGTTGATCGGGCGCCCCTGCTCCAACCACGTGTACCAGGTCACACCCACCCCGGAGAGCTGGGCGACCTCCTCGCGCCGCAGGCCCGGGGTGCGGCGGCGCAGCCCCGGGGCCATGCCGACGTCGGCGGGGGTCACCCGGGCGCGGCGGCTGCGCAGAAAGGCCGCCAGCTCGGGCCTGCGCCGGCTGCCGCTCGTGGTGTGCCGCACGGTCATCGTTGTCACGCCCCCATCGTGCGCCTCCGGAGAGTCCGCTGCCAGGTGGTGCCAGTACCAGCATCAAGGGGCTCTGGTTACCCGTATCCGAAGCACCGCAGGCTCGGTGCCATGACCACGACCCCTTCGGCCGCGAGCCCCGCGGCCACGACCTCCGCCCACCCCGGCAGATCCGACATGTCCAGTAAAGCCGGTACCACTGACAAGCGGCCCGGCATGCTGCTCGCGGTGGTGCTCGCCGCCCAGTTCATGGCGCTGCTCGACGTCTTCATCGTCAATGTCGCCGCTCCGACGATCCGTACGGAACTCGACGCCTCCGGCGCCGGGTTGCAGATGGTGATCGCCGGCTACACCATCTCGTACGCCGTCCTGCTGATCACCGGCGCCAGGCTGGGCGATCTGCTGGGCCACCGGCGGATGTACCTCGGCGGGCTCGCCGTCTTCACCGTCTCCTCGCTCGCCTGCGGACTCGCCGCGGGCACCGGGCAGCTGATCGCCTTCCGGCTGGTCCAGGGAGCCGGCGCGGCCCTGATGATCCCTCAGGTGCTCAGCCTCATCCAGCGCAACTTCACCGGCGAGGGGCGCGGGCGCGCGCTCGGCGCGTACGCCGCCGTGCTCGCCACCGGGGCCGCGGCCGGGCAGGTCGTGGGCGGACTGCTCGTCAGCGCCGACCTGTTCGGGGAGGGCTGGCGGCCGGTCTTCCTGGTCAACGTGCCCGTGGGCGCGGTCCTGCTGGTGCTCGGCGCCCGGGTGCTGCCCAAGGACCGGCGCGGCGAACCGGAACGCTCGCGCTCGCTCGACCTGCCGGGTCTGGTGCTGCTGGCCGCCGCCGTGTCGCTGCTGACCGTACCGCTGGTGCTCGGTCAGGAGGAGGGCTGGCCTCTGTGGTCCTGGCTGTCGCTGGGGGCGTCCGTGGTGTTCTTCTGCGGCTTCCTCGTGTTCGAGTCCCGGCTCGCGCGCGACGGCGGAGCCCCGCTGATCGCCCCGCGTGTGCTGCGCATCCCGGGGATGGCCCTGGCGGCCGTGCGCATCCTGCTGGTGATGGCCGTCAACGCCGGTTTCCTTTTCTCCCTCACCCTCTACATCCAAGGTGCCCTGGGCTACAGCCCGTTGCGCGCGGGGCTGTCCTTCGCGCCGACGGCGGTGGTCTTCGGACTGATCGGCCTGACCTGGCGCACCTGGCCCCAGCGGCTGCACAGGGCCCTGGTCCCGGGCGGGTTCGCGCTGGCCGCCGTCTCGTCCGTCGCCGTGGGATGGGTGCTGCGCGACGTCGGCGACGGCGGTGTCGCGATGTACGCCGCCTTCATGGGCCTCGGCGCCGGACTGTCGCTCGGCTTCAGCCCCGTACTGGCCCGCGCGCTGGCGACCGTACGCCAGGAGGACGCGGCCGACGCCAGCGGACTGCTCGCCACCGTCACCCAACTCGGCCAGCTGCTCGGGGTCGCGACATTCGGGACACTCTTCCTCAACCGTCTGGACGCCTCGGGACCCGGCGGGGCCGCCGACGCGCTGTGGATCTGCATGCTCGCGCTCGCCGGCGCGAGTGTCCTGGGCGCGGTGGTGGGTTCCGTCGCCGGGCGAAAGGCCCCTACCGTGCGCTGACGTCCGCTATGAGCCTTCACCGGCAGGCCTTTTCATGCTGACCCTGTTGCGCGGGCGTGGCAGAATCGGACGGCCGGAGGGGGACGCCGGCCCGGACCCGGAGGGAGAGCGCGCATGTCCGCCAGCGGCGTCGAGGGGGACGATGACCTGCCTGCCACGACGGAGGTCCGCGGCCGCGGCCGGAGCTGAGTGATGGGTGCTCACAGGCGTAAGTGCGACTGGTGCGGCAGCGGTACGCCGATCGTCCGGGACATGGATCCGCTCCACGCCGACTTCCAGTACTGGTGCGAGGAATGCGCACGGGCGCTGATCATAAAAGGCGACCCGATCGAGACCTACCGTGAGCTCGAGGGCGAGCCCATCTACGGTCGTCTCCTCGACGAACACTGCACGCTCAAACGCTTCTACTCCTTCGCGACCGCCTGACGACGTCCTTCGCGGCGCGGTCGCGAAGGACGTCCGGTACCGGGCGCTTCCGTACGGAAGGGAATCGATTTGGTGCTCGGCGGGAGGGACCGTTAATGTTGGCGACACCGCAGGGGAGACCCGGCGCGGGGCTATAGCTCAGTTGGTAGAGCGCTTGCATGGCATGCAAGAGGTCAGGAGTTCAATTCTCCTTAGCTCCACAGCGCATCGGCTTTACCACGTGAAGCACATGAAGCACATGAAGAAGCGGGCCACCCGGATCGGGTGGCCCGCTTCTTCGTGCTCAACCCCGGCCGGGGCCCAGGGCCTTGCGGCCACCGCCGGGCGGCAGCGCCGCGCGTGCGGGCCGTTCCGGCTCGGACTGCTCGATGCGGAGCGCCAGCGCCGGGCAGCGGCGCACGGCGCGCTGGGCGCGGCCCCGCATGTGCATGGGGACCGACGCGTCCGCGAGTGCCGGGTAGCCGTCGGGGCCCAGCCGGATCAGCTCGGGCACGATGTCCGCGCAGAGCCCGTGGCCCTGGCAGAGCGTCCAGTCCACGGCGAGCTTCTCGCCGCTCGGGATCGACTCCTCCGCCTCCTGGTAGCCAGGACCCGGCAGCGGCAGCACGCCGGTCGTCTCGCGCCCGCACCCGCCGTGCAGCATGTGGGCGGCCAGGTCGTCGGTGAACGCCGACAGGGTCGAGGCGAAGAAGCGCGCGGAGCCGTCGGGGTGCTTGCACGCGCCCCGGCCCTTGACCGCCTGGGTGACGGCGCGCAGCGCCTCCAGGGCGGTCGGGCCGCCCCCGTTGATCACGTCGGACAGGCCGCCGGCCGCGGCGGGCAGACCGAGCTTGCAGGGGCCGCACTGCCCGGCCGTCTCGGCCGCGAGCCAGTTGGCCACCCGCAGGGCCTCGCCCAGCGGGCAGGTCTCGGGGCCGATGGGCAGGATCGCCCCGGCGCCCAGGGAGCCGCCCACGGCCGCCAGGGACGCCCGGGAGACGACCGCCTCGTGGGCGGCCACCGCGTCGATCCAGTTGCCGTGGTAGCCGCCGGTGAGCACGCCCTGGGGCAGCGGCGGGGCGCCGGCCATCTGGAGGACGTACCGCAGCGGCACACCGGTCGGCACCTCGATGACCATGGGCCGGGCGACCGCGCCCGACACGGTCAGCATGACGGTGCCCGGCTCGTCCTCCAGCCCGGTGTGGCCGTAGCGGCGGGCCCCGATCCGGGCGCCGACGGCCAACTGCGCGTACGTCTCCGCGTTGGAGAGCAGGGTCGGCGCTCCGCCGACGCCGGACTCCGCCGCGCGTTCCCTGCGGCCCGGCGGCAGGGCGGGCCCGCCGCCGATGGCGCGGATCACCGCCGAGGCCTCGCCGGAGACCATGCGCTCGGGCGTACGGACCACCCGCGCGCGCAACTGCTGGCCGCGCCGGTCGGACAGACCGCGCTCGGCGAGCGCCGCCCGCATGGATATCTCCGTGGAGTTGCGGGTGACGGCGACGACCAGGGTGCGGGCGCCGAGCGCCTCGGCGGCCAGCAGGGCGCCGTCCAGGATCAGGTGCGGCGCCCGGTTGAGCAGCACGGTGTCCTTGCGGCAGGCGGGCTCGCCCTCACTGCCGTTGATCACCACGACGGGCCTGACGCCGCGCCGGATCGACGCCTGGGCGACCGCCCGCAGTTTCTTGCCGAACGGGAAGCCCGCGCCGCCGCGACCGCGCAGGGTGATGTTCTCGGCGAGCTGCGCCAGCCGCTCGCCGGTCATCGGCTGGAGCGGCCCGTGCACCTTCAGGTGCATGGGCAGGTCGAGCCGCTCGACCAGGTCGAACCCCTGCGTCAGCTGGGGCAGGCCGACGACGCGGACTTCGGGGACGTCGGGGAGGGGGGCGTTCACGGTCGGTCTCCTGCGGGTGCGTTCCAGGGCTCCCCGGCCGGGGGCTGGTAGAGCGGACCCGGCGGGGGCTCGCTGCCGGGACGGGGCCCCGTTCCGTCGTACGTCGCGCCTTCGTAGGAAGGCCCGACCGGGGAGGCGGGCGACTGGCCCGTGTACGGAGGAAGGTTGCCCGTGTCGTAGGCGGGGAGGGCGCCTGTGTCGTACGCGGGGATCGAGCCGGTGTCGTACGGGGAGGCCGCGTTGGGCCCGTAGACGGGCACCGAGCCCGTGTCGTACGCGGGGGTCGACCCCGTGTCGTACGAAGGGGCGGAACCGGTGCCGTACGCCGGGACCGACCCGGTCTCGTACGGAGGCGTCGAACCCGTGTCGTACGGGGAGGGGGCCGGGGCGGGTGCCGGGGCGGGGGGAGCGAAGGCCTG
>NZ_WWJY01001046.1 GCF_009865405.1 Streptomyces sp. SID3212 | reverse complement strand
GCCGGCACGGTGGCCGCCGCCTGGGCGCCGCCCGCCGCGCGGGCGATACGCGTCGCGGGGCGCGAGCGCAGGTAGTACGTCGTCTTGAGGCCCTTCTTCCAGGCGTACGCGTACATCGAGCTGAGCTTCCCGATGGTCGGCGTCTCCAGGAACAGGTTCAGCGACTGGCTCTGGTCGAGGAACGGCGTACGGGCCGCAGCCATGTCGATCAGACCGCGCTGCGGGATCTCCCACGCCGTGCGGTACAGCTCGCGCACCTCCGCCGGGATCCAGGTGAAGCCGGCCACCGAGCCGCTGGACTCGCGCAGCGCCTCACGCGTCTGCGCGTCCCAGACGCCCAGGTCCTTGAGCTCCTGCACCAGGTACGAGTTGACCTGGAGGAACTCCCCGGACAGCGTCTCGCGCTTGAAGAGGTTGGAGACCTGCGGCTCGATGCACTCGTACACGCCCGCGATCGAGGCGATGGTGGCCGTCGGCGCGATCGCGAGGAGCAGCGAGTTGCGCATGCCGCTCTTCGCGACGCGGGCGCGCAGCGCCTCCCAGCGCTCCGGCCAGTTCAGCTCGACGTCGTAGTGGTCGGGGTGCAGCACCCCGGCGGCGGTACGGGTCTCCGACCAGGCAGGGAGCGGCCCGTTGCGCTCGGCGAGCGCGCAGGACGCCTCGTACGCCGCGAGCATGATCCGCTCGGCGATCCTCGTGGAGAGCGCGGCGGCCTCGGCGGAGTCGAACGGCAGGCGCTTCTTGAAGAAGACGTCCTGGAGGCCCATCGCGCCCAGGCCCACCGGACGCCACTTGGCGTTGGAGCGGCCGGCCTGCTCGGTCGGGTAGAAGTTGATGTCCACGACCCGGTCGAGGAAGGTGACGGCGGTACGGACGGTCTCGTCCAGCCGCTCCCAGTCGATCTCGCCCGAATCGAGCACGAAGGCGCCGAGGTTGACCGAGCCGAGGTTGCAGACGGCCGTCTCGCCGTCGTCCGTGACCTCCAGGATCTCCGTGCAGAGGTTGGAGGAGTGGACGACCTTGCCGGGCAGGGCGGTCTGGTTGGCCGTACGGTTCGACGCGTCCTTGAAGGTCATCCAGCCGTTGCCGGTCTGGGCGAGGGTACGCATCATGCGGCCGTACAGCTCACGGGCCGGGATGGTCTTCCGCGCCAGGCCGGCGGCCTCCGCCTTGCGGTACGCGGCGTCGAACTCGTCGCCCCACAGGTCCACGAACTCGGGGACGTCGGCGGGGGAGAACAGCGACCACTCGCCGTCCGCGTCGACGCGGCGCATGAACTCGTCCGGGATCCAGTGGGCGAGGTTCAGGTTGTGCGTACGGCGGGCTTCCTCACCGGTGTTGTCCCGCAGCTCCAGGAACTCCTCCAGGTCCGCGTGCCAGGTCTCCAGGTAGACACAGGCGGCGCCCTTGCGCCGGCCGCCCTGGTTGACCGCCGCGACCGAGGAGTCCAGGGTCCGCAGGAACGGGACGATGCCGTTCGAGTGCCCGTTCGTGCCGCGGATCAGCGAGCCGCGCGAGCGGATGCGGGAGTACGAGAGGCCGATGCCGCCCGCGTGCTTCGACAGGCGCGCGACCTGGTGGTAGCGGTCGTAGATCGAGTCCAGCTCGTCCAGCGGGGAGTCCAGCAGGTAGCAGGAGGACATCTGCGGGTGGCGCGTACCGGAGTTGAAGAGCGTCGGCGAGGACGGGAGGTAGTCCAGGCGGCTCATCAGACGGTAGAGGGAGGCGACCTCCTCCAGCGCGCGGACGCTCGTGTCCTCGGCGAGACCGGCGCCGACGCGCAGCATGAAGTGCTGGGGGGTCTCGATGACCTTGCGGGTGATCGGGTGGCGGAGCAGGTACCGGCTGAAGAGGGTACGGAGCCCGAAGTAGCCGAAGCGGTCGTCGGCGTCCTGGTCGATGAGCGCGTCCAGGAAGTCGGCGTGCAGCGCGACGAATTCGGCCGTACGGTCGGCGATCAGGCCCTCGCGGTGCCCCACCGCGACGGACGCGGAGAACGCCACGGCGCCCTGGCTCGCGGCCTCTTCGGCGATGGTACGGGTGAGCAGCCGGGCGGCGAGCCGGGAGTAGGCCGGGTCCTCGGCGATGAGCCCCGCGGCGGCCTCGGTGGCGAGCTCGCGCAGCTCGGCCTCGTCCGACCGGGCGTTACGGCCGCGCAGCGCGGCGCCGGCGACGCGTCCGGGGTCGGTGTCGGGCAGATCGGCGGTCAGGTCGGTCAGGAGCCGCAGCAACGCGGTCCCGGGTCCGTCGGTCACCTGTGCGGAGACCTCGGAGATGCCTGAAGCCGGATCGGCTGGCGCGATGGTCACGTGGTGCTCTCCCTCGCTCGGCTCTGGGCCGTCGGCGGGGAAGCGGGGGCGCGCGGATCCGCCACGTACCCGTCTCCGGGCAGCACGAACCACGGCGTCTCCGGCCCAGCCTCGGGGCCCGGACGTCCTGGCACCCGGTTCGGTCGAGCCGGATGCGTCGCCGGCAGGTCCTCGGACTCACGGGTATGACAAAGCACACCACAGCAGACCGTTGCGGGACAGTTCCGGATTCACACCGGATTCCCCTGCGTCGACAACGAGGTCGAGCATACATCTGGGGGGCGCACGGTGAAGCACCCCCTAGATGTTGTGTCGCGCCCCACTTCGCCCCCCTGTGTCGGAACCGGGAAGGCGGGCCGCCCGGAGTCCGGGGGCCCGCCTTACGCCGTACGCGTGCGCCCTCTCAGCGCACCGGGTCCGGGTCCGGCGGGGTCGCCGGGGACAGCGGGAGGTCCTTCTTCACGCCCGGGTCGCCGATGTCCGCCGTGTAGTCCGACGGGCTCGTCTCGTCCACGCCCTCCGGGGCCTTCGCCGCCCTCAGGGCGAGCGTCAGGACCACCGTCACGACCGCGTTGAGGACGAACGCCGTCAGGCCGATGTAGCCGATCTCGCCGATTCCGGGGATCTCCTTCGAGGAGCCGCCGAAGTGGGCCTGCGTGGGGCTCGCGACGCCGTACGCCGCGATCGTGCCGTACAGCATGCCCACCGCCCATCCCGTGAGCAGCGCCCAGCGGTGGAACCAGCGGGTGAAGAGGCCGCCGACCAGGGCCGGCATCGTCTGGAGGATCCAGATCCCGCCCAGCAGCTGGAAGTTGATCGCCACCGTCTTGTCCATCGTCAGGACGAAGGCCAGCGCCCCCACCTTCACCAGCAGCGACACCAGCTTGGAGACCTTCGTCTCCTGCGCGGGCGTCGCGTCCGGTTTGATGAAGTCCTTGTAGATGTTGCGGGTGAAGAGATTCGCCGCCGCGATCGACATGATCGCGGCCGGCACCAGCGCCCCGATCCCGATCGCCGCGAACGCCACCCCCGCGAACCAGTCGGGGAACATGTTCTCGAAGAGCTGCGGGATCGCCAGCTGCCCGTTGTCGACCTTCACCCCGGCGGCGATCGCCATGAAGCCGAGCAGCGCCAGCAGCCCCAGCATCAGCGAATACAGCGGCAGGATCGTGGTGTTGCGCCGGATCACCTCACGGCTGCGGCTGGAGAGCGTCGCCGTGACCGAGTGCGGATACATGAAGAGCGCGAGCGCCGAGCCGAGCGCCAGCGTCGCGTACCCCCACTGCTGGGCCTCGCCCGGCGCGAGGGCGCCACGTGGCGCCCCGGTCGCCGGGTTCTTCTGCGCGAACGCGTCCCCCGCCTTCGCGAAGATGTCGTCGAAACCGCCCAGTTTGATCGGGATGTAGATGATGGCCACGATGATCACCAGATAGATCAGGGTGTCCTTCACGAACGCGATCAGCGCGGGCGCCCGCAGCCCCGACGAGTACGTGTACGCGGCGAGCACCGCGAACGCGATCAGCAGCGGCAGGTCCTTCACGAACCAGTTCGTGTCCTCGCCGCCGCCGACGCCCATCACGTCCAGCACCGCCTGGATCCCCACCAGTTGCAGCGCGATGTACGGCATCGTCGCGAGGATGCCGGTCACGGCGACCGCCAGCGAGAGCCCCTTCGAGCCGAACCGGCCCCGGACGAAGTCCGAGGTGGTCACGTACCCGTGCTTGTGCGACACCGACCAGAGCCGCGGCAGGAAGGTGAAGATGAGCGGATAGACGAGGATCGTGTACGGCACGGCGAAGAAGCCCGCCGCGCCCGCCGCGTAGATCGCCGCCGGCACGGCCACGAAGGTGTACGCCGTGTAGAGGTCGCCGCCGAGCAGGAACCAGGTGACCCACGTGCCGAACGACCGCCCGCCCAGGCCCCATTCGTCGAGGCTCTGTTCGTTCTCCGCCCGGCGCCAGCGCGCCGCGAGGAAACCCATGACCGTGACGGCCAGGAAGAAGAAGACGAAGACGCCGAGCGCGACGCCGTTCACACCGTCGTTCATCGCGACGCACCGCCCTTGCCGGATCCCGTACGGGAGCGCTGGTCGCGCTGCCACAGCTGGTGGGCGACCATCGTCAGCGCGGCCGACACGACGACCCAGAGCATCTGGTACCAGTAGAAGAACGGGATGCCGATGAACGCCGGATCGGTCCTCGCGTACGAACTCACCCAGAGCAGCGCCACGAAGGGCACGACCAGACAGAGGGCGATGACCACACGGACGGGGGTGACCGTGGGGGGAGGGTTCTCCTCAGGTGTTTCCGAAGGTGATGCTGGCGGTGCTTCTGACATGCGCGGCTCCGTCCCCTCACTGCTCGCCGTTTCGCTGATCGCTTTCGCAACGCGCAGGAAATCTAGGGGACGGCCCCGGCCGAGGGAAGACCGCGAACGGCCGGTCAGTCGGCCGGCCTGCGCAGTCTCGCCACGAACTTGTAACGATCGCCCCGGTACACCGACCGCACCCACTCCACCGGTTCGCCGTTCCCGTCGATCGAGTGGCGCGACAGCATCAGCATCGGCAGCCCGACGTCCGTGCCCAGCAGCCCGGCCTCCCGGGGGGTGGCGAGCGACGTCTCGATCGTCTCCTCGGCCTCGGCGAGGCGCACGTCGTACACCTCCGCCAACGCCGTGTAGAGGGACGTGTACTTGACCAGCGAGCGGCGCAGCGCGGGGAAGCGTTTCGCCGACAGGTGCGTGGTCTCGATGGCCATCGGCTCCCCGCTGGCGAGCCGCAGCCGTTCGATCCGCAGCACCCGCCCGCCCGCGGTGATGTCGAGCAGCCCGGCGAGCGTGTCGTCCGCGGTGACGTACCCGATGTCCAGCAACTGGGACGTGGGTTCCAGCCCTTGGGCCCTCATGTCCTCGGTGTACGAGGTGAGCTGGAGGGCCTGCGAGACCTTGGGCTTGGCCACGAACGTGCCCTTGCCCTGGATGCGTTCGAGCCGTCCCTCGACGACCAGTTCCTGAAGTGCCTGCCGAACTGTCGTTCTCGACGTGTCGAACTCCGCGGCGAGAGTACGCTCTGGCGGAACCGGTGTGCCGGGGGGCAGCGTCCCCGTCATATCGAGCAAGTGCCGCTTGAGACGGTAGTACTTGGGCACGCGCGCCGTGCGTACGGGAGCCGTACCCTCGGACTCCGTACCGCTCCCGTCCGTGGCCATGGCCTGCCTTCCCGACTGTGCTGCTGCCGTCACCGGCTCCTCCGTCTGTCGCGGCTCACATGGTGGCACGGACCGCTCACGGGTCGTCGCCCCTCCTCAGGTGTCGGTCCGATAACGGACGCGACTGTCCTTCTTATACACCCTTGACACCCCCAAAGGTCTAGGCCAAGCTCCCGGTACTGGTCTAAACCATTCAAGGCCAAGCCCCCGACCCCACAGTCACTACTAGTCGTATGGCTTCGCGGTGGGCAGCAGTTGCAGGCATCCCTGAGGAGGGTGGCGTGAAGCGCAAGCTCGTCGCGGCGATAGGTGTCGCGGGCATGATGGTCAGCATCGCCGCATGTGGTTCGGACGACGACAAAGGTAGCGAAACCAAGGCCGGCGGCAGCAAGAACCTGACCGTCTGGGTCATGGACGGCTCCGCCCCCGACGCCTGGATCAAGGGTGTCAACAAGGAGTTCGAGGCGGCCCACAAGGGCGTCAAGGTCAAGGTCGAGATCCAGCAGTGGAACGGCATCCAGGAGAAGGTCACCACCGCCCTCTCCGAGGACACCCCGCCGGACGTCCTCGAACTCGGCAACACCCAGACCGCGGGCTACGCGGTCACCGGCGGTCTCGCGGACCTCACCGGTGACAAGGCGGCGCTCGGCTACGACGGCTGGAACAAGGGCATGCTGGCCTCCACCGAGCTGGACGGAAAGCTGTACTCCGCCCCTTGGTACGCCGCCAGCCGCGTCGTCGTCTACGACAAGGCCATCTTCAAGAAGGCCAAGGTGACCCCGCCGACCACGCGTGACGAGTGGATCGCCGGCCTCAAGAAGATCCAGGCGTCGGACAAGAAGGTCCAGCCGATCTACCTGCCCGGCCAGAGCTGGTACGTGTACTCCGGCTTCGTCTGGGACGAGGGCAGCGACCTCGCGGTCAAGGACGGCGACCAGTGGAAGGGCAACCTGGCCTCCCCCGAGGCCACGGCCGCCATCAACTTCTACAAGGAACTCCAGTCGTTCTCCACGGCGCCCAAGGACAAGGACGAGGCGACCCCTCAGCAGTCCACCGACGTTGTGCCCAAGGGTGACGTCGCGTCCTGGATCGGTCTCGGCTGGGAGGCCGGCGGCGCGATCGACGCCATGAAGAAGGCCGGCAAGACCGCCGACTTCGGCTACTTCCCGATCCCGGGCAAGACCGCCGACAAGCCGGGCTCCGTCTTCTTCGGCGGCTCCAACCTCGCGGTGGCCGAGCGCTCCCCGAACAAGGACCTCGCCAAGGAGTGGCTGGCCCTCGCCGCGGGCAAGGAGCAGATGGCCAAGTACGCGGAGGCCACCGGCGGCGCCCTGCTGCCGAACAACGACGCGTCGCAGTTCGCGCCCCCCGCCGCCTCGTTCGCCGAGGCCATGGCCAAGTCGGCGCCCGTCGGCAAGATCACCCCGGTCACCCCGGGCTGGGCGAACGTCGAGACCGCGCCCAACCCGATCAAGGACTACATGACCAAGGTCCTGAACGGCGAGGACCCGAAGAAGGCCGGCGAAGCGGCCGACAAGGTCATCGACGAGCGCATCAACCAGCAGTAGTCGTCACCACCCGGTGGTGCGGGCGGTGTTCAGCACCGGCCGCGCCACCGGGTTCTGTTCGTGCACAGCGGCCCGCCGTCCGCGGGTCGCGCCCGGCCGGGCGCGGGAGCCCCAGAACCGCGAGGAAAGACCATGACCGTGCACTCCCAGGGAGCGGTGACCGCCGCACCCGAGGACGCGCCCGGAAGGGCGGCAGGGGAGTCGACGACTCCGCCTCCCCCCACCGGATCCCAGGAAATCCACACCCCTCCACGCGGTAGACGCTCCCGGCTCGGCGGGCTGGTGCCGTACCTGCTGATCGCCCCCGCGGTCCTCTCGATGGCGGTGCTGCTCCTCTATCCGCTCGTCAAGAACGTGATCCTCTCCTTCCAGCAGGTCAACAGGAAGGAACTGATCACCCGGCTCCCCGAATGGGTCGGCTTCGACAACTACACGGAGCTGCTCAAGGACCCGGACTTCTGGACCGTCGTCGTCCGCAGCCTGGTCTTCACGGTCGCCAACGTCCTCCTGATCATGGTCATCGGGTCGCTGATCGGCGTGCTGCTCAACCGCCTCGGCACCAAGATGCGCCTGGTCCTCTCGCTCGCGCTCATGCTCGCCTGGGCCATGCCCATCGTCGCCTCCGTGACCGTCTTCCGGTGGCTGTTCGACGAGCAGTTCGGTGTCGCGAACTGGGTGCTGCGTACCCTCGGATTCTCCGGCTACGAACAGCACAACTGGTTCGAGACCGGCTTCTCGACCCTCGTCATCGTCACGCTTCTGATCGTCTGGGGCTCGATCCCCTTCGTCGCGCTGAACATGTACGCCGGTCTCACCACCATCGGCAGCGAGCTGTACGAGGCCGCGAAGATGGACGGCGCCAACGGCTGGCGCACCTTCTGGTCGGTGGTCTTCCCGAACCTCAGGCCCTTCTTCATGATCACCACGTTCCTGGAGATCATCTGGGTCTTCAAGGCGTTCGCGCAGGTGTACGCGATGAACCTGGGCGGTCCTGACCACGCGTCCGAGACCCTCCCCGTGTACGCGTACATCACCGGCCAGGGCCTGTTCCGCTACGGCCTCGCCGCCGCGATCTCCGTACTGACCATCGTGATGCTGATCGCCATCATGTCCTTCTACTTCCGCCTGATCCTGAAGCAGGAGGAGGAGCAGTGAGCACCACCCTCACCAAGCCGCCCGCCGACGCGGTCCCCGCGGCCCCGGCGGCCCGCAACAAGAAGCCCCTGCGGCCCGGCGCGATCGCCAAGAACGTGGGCGCGCTCCTCATCGCCCTGGTGCTGATCTTCCCGGTCTACTGGATGTTCGCGTCCTCGCTGAAGCCCCAGAGCCAGATCCTCACCAAGGACCCGGTCTTCGTCTTCACCCCGACCTTCGAGAACTACACCAAGGCGACCGGCGTCGACCTGTTCTGGACGTACGTCACGAACAGCCTGATCGTCACGATCGGCGCGGTGCTGATCTCCCTGGTCGTCGCCCTGGCCGCCGCCTTCGCCATCGCACGGATGAAATTCCGCGGGCGCAAGGGCCTGGTGCTCGGCGTCATGATGGCCCAGATGGCACCGTGGGAAGTCATGGTCATCGTGGTCTACATGATCGCCCGTGACGGCGACTACCTCAACAGCCTCGGCACCCTGACGGCTATCTACTTCGTCATGGTGCTGCCCTTCACCATCTGGACCCTGCGCGGCTTCATCGCCGCCGTCCCGGTCGAGCTGGAGGAGGCCGCCCTGATCGACGGCTGCAACCGCGGCCAGGCGTTCATGAAGGTCATCTTCCCCCTGCTGGCCCCCGGCCTGATGTCGACCTCGCTCTTCGGCTTCATCACCGCCTGGAACGAGTTCGCGATGGTCCTGATCCTGAACAAGGAGAAGGAGTCGCAGACGCTGCCGCTCTGGCTGACCCAGTTCCAGACCGCCTTCGGCAGCGACTGGGGTGCGACCATGGCCGCGTCCACGCTCTTCGCCCTCCCCGTGCTCATCGTCTTCGCGTTCCTCCAGCGCCGCGCCGTCGGCGGTCTGACGGCCGGCGCGGTGAAGGGATAACACCACCCATGACCACACTCCTGACGGGTACGGACACCCTCACCCGCGACGCCCTCGCCGTCCTCCAGCCCGGCTTCGCCGGCGACACGGCCCCCGACTGGGTCCTGCGGCGGATCGGCGAAGGCCTGTCCTCCGTCGCCCTGTTCGGCCGCAACATCCGCACACCGGAGCAGATCTCCGCGCTCACCGCCCAGCTGCGGGCCGAGCGCGACGACCTCCTCGTCGCCATCGACGAGGAGGGCGGTGACGTCACCCGCCTGGAGGTCAGGCACGGCTCGTCCTTCCCCGGCAACTACGCGCTGGGTACGGTCGACGACCTCGACCTCACCCGGGCCGTCGCCCGGGAACTGGGGCGCCGGCTCGCCGCGTGCGGGGTGAACTTCAACTGGGCGCCCTCCGCCGACGTCAACTCCAACCGGAACAACCCGGTCATCGGGGTACGGTCCTTCGGCGCCGATCCCGACCTGGTGGCCCGGCACACCGCCGCGTACGTCGACGGTCTCCAGAGCGCCGGCGTCGCCGCCTGCGCCAAGCACTTCCCCGGGCACGGCGACACCGCCGTGGACTCGCACCACGCGATGCCCCGCATCGACGTGGACCTGGACACACTGCACGCCCGTGACCTGCTGCCTTTCCGGGCGGCCGTCGCGGCGGGTTCCAAAGCGGTGATGAGCGCGCATATCCTGCTTCCCGCGCTCGACCCCAACCGCCCCGCGACACTGAGTCCGCAGATCCTGCTCGGCCTCCTCCGTGAGGAACTGGGCTTCGACGGCCTCATCGTCACCGACGGCATGGACATGGAAGCCATCGTCGCCACGTACGGGATCGAGCGCGGCACCGCCCTCGCGATCGCGGCGGGCGCCGACGCGATCTGCGTCGGCGGCGGCCCGTCCGACGAGGGAACCGTACTGCGGCTGCGCGACGCGCTGGTGGCGGCGGTACGGGACGGCGAACTGCCCGAGGAGCGTCTGGCCGACGCGGCCGCGCGGGTGCGCGCGCTCGCCGACTGGACGGTTCGGGTCAGGGGGGCTGCGGAGCCGGGCGCGGATTCACAGGAGGGGACCGCGCCCGGCACCACAAGCGTGACGCTGAGCGGCTCTTCGGGTGTGGCCGCCGACGCCCCGGTCGGACTGGTCGCCGCGCGCCGCGCCGTGCGGGTCACCGGCACGGGAAAGCCGCTCGACGAGGCGCCCTACGTCGCCGCCTTCACCCCGATGGCGAACATCGCCGTCGGCGACGAGACCCCGTGGGGTGTCGCGCCGGAGCTGGAGCGGCTGCTGCCCGGCACCGAGACGGGCGCGTACAACAGCGCCGGGATCGACGGTACGGACACCGCCGCGCTGACCGGGAAGGTGCTCGCCGCCGCCGGTGACCGCGTGATCGTCGCCGTCGTACGGGACCTGCACCGGCACGCGTGGATGGCGGACGCCCTGGACGCGCTCCTCGCCGCACGGCCCACGACGGTCGTGGTCGAGATGGGCGTGAACGAGGCGGAGCCCAGGGGCGCGCTGCACATCGCCACGCACGGCGCGGCGCGGGTGTGCGGCACGGCGGCGGCCGAGGTCATCGCGGGCCGCGCCTGACCGGCGGGACACCCAGGAGCTGAGTCCCGGCCGGTGGCGTTGTCCTGGCCGGGACGGAAATGACGAGTGCCGGACCACCCCTCGCGGGCGGTCCGGCACTCGTCTTCGTACGTCCGGAGAAGGCGCGGCCGTCCGGAGAAAGCGCGGCCGTGCGGAGGAAGGCGCGGTCGCCCCTACAGCCCCTGCCAGTCCGGCTTGGCCGCGTACGTGTCCCGGAAGTAGTCCGCGAGCTTGAGCTTCGAGGCGGCGGCCTCGTCCACGACCACCGTGGCGTGCGGGTGCAGTTGCAGCGCGGAGGCGGGCACCAGCGCGGCGACCGGACCCTCGACCGTCTGCGCCACGGCCTCCGCCTTGCCCTCGCCGGTGGCGAGCAGGATCAGGTGGCGCGCTTCGAGGATCGTCCCGATGCCCTGGGTGATCACGTGGTGCGGGACGTCGTCGATGCTGTCGAAGAAGCGCGCGTTGTCCTCGCGGGTCTGCCGGGTCAGCGTCTTGATGCGGGTGCGCGAGGCGAGCGAGGAGCACGGCTCGTTGAAGCCGATGTGCCCGTCCGTGCCTATGCCGAGCAGCTGGAGGTCGACCCCGCCGGCCTCGGCGAGCGCGCGGTCGTACGCCTCGCATGCCGCCAGGATGTCCTCGGCACTGCCGTCGGGGCCCAGGAAGGACTCCTCGGAGAGACCCAGCGGCGCCACGACCTCGCGCAGGACGACCGAGCGGTACGACTCCGGGTGGCCCTGCGGCAGCCCCACGTACTCGTCGAGCTGGGCGATCCTGGCACCCGAGGCGTCCACCGCCCCGGACCCGACCAGGGCCGACAGCGCCCGGTAGATGGGCAGCGGGGTCGATCCCGTGGCCACACCGAGGAGGGCGTCGCGCTTGCGGCGCAGCAGCGCGGCGATGGTGTCCGCGATGAGCTCGCCGCCCGCGGTGGCGTCCTGGACGATGACAACTTCCACGCTGGGGCCTGCCGATCTGAGGAAGGGGCTTTTTGTGGTATAGACCAATCTAGCAGAGGGGCCGGACGCGTCCAGGGGGCAGTACGGGCGGGCGTGCGCGCCGTGCGTGGATGTCGGGGACGCGCCGGGGCGCGGAGTTGGGGCGGGCGCCCCCGGGGCCGGAAACACCCGCGGGCCGCGGCGCCGCGACGGGACCCTCAACCCGTCCGGCACCGCAGCCCGGAGTTGCTACGGCCGGCAGGTGTGCGGTCCCGCTCGGCCGTGGGGGAGGCCTCGGCGCAGTCAGGGCAGAGAGCGCCGGGTACCTCGTTCCGCGCTCCTGTGCGGGGAGCGCGGAAGCTCTTTACCGAATCATTGTGGACTAGACCATTCCGCCCTGTCCATCCATTCGGGCGGGCGATTTCCGGCCCTTGGCGGCCAGGAAGGAAGCGGGCCCGCGGCCTTCGCGCCGGGCCCGATCGCGGTTCGTCCCGGTTCCTGCCGCGGGTACGCTCGCCTGTGTGCCCTCCATGAACGACCTCGTCCGCCAGCACACCGCCCTGAGCGAATCCGACCTCGAGTGGCTCCACCTGCTGGTCTCGGAGTGGCAGCTGCTCTCCGACCTGTCCTTCGCCGACCTCGTGCTGTGGGTCCCTACCCGGGACGGTACGCGCTATGTCTCCGTGGCCCAGATGCGCCCCAACACCGGCCCCACGTCCTACCAGGACGACATGGTCGGCCACCTCGTCCCCCGGGGCCGCAGACCCCTGCTGGACGCCGCCCTGGACGAGGGGCGGATCGTCCGCGAGGGCGACCCGGAGTGGCGCGAGGAGGTGCCCGTACGGGTCGAGTCCATCCCCGTACGCCGGGACGGCCGCGTCCTCGGCGTCATCGCCCGCAACACCAACCTGCTCACGGTCCGCACGCCCAGCCGGCTGGAGCTGACCTACCTCCAGTCCGCCTCCGACCTCGCCCAAATGATCGCGGCGGGCTCCTTCCCGTTTCCCGGGCAGCAGGTCGACATGGACGCCTCGCCGCGCGTCGGCGACGGACTCATCCGGCTCGACGCCGACGGGGTCGTCCAGTACGCGAGCCCCAACGCCCTCTCGGCGTATCACCGGTTGGGACTCGCGTCCGACCTGGTGGGACATCACCTCGGACGGACGACCGACGAACTGGCGCCCGCCCGGGGCCCGGTGGACGAGGCCATGGTCAAACTCGCCAGCGGTTACGCCCCCCGGGAGACCGAGGTCGAGGGCAGCGGCGGGGTCATCCAGCTGCGCGCCATCCCGCTCAAACCCAAGGGCGTCCGGATCGGTTCGCTGGTCCTCTGCCGTGACGTGACGGAACTGCGCCGCCGCGAGCGCGAGTTGATCACGAAGGACGCCACGATCAGGGAGATCCACCACCGGGTCAAGAACAACCTCCAGACGGTCGCCGCGCTGCTCAGGCTCCAGGCCAGGAGGATGGACTCACCGCAGGGCCGGGAGGCCCTCAACGAGGCCGTACGGCGCGTCGGTTCGATCGCGATCGTGCATGAGACGCTGTCCCAGAATCTGGACGAGCGGGTGGAGTTCGACGAGATCGCGGACCGGGTCCTCGCGATGGTGGCGGAGATCTCGCCCGGGGTGGTCGCCTGCCGGCGGACCGGACGGTTCGGGATCCTGGACGCCGAGGTCGCCACCCCGCTCTCGATGGTCCTCGCCGAAATCCTCCAGAACGCGCTGGAACACGCCTTCGCGCCGGGCGAACAGGGCCGCGTCGAGGTCTCGGCGGTCCGCAGCGGCGACCAGCCGGCGGCGAAACGCGGCGAAGGGGTGCGCTCCGACGCCCGGTTGCTCATCACCGTCCAGGACGACGGGGTCGGACTGCCCGAGGGGTTCGACCCGCAGCGGACCGGAAATCTGGGACTCCAGATCGTACGGACGCTGGTGGAGGGGGAGTTGGGCGGCAGCTTCGACATGGTGCCCAACCCCGGGGGCGGTACGCGCGTGGTCCTCGACATACCGGTGGAGCCGCAGAAGTAGCCGTACGGGTGAGGCTGTTCGACCCGGTCCGTCGCACGCACGTCACACGTCATAAGTCACACGTCGCACGTCACAAGCATCGAGCCCCGGACCGTGGTGACGGTCCGGGGCTCGGTTCGAAGCTCACATTGCGATGCGCATCGGGGGGTACTGCGCGCTGCGTTTCGGGGGCGGGGCCGTGCGCACTCTCTGTGCGCTCCGCCTGGCCGGGGCTCGTTGCGGGGTGGGTCAGGCGGTCGCGTTACGCGCCCGGTTGCGAGCGGCGCGGCGCTTCATTGCGCGGCGCTCGTCCTCGCTGAGGCCACCCCAGACACCCGAGTCCTGGCCGGACTCGAGCGCCCACTGCAAGCACTGCTCCATGACGGGGCAGCGACGGCAGACGGCCTTGGCTTCCTCGATCTGCAGCAGCGCAGGACCGGTGTTGCCGATGGGGAAGAAGAGCTCGGGGTCTTCCTCGCGGCAAACGGCGTTGTGACGCCAGTCCATGGCTGCTACCTCTCTTGGTGTGACGAACATGTTGCTTGTGAATGTGAACGCTTTCACGAATCCCCCGACAAGGGAAGGGCCGACCGCCAGACAAGCTGGTGTGGTCCTTGAATGAGGAGGGGTTCTGGTTCTCAGGGAGGCCGGTGTTGCGGGCCGTCCCGATCGCCATGTAGAGATTCGCAAACCTCGGCGGCGGATACAACCCCTTCTGGAAAGTTTTTTTTGATTCCTCGGTGACGACTCCGTCACAGCCGTACTTCCATGGGGTGGATGCCAGCCTAAACGTTCGAGTGGAAGGACTTTGGGTCCTTCCACTCACACAATCACACGCAGTGCACGGCGAACGCCTGTGAACGTCACACTGGTGCGCAGTCCAAGGTGGTCGCCGTCCATCTGGAAGGGCAGGCGCGCCTTGGAATGCAAGGTGAAGTCCGTCAGGTCGTGGAGCGCCACGGCATGGCGTCCGTGGGGCCCTTTTTCAGGGGACGAAGTGAGCAATTGGGTCGCGTACCGCGCCACCGCCGCAGGGCTCAGACTGTTCAGCCCGAGCACGTCCAGCGCGGTGTCGAACGAGGCGCCCGGGGACGCGTACAGGGGACGATTGCCCAGGTAGGACCAGGGGGCGGTGTTGCAGACTATGGACAGGACGAGGTCCGTCACGGGGTCCTCGCCGGGGCGGTCCAGGGTGATCACCCCGTGCCGGCGGTGGGGCTCGTCCAGGAATTGCCGTACCACCTGGCGCACATAGAGGGCGTGCGTCGATCTTTTCCCGCGCTCCCTCTGTTGTTCGACTCTTCCGACCACTCCGGCGTCGAATCCGAATCCGGCACAGAAAGTGAACCATCGTGACGGAACCGATTCGTCTTCCGTGCCCGGAGTCCCGGCCGCCAGTCCCAGCCCGACCGTACGTTCGCTCTGCCGGGCCAGTGCGTCCAGAATCGCGCCGGTCGCCTCGACCGCGTCATTGGGCAGTCCGAGCGCACGCGCGAACACATTCGTCGAGCCGCCGGGGACGACCGCGAGACGCGGCAGCCGGTCCGGGTCGGGGCCGTGGTGGAGCAGCCCGTTCACGACCTCGTTGACCGTGCCGTCGCCGCCGAGGGCGACGACCAGTTCTATGTCGTCCGACTCGGCCGCCCGCCGGCCCAGGTCCCGGGCGTGCCCCCGGTACTCCGTCGTCACGGCCTCCAGCTTCATCTTGCTGGCGAGCGCGTGGATCAGTACGTCACGGGTGCGGGCACTGGTGGTGGTTGCTGCCGGATTGACCACGAGGAGTGCGCGCATGGTCAGCAGATTACCGGCCGGGGCGCGGTCGGGTCGCCTCGGGACGGGCGGGCTGCCTGGTGGTACGGGAGGGGGGCGCTCGGTGGCACGGGAAGAGGCGCACCCGGTGGTAAGGGGAAAAGGGGCGCGCGCCCGTACGGGAGAAGGCCTGGCCGTCCGTACGGCAGGAGGGCTGGGCGGCCGGGCGGGAAAAGGCGGCGGCTACCCTGCTGGGGTGAGCAGCAGCGAAGAGACCGGCCCCGCGTCCACGCCCGCGTCCTTGTCCGCGTCGGCGTCGGGCCCGGCGTCCACGCCCGCGTC
>NZ_WWJY01001045.1 GCF_009865405.1 Streptomyces sp. SID3212 | reverse complement strand
GGCGCGCCGGCCGGCGCGGGTGCGGGCGCGGGAGGAGCGGCGGAGACGCAGGGGGGCTCAGGGGCGCAGAACCCCGCGACCGCGGCGGTTTCTGCGGGCGGTTCGGGTGCCGTGACCGCGGCGGGTTCCACGGGCGGTTCGGGTGCTGTGACCGCGGCGGGTCGCGTATGTGGTTCGGATCGTACGACTGCGGCGGGCGGCTCCGTCGGATCGCCCTGTTTCTTCCGATTGCCCGGCGCATGGGGGAACCCTGTCGCCACCAGAGAGGCCAGTTCGGCGTATGCCCGCCGCGTGTCGGCCCGCAACTGGGTCAGGTCGAGTTCGGCGCCGGTGGCGAGGTGCGCGTCGAAGGGGATCGTGACGACTCCGTGGCAGCGCCCGGAGAAGTGCTCGACGATGCGGTCGGTCCTGACCAGCGTGGGGCCGGGGTGCACGGCCGAGAGGACCACGAGGGCGCGCCGCGCCAATTCGGCGTGACCGTGCTGGGAGAGCCAGTCCAGGGTCACGTCGGCGACGGCCGCGCCGTCGACGCTCGCGGTGGCGACCACCACCAACTGGTCGGTGCGCGCCAGCACTCCGCGCAGGGCTTCCTGCATCAGGCCGGTGCCGGAGTCGGTGACGACGAGGGAGTAGGCACGGCTCAGGGCGTCGACGACCCGGTGGTACTGCTGGGTGCCGAAGGGCGTGGAGAGCGTGGGTGTGACGTCGTGGGCCAGGACCTCCAGACCGTTGGGGCCGGTCGAGGTGAACCTGCGGATGTCGTCGTGGCCGTCCAGCTCCGGGAGGGCGGCGAGGAGATCCAGAATGGTGGAGTCGTTCTCCCGGTGAACCCGATGGCCGAGGGTGCCGCCTTCGGGGGAGGCGTCGACGGCAATCACCGGCTCGTCGCGCAGGCCGGCCAAGGTCGCGCCGAGCGCGGCGGCCGTGGTGGTCTTGCCCGTCCCGCCCTTCAGGCTGATCACCGAGACACGGTGGCATCCGGCGATCGGGGAGCCGGGCCCCGCGACGGACGGGGGCCCTTCGGCGGCCGGTCTGCCGCGCTGGGTCAGCAGACGGCGCAGCCGGGAGAACCACGGCGGTTCCAGCAGCAGCTGCTGGGCGGAGAGAGGGGTGCCCTCCGCCGGCGGGCGGATCCCGTCGTCAGCCGCCGGAGGGGACCAGAGGCCCGGTTCGAGCTGGTCGGGGCGGGGTCCCGTGGTCGCGGGGACACGGGCGGCCGCGGCCACGTCGGCCGCCCTGTTCCGCCACTCGGTCAGTTGGTCGCGGATCTCCAGAACGGCCGGGTGGTTCGCCTCGAACGCCCGCCCCATGTCGTCGAGGAGTTCGGCGTACGCCGCCGCCGCGCCCGCCGCGTCGCCGGCCCGGCCCCGCCAGAGCGCGATGTTGTGGCGAGTGAGGAGCGTGTCGGGATGCGCCGGACCCAGTACGGGCAGCCGGTCGGCCAGCAGTTCGGTGTACGCCACCGCCGCTCTGGCCGGATCGCCCGCGATGCCCTGCCAGCGGGCGAGATTGTCCCGGACGGTGAACACGTCGGGGTTGTCCAGGCCGAGCACTCGCTCCAGGTCGTGGAGGAGCTCACGATAGGCGGCGACGGCGCCGGCCGCGTCCTGCGAGGCGCCGCGCACCCGTGCCTGGTACCCGCGGGCGGCGAGGGTGTCGGCGTGGTCCGGGCCGAAGCGCTGGTCCAGCCGGGCGTACAGCCAGTCCCAGCGGATACGGGCCGCCCGGACCATCCCGGCGTCGATGAGGTTGCGGCCCACCTGGAAGAGCAGCGCATGGCAGTGGGACCGCCACAGTGCCTCCCCGGCGTGCCCGGTCAGCAGGTCCGCTCCCGACCGCAGCGCACGGCACAGGAGGGACCGCGGCTGGTCGGACGCCGTGCGCCACAGCGTATGCAACGCGTCGGCCGCGCTCAGGAACAAGGCGTCCCGTGCCTCGGCGGGCACCGCTCTGCGCACGGCCGTCTGCACCAGGGTGCTCAGCCGCACGGCCGGATGCGCCGTGTCGCTGTCGGGCTCCACCAGACGCAGCCGGCGCAGCACATCGAGGGCGTCCAGAACGTCCCGGGCCTCGACCGGGAGGGACGCCTCCGGGGCCTGCCGCCCTCTTCGGAGCGCGAGGTAGCGCAGGGCGGGACGACTCGTGAGCACCGCGACCGGCACACCGTGCGGATCGAGTACGGCGGCCAGTTCGAGCACGGGACGGGCCAGGCCGGCGCACTGACGGTCCGCCGTCTCGACCGCCAGCCACCAGCCGGCGGTGACCGCGTCGCGGGTGGGCCCGGCCCCGCCGGGACCGGCCAGTCGGGTGAGCAAGTCGTGGTGGGCGGCGCAGGTCAGTCCGGAATGTGCCATGCACGCGGCAGCCGTGGACAGCGCCGACGGGTGCTGTCGGAGACCGGCGGCGAGTGCCGCGACATCGGCGGGATCGTCCACACGGCCGTGGCGGAGGAGTTCGCGCGTCAGCTGGTCGGCCGCCTCCTCGGGGAGGTACGGACCGATCTCCGAGCATCCGCCGCCGTCCGGCAGGGACGTGGCGCGCCGGGCGGTGACCAGGACCCTGCCGTTGGGCCGTGCCGGCGGCCACAGACCGTGCAGGTTGGCTGTGTCCGGCACCCCGTCGAGGACCACCAGCCAGCGCCGGTCGGTCCAGCTCAGCCAGGAGCGGAATGCCTCGGCGGAGCGTTCCGGCTGGCCGGGGTCGTGGTCGGTGGTGGCCGCTGCGGCGTCGGCGTAGCCGCAGACGAGCGCGTCGCCGCTCGCGGCGTTCACCCACACCACCAGGTCGGCCGAGCCGTCCCGCAGAGCGCGCCGGGCGAGGTGCGCGGCCAGCTGCGTCTTGCCCGTTCCCGCAGGACCGGCGAGCACGTGGCTCGACGGCGCGCCGTCGAGCAGGGCGGCCTCGGCACGATGACGGAACGGCACCGCCTCGGACGGGATCCGCCCCACCAGCGTCACGGGCGAGCCCGTTCCCCCGTCGAACGAGACCGCGCCGGCTGTCGCGGGTGCTGTCACGGTGGCGTACGGGCTCCGGCTCAGCTGGGCCAGGCGGAACAACTCCGTTGCGCGTTCGGCGCGTTCGACGCCCGGGGATTCCTCCAGCAGCAGCTCGAACCGCGTCTGGAGGGCGGCCTCCACCCTGACGCGTAATTCGGGATCGTGCGCCTGCCGCACGGCGGCCGCGCTCAGGTCCAGACGCTTCAGATGCTCCTGCTCGGCCCGGAGGTCGCCCCTGGCGAGGAACCGCGCCGCCCAACCGCGCACGACCGTCCACTGGTCGGTGGTGGTCGCTTCGGCAACGGCCGCGCCGGCTGCTGCCGCCGCGACGAGGGAGGCGTCGTCCAGCATTCAGCCCGTCCCCCCTTCGCGCCTCTCCACGGCTGAGGCTGTTTCCATAGAAGCACAGCCGACCCGAACGCACGGGTACACCACCCGGCCCTGTCGTCCGACGGTGGTCTCAATTCGCTGTTGAACGGCGACTGTTGTCGGTCACGCGGAGATTCCCCGCGCCGTCGTCCATGACGCGGCAGGGTCCGCCGGGGGTTCGCCGTACGGGCGGTGCCCGGTGCGTGGCACGCTCGCCGGAGGTCACACGAGGGGTGGGGCGGACAGTTGGTCCGCCGTACGGATGTGGTGGTGCATCGTGGCGGCGTCGGCGTCCAGTCCTCGGTCGGTGTAGATCGCGGCAGCTTCCTGCCAGCAGTCGACGGCGTCGTTCACCCGTCCGAGGTGGAGCAGCGAGGTGGCAAGGACCGCGAGGGGCCAGGCGAGCGTCTCGTCCTGGCTGCCGAGAGACGCCCGGCCGAGCGCGACGGCGCGTCGGCAGTGGATGATCGCCATGTCGTGGTCGCCGATGCCCTGCCAGCCCTTGGCGATGGCCGCGTGTGCGCACGCCTCGCCGTCGGTGTCGCCGAGTTGGTGGCGCAGCGTCGCGCTCCGTGTTCCGTGGTCGACGGCTTGGTGGTGGTTGCCGAGATCGGCGTGGAGTGTGGCGAGGTTGCCTTCCGCGACCGCTTCCCAGCGGCCGGTGTCGAATCCTCTGCTGAGTGCGCACACTTCGTCGAAGTGGTGCAGTGCTTCGTGGAACCGGGTCTGCCGGCGCAGTAGTTGGCCGAGCTCGGTACGGGCGGCGATCTGGAGGTGGACGTTGCCGACGTCCCGGGCGAGTGTGGAGGCGCGGGTGAGATCGGCCTGGGCGTCGGGGTGTTGCAGGTGCGCCAGTGCCTCTCCGCGGGCGAGCAGAGCGTTGGCTTCGTGTTCGGCGCGGCCGGACCGCCGCGCCGCGAGCAGGGCCGCGGTGGCGGTGTCGACGCGTTCCTCCCAACTGCCCATGAGGACGAGGAAGCCGAGTGCGTCGACGAGGTGGAGGGCGTAGCGGTCCATGGTGCGGTCGACGGCGTGGTGCAGGGCGGCGACCAGATTGTCTCGTTCGGCGGTGAACCAGGCCCAGGCGTGGTCACGGTCGGGCATGGGGTGGGGGTGGGCGGGCTTCGCGGGGTTCGTCACCAGGCGGGTGCAGGTGGGGTAGAGCCGGCGGTCGGCGGTGTGGGCGGTGTGGCTGTACCAGGTGAGCATGGCGTCGAGGGCGTGGCGGCGCTCGTTCTCGCTGTCGTGGCGGCCGGCCAGCTCGTCCGCGTAGGCGCGGAGCAGGTCGTGGAAGCGGTACCGGTCGTGCGTGACGGGTTCGATGAGGTGCGCGTCGGCCAGTGCGTTGAGCAGATGCCGCGCCTCGTCCGGTGCCAGGTGCGCGAGGGCCGCCGCGGCGGGCGTGGAGAGGTCCGGGCCGGGGTGCAGGCCGAGGCGCCGGAACAGGTTCGCCTGCCGGGGGGTCAGCTGTTCGTACGACCAGTCGAGCACGTTGCGGACCGCGGCGTAGGGATCCTTGCCCCAACTGAGCGCGTCGAGTCTGGAGTTGTCGTGGGCGAGTTCGGTGACGATGTCGGCGACGGAGGCGTGCTCGTAGGCGGCCGCGCGCCCGGCGGCGATCCGCAGTGCCAGCGGCAGGCGCGCGCACAGCCGGACGAGGTTCTCCACCGCGGCCGGTTCCGCTCGGGCCCGCGCGGGGCCGATGATGCCGACGACCAGGTTCAGGGCCTCGGCCGGGGACAGCACGTCGAGGGTGAGCCGGTGCGCGGCTTCGGTGACCACCAGGCCGGTCAGGCTGTCGCGGCTGGTCACCAGCACCATGCAGCCGGGTGCTCCGGGCAGCAGCGGCCGGACCTGCTCGGCGCTGTTGGCGTTGTCCAGCACGATCAGCATGCGCCGGCCCGCCGCGAGCGTGCGGAAGAGCCCCGAGCGGGCGCCGGTCCCTGTGGGTACCGCCGCCGGGTGTACGCCGAGTGCGACCAGGAAGTCGTCGAGTGTCTCGTCCGGGCTCGCGGGCTTGCCGGGACCGTAACCACGAAGGTTGGTGTGGAGGGTGCCGTCGGGGAACCGGTCCTGGACGCGGTGGGCCCAGTGCACGGCGAGCGTCGTCTTGCCCACCCCGCCCGATCCGTCGAGTGCGGAGATCACCACGGCCTGCCCGTTGGCCGGCGGTAACAGGGCGTCGAGCGCCGCCAGATGGTCGGCGCGGCCGGTGAAATCGCGGATGGTCTGCGGCAGTTGCCGTGGCACGGTCGGGGCGACGTCCCGGGACGGCCGGGGGGCGGGTACGGTGCGGACAGCCCGGGTGCCGCTGCCCCGAGGGCGTCGTGGTTCACCGCGCAGGATCTGCTCGTGCAGCCGCGCTACGTCCGGCCCGGGGCCGACCCCGAGTTCCTCGGCGAGGCGGGTTCTGAGGCGGTGGAAGACGTGCAGCGCGTCCGCGCGTCGGCCGCAGTGGTCCAGCGCCGTCATCAGCTGCGCGTGCAGCCCTTCGCGCAAGGGATGGTCGTGTACGAGATCCGCCAGGTCGTCGGCCACTTCGCGGTGCTCGCCGAGTTCCATCCGCCAGGTGACGGACAGCTCCAGCGCGCTGAGCCGCTGCTCGTCCAGCCGTACGGCGGATCTGGTCAACGCCGCGGTGCCCAGGCCGTCGAGCGCGGTCCCCCGCCAGAGGTCCAGCGCCGTCCGGATCACCCCGACTGCCCGTTCGAGCCTGCCCTCCGAGGCGTGGCGGCGGCTCTCGGCGACTCCGGCGGCGAAGCGGAGCGAGTCGAGATCCTCCTGCCCGACGCGGATCAGGTAGCCGGGTTCCTCGGTGCGGATGAGCCGCTGCCCGGTGTCGCCCAACCGCTCACGCAGGGCCGAGACGGAGTTCCGTAACTGTTTGACGGCCGTGGCGGGCGGTTCGTCGTCCCAGGTCATCTCCGCGAGCCTGGACAGCGGCACCACCGCGTTCGGTGCCAGCAGCAACGCGGCCAGGACCCGCTGCCGACGGGCTCCGGGCACCGGCAGCCGATCCTGGCCGGCCCAGACCTCGAGCGCGCCGAGTACGCGAAAGTCCATCCCCCGCACGTCCCCCCATCACCGAAAGCGACCGAACCAGAGCATAGCGTCCACGGGAACGGCCCCTCAACGGTGACGGTGACGAGGTGATGACGCCGTGGGGACGGCACGCGAGACGGTGATCGCCGTCGAGAGCGGCATCAACACGGAGGACGGAAAAATGAGGAAGTTCATCGGCAGTCTGTTCGGAGCGGCCGTCACCGCCACATTCCTGGCGACGGCACCAGGAGCACAGGCGGTTCCCGCGCCGGCGAGCGCGCTCGCGCCCGCGGGCGTCCAGGAATCGATCAGTTCGTCGTTCTACTGCGGGGCGGCGAACGTGTGGAGGAGGTGCAGCCTGACGTCGAGCCACTACCCCGCCGCCTGGACGTGGGAACTGAACGGTGTCTCTCCGAGCGTTCATCTCCTGGTCGACAATCACGCGGCCGGCGGGGAAGCCTGTCGCATCATCGTGAACGGAGGAACCTTCGACGCGAGGTACATCGACCCCACGTACAAGCTCTGGACATGGCTGGGCAACGCCGGGCGCGACCCGGAGATCCAGCTCGAATGCATCCGCCGGAGCCAGAGCGGCGACGCGGGAATCGGGGGCCGCATCCAGTTCAACTACTAGCGTCTTCCCTTCCGGCCCGGGTGACTGCGGTGGTGTTATCCAGGGCCTGGCACGACATGGATGCGCCCGGGCAACGCTGCGAGGCTGACACCGCCGAGGAAGCCGTTGACCAGGGAGTCCGTAGTGATCGATGTGACCGTACCCGACCTGACCGGAAGGCTCGCGGTGGTGACCGGCGCGAGCGACGGCATCGGCCTGGCGCTGGCCGGGAAGCTGGCCCGGGCGGGGGCCGAGGTGGTCCTGGCGGTGCGGAATCCGGACAAGGGCGCCGCGTCCGTCGGGAAGATCCGGGCAGCCGTGCCGGGCGCCGCCGTTTCCGTCCGCGTGCTCGACCTCGCGTCGCTGGCGTCGGTCGCCGCCTTCGCGACGCAACTGAGCGAGGTGGGGCGGCCGGTCGACATCCTGGTCAACAACGCCGGCGTGATGGCACCGGCCACGCGGCACACGACAGCGGACGGCTACGAGCTCCAGCTCGGCACGAACCACCTGGGGCACTTCGCGCTCACCGGCCGGATCCTCCCCCTGCTGCGCGCCGGCCGGGCCCGGGTCACCACCCTCACCAGCAGCGCCGCCCGCTCGGGCAGGATCAACTGGGAGGATCCGCAGAGCGAGCGGAAGTATTCGCCGGTAGGCGGCTACGGACAGTCCAAGCTCGCCAACCTGCTGTTCGCCCTCGAACTGGACCGGCGCAGCGAGGCGGGGGAGTGGGGCATCACCAGTAACGCCGCTCATCCGGGCACCACCGTGACGAACCTGTACGCGTCCGGTCCCAACCTGGGCCGCAGCCGCCCGTCGCCGTACGAGGCCGTCATGACCCGGCTGGCCCGCCTCGGTGTCCTCGTACACGGTGTCAAGGCGGGGGTGCTTCCCGTGGCGTACGCGGCGGCCGGGCAGGGCGCCCAGGGCGGTCGTTTCTACGGCCCCGACGGTTTCGGGCAGTTCACCGGCCGCCCGACCGAGCTGAGCGTCTACAAGGCAGCCCGTTCCGAAGCAGCGGCGACAAGGCTCTGGGACATGTCGGAGCGGCTGACCCGGGTCACCTTCGACGGGTCCTGACGTGTCTTGACGGGTCCTGACGTGTTCGCGCCCGGGGCGCTTTCGAGGATACTTTCCCCATGGACAGGGCCCGACTCGCGACATTCCTCCGCACCCGGCGCGACACGCTGCAACCGGAGGACGTGGGACTGCCCCGGGGGCGGCGACGGCGGACGGCCGGGCTCCGGCGTGAGGAGGTGGCCGCGCTGTGCGCCGTGTCGACCGACTACTACAGCCGGCTGGAACAGGAGCGAGGACCGCATCCGTCGGAACAGATGCTCACATCGATTTCCCGAGGTCTGCACCTCTCCGCCGAGGAGCGTGACCACCTGTTCCGGCTCGGCGGCTACGCGACTCCGCGCCGGGCCGGCCGGAGCGACCGTATCGAACCAGGAACCCTGCGCATCCTCGACCGGCTGGCCGACACTCCCGCCCAGGTGGTGACCCTGCTCGGGGAGACACTCCGGCAGACCGCCCCGGCGGTCGCCCTGCTGGGAGACGAGACGCGCCACACCGGGTTGGCCCGCAGTCTGCACTACCGCTGGTTCACCGACCCGGGGACCCGGGTGATCCATCCCAAGGACGATCACCCGGCGCACAGCCGCGCCCTCGCGTCACACCTGCACGCGACCTACGCCAGGGACGGCAAGGGCTCGCGCGCCGCGGCCGTCGTGGACGCGCTGCTGCCCGCCAGCGCGGAATTCGCCCTGCTGTGGCGGGAGCATCCGGTGCTGGAGTCGTACTGCGCCCCGAAACGCATCCTGCATCCGGAACTCGGACTGCTGGAGCTTCACTGCCAGACCTTGATGGACCCCGACCGGTCTCAGGCCCTACAGGTCTTCACCGCCGCACCCGGGTCGGAGAGTGACGAGAAGATGCGCTCGCTGTCCGTGGGCGGCGAGCACCGCGTGTGATCCTTCCGCCCTGAGGGCCGCTCTCAGGGCCGGCCTGAGAGCGGCCCTGAGTGTCCTGGGGTGTATGTCAGGAGCGCGATCGCGGCTCAGTCCGCGCGCCCCGTCGCCGCGACCGTCACACCCAGGCCGATCATCGCGAATCCGCCCGCGCCCCCCACCACCGAGAGCCTGCGGTCCGAGCGGGCGAACCAGTCGCGGGCCGCCGAGGCGCCCAGTCCCCAGAGGGTGTCCGTGATCAGGCCGATGGTGATCGGTACCAGACCCAGCAACAGCATCTGCGCCGGCACCTGGCCGGCCGAGTGGTCCACGAACTGCGGCAGTACGGCCGCGAAGAACACCACGCCCTTCGGGTTGGTGATCCCGACGACAAATCCGTCCGCGACGGTACGCAGATCCCCGCGCGCGGGGCCGACAGGCGCGGACATCGTGGAGGCCCGCATCGACTTCCGGTGCCGGAAGGCCTGAACGCCCAGGATCACGAGGTACGCGGCACCGGCCAGCTTCACGACCAGGAACACCGTCACCGAGCGCTCCACGAGCGCGCCGATCCCCAGCGCGACCGCCACGACCAGGGCGTACGAGCCCATGACATTGCCGAGGACGCTCGCCAGCGCCGCCCGCCGGCCGAGGGCCAGCGCCCGTCCGATCACGAAGAGCACGCTCGGCCCCGGGATCACGATCACCAGCAGGGACATCGCGGCGAAGGCGAGAAAGCGGTCGGTCGACACCATGTCGGGCACCCCCTTGGGGCGCCATTCAACCACCCGCCGACCGGGGCGGTCCGGCCCAGGTCAGCGGGTGGCCACTGTCTCGACGCGTCCGGTCGCGACGTCGTAGACGAGGCCCGAGACGCGCGCACTCCCGAGGCGCTCGTCGGCGCGCAGCACCGAGACGTCCAGGGCGACCGCGCCGTACGGGTCGTCGACCAGCATCGTGGCCAGACGGTTCTCGGAGACGTCGAAGTAGGGCGCGAGCAATTCGGGGCGATCGCCGATCCTTCTGATGCCGCACTGGGTGTGTTGCAGGACGATCAGGTCCCAGTCGGAATCGATGTCGTCGTCGACCGCCTGTGCGACGTTACGGAGCATGAAGAGCTCTTCGAGAGTACGAGGAGTGACGCGCCCGCCGACATTGCGGATCGCCATGATCTCCCCTGGAGCCGCACCGAGCACCACGGCCGGGTCGACACGTGCGTCGACGCAGCCGATGACGATCGTCGCGAGTGCGGGCCGCATACGCAGGCTCGCGTCGTACTCGGATTCGGCGAACTTCTTGTTCCGGCCGGTAAGGGTCTCGACAGTACCCACGAGGCGCTCCTCAGAGATCTTGGAAGATTCGGGTCCGGCTCCGCGTGATCACGCTAACCTCGGGACCGCATCCTTGCGAGCGTGATCAGCGACCGGCGTTGATGACGTGGGCGTGTGCGCGGGCGAACTCGCCGACGGTCATGGACCGCTTGCCGGTGATCTTCTCGATGTTGTCGTCGGAGCCGGCCATACGGCCGTCCTGGTAGTCGGCCATGATGCCGCTGATGCTGTCGACGAGGAACGGCGCGAGGCCGAGCTCGCGCAGGTCGGCCGCGTACTCCTCCAGGGGCAGATCCTGGAAGACGATCTTCCTGCCGAGCGCGTCGGACAGTTCGGCGGCCAGCTGCTCGAAGTCCATCTCGACCGGGCCGGACAGTGCGGTGACCCTGCCGACGCGCTTGTCGGGATCCTTCAGCAGCGCGCCGATGGCACGGCCCTGATCCTGGGTCGCGACCGGGGCGCAGCGGCCCTGTCCGGCCGGCATGCGCAGGACGCCCTGCTGAAGGGGAGCGAGCACCCACGGGTAGAGCAGTTGGTCCAGGAACATGGTCGGGCGCAGGTGTGTCACGTCCAGCCCCGACCAGTTGAACACCTCTTCGGCGAGGTACGTGTCGCGACAGGAGGGGCTGACGGACTCGCGGTTCACGGAGCGCTGCGACAGGTGGAGAGCGGTGCGCACACCGGTCTCCTTCACGGACTGCGCGAAGTTGACGGCGGCGTGGACGAGACCGGAGTCGATCGGGAAGACGAAGTACGCCGCGTCGGCACCCTCCATGGCCGGGCGCACGGTGTTGATCTCCAGCAGATCGCCGACGACGATCTCCGCGCCGAGATCGGCCAGGGCCTCGGAGCGCTCGTCGTGGCCGCGCACG
This sequence comes from Streptomyces sp. SID3212, assembly GCF_009865405.1. GTDB lineage: Bacteria > Actinomycetota > Actinomycetes > Streptomycetales > Streptomycetaceae > Streptomyces. Next base: position 9,453 of record NZ_WWJY01001045.1, on the reverse strand, counting down.
AGGGCCCGTACCCGCATGCCGAGCGCGAGGCTCTCCTTGACGGCGGCCTGCCCGGTATTGCCGGTCGCGCCTGTCACGAGGACGGTCCTGGTATCGGTCGAAGACGGCATGCGGTCCTCCAGGTGAGCTGTTCACGTGATGTGTTGCCGGGGCCGCGAGGGCCGGTCCGACATCAGCGGTCGGGCTGGCGGTCGGGCTGGCGGTCGGGGCTGAGACGCGTCCCGAGTCTACTCTCCAGATCGATGTGAACTGCATTGGGTAGACTGAACTTGCAAAAATGAAGTGTCGACCTATGCTCGAAGCATGACATCACTCAAAGACGCAACAGTTCTCGTCACAGGTGCCAACGGCGGACTGGGAACCGCCTACGTCGCCCTCGCCCTCGAGCGCGGCGCTCGCCGCGTCTACGCCACGGCGCGTCATCCCCGGCAGTGGGACGACGAGCGTGTGGTGCCCCTGACGCTGGACGTCTCCGACCCGGCCTCGGTCGAGGAGGCGAAGGCTCAGGCCGGTGACATCTCGATCCTGATCAACAACGCCGCCACGTTCCCGCGCGGAGACCTGCTGACGGCTCCCGTCGACGAGGTACGGGTCACGATCGACGCGAACCTGCTGGGCCCGATCCTGACGGCACGTGCTTTCGCTCCCGCGCTTCGCTCGGCGAAGGGTGCGCTCGTCAATGTCGGTTCCGTGCTCAGCTGGTTCGCCGTCGGCAAGGCCCACAGCGTCTCCAAGGCGGGGCTGTGGATGGCCACGAACGCCTTGCGGCTCGAACTCGCTCCGGACGGCGTCCACGTCCTGGGTGTCTACCCCGGGCCGATCGACACGCCGATGCAGCCGGGCGCGGACCGCGCGGGGATGAACAAGCCGTCGGACATCGCCGCCGCCACGTTCGACGCGCTCGAATCCGGGGAGTTCGAACTGATCCCGGACGAGACGGCCAGGAAGGTGCACGGCGCCCTGTCCCACCCGGTGACCGCCCTGTACCCGACGCTGGCACCGAAGTAGCCCAGCGGTCACCTCGCGAGGGGCCTAGTTCTGCTCGGCGAGGCCGGCCGTGGTTCGGGTGTCGTTCCTGGTGTCGTTCCTGGGGAGGGGAAACACACTGATGAAGGTGTCGAGGAGTGCGGGCGGTCCGTCCAGTTCGACCAGCCCGCACTTGGCGGCTCGCATCAGCGCCCGGTAGGAGGCCAGCCCGTCCGGGTCGAAGGTGATGACCAGGTCGGGCCGGCCGGGCGACGGGCCGACGCCGGCGTCGAGTCTTCCGTCGGTGACGACGGCGTGCAGCACCATGTCGGGGGAGCGGATCTCCCAGGACGCGGTCAGTCCGGCCGCCGCTTCCGGATCGAACACGCCGCGAAGTGACAGGGTCACCGAGCCCGGGGTGACGATGTCGCCGGGCCGGGGCTCTTCGAGCTGGCCCGCTCCCCAGAGCCCGAGGGCAAGGATCGCTGGTTCGAGGTCACGTCCGACGGGCGTCAGGGCGTACAGGACACCACGCTGCGGCGCCGGTGCGATGCGGCGCTCGACCAGGTTCGCCTCCTCGAGCTCTTTGAGCCGGGTGGAGAGCACGTTGGTCGGGATGCCCGGCAAGCCGTTGAGCAGGTCCGTGTACCGCTGTGGCTGTACCGACAGATCGCGAACGATCAACAGGGCCCAGCGCTCGCCGACCAACTCCAGGGCCCGGGCGAGGCCGCAGTACTGCCCGAAATCGCGACGTTTCATGCAGCAATAGTATCAAGCTTGCATCGTCAATGCTTACATCAGTTTCAAAGGTTTTGCTTGCAAAGATGAAGTTGCGTGGTGGGAGTTTCCACGCACCGTGACCGTCACTCTTCGGTTGCCCGATGCAATGGGCGAGCTTACGTTCAGGAGGACGAGTTGATCCTGGTGAACAGTGTCCGGCCAAGCGGCGGAACGCATTCCGAGGTCACTTCCCCAAGGCGTGACGCCGCCCCGTTCGTAGCCCTGACAGATGTGCGGCGTATGGAAGGAAGGCCTCAAGCATGGTCGACGTGAATTCTTCGAAGAGCCTGGACGTCAACGTATTCAACGCACCTCGCAGGCCCGCCGTCGGCGAGCGCCCCTTCGAAATGGGGCCGCCGTTCGGCTGGGATCCGACCACGGCGACGCTCGTCTACGGCGAGCGTGATGCCGTACTGGTCGACGCGCTCACGACCGTGGCCGAGGGCGAGGCCCTGGCGAACTGGATCGCCCTGCACGACAAGAACCTCACGACGGTGTACATCACTCACGGACACCCCGATCACTTCTTCGGGCTGCCGCCGGTGCTCGAACGCTTCCCGGACGCCAAAGTGATCGCCACACCCGGCACGATGGAGGTCATCGCGCAGACCCCGCCCGAGCTGATCGAATTCGGCCGGAAGATGTGGCCCGGTCTGCCCGAGACCATCGTCCTGCCCGAGCTGTACGAGTCGGACACCTTCACGCTCGAGGGCGCGGAAATCCGCATCATCGAGCAAGGGCGTACCGACGGACTGCACAGCACCTCGCTGCACGTGCCCTCCATCGGCCTGGTCGTCGGCGGCGACGTGCTCTACAACCAGTGCCACATGTTCGTCGGCGAGACCACACCGGCCAGCCGGGAGAACTGGATCGCCGCACTCGACCGGCTGGCGGCACTCGACCCGAAGATCGCGATTGCCGGTCACAAGAAGACCGGAGCGCCGGACACGGCCGAGTGCATCGAGGACTCGAAGCGCTACCTGCGCGATTTCGGCCGTCTCCAGGAGTCCACCACCTCCGAGCAGGAACTGTTCGAAGAGATGGGCAAGCTCTACCCGCACTGGGACAGCCACCAGTCCTGGCTGATGTTCGGGCTGCCCCTCAAGACGATCCCCGAGGGAGCGGAGTGATGCTCGCGGACCACGTCATCGGCACCTGGCGGCTGGTGTCGTTCACGGCCGAGTACACCGAACGGCCGGGGATCATTCATCCACTCGGCCACGATGCCGTCGGCATCATCATGTACACGGCGGACGGGTACATGTCGGCGCAGATCATGCGGCCGGGCCGTCAGGACTACGACCTGCTCGACCGCGACGGCGGTGACCGCGGTGACCTCGAACAGGCAGCCGCCGCCGCGACCGGATATCTGGCCTACAGCGGCAGGTACACCGTGGACGAGTCGGCCAGAACGCTCCACCACCATGTCGAGGTGTCTCTCCTGCCGGCCTGGCTGGACACCGTACAGATCCGCGAGGCCACCCTCGACGGCGCTCGACTGACACTGGCCGCCGACGATCCCTTCCCGGGCGGCACGGTGCACTCCGTCCTGGTCTGGGAGCGGCCTGCCGCCCACCGACCTGAAACGGAGGTGTAGCCGGGGCGGAGATCCCGGAGGGCTGGATTGGCATATCCAATGCAGGGGTGCTAGCTTGGATATACCAATTCAGATGCGTGAGGCAGGGATTTCCATGACAGCGATCGCCGATTCCGTAGTACTGGTGACGGGTGCGAACGGGGGGATGGGCGGGGAGTTCGTCCGTCAGGCCCTCGCCCGTGGAGCGCGCAAGGTCTACGCGACCGCCAGGAGGCCGAGGATCTGGGACGACGAGCGTGTCGTGCCGCTTGCGCTGGACGTCACCGACGCCGTGTCGGTGGCTGCGGCGGCGGAGGTGGCGGGCGACACCACCATCGTGGTGAACAACGCCGCGATCACGAACACCGACCCGCTTCTGAGCATCAAGTTCGACGACGTGCGGGCGCTCTACGAGACGAATGTGTTCGGTCCTCTCGCTGTCGCGCAGGCGTTCGCGCCGATCCTCAAATCCCATGGTGGCGGTGCGCTCATCGACATCCACTCGGCGCTCAGCTGGCTGTCCACACCCTCGATCTATCCCTCGACCAAGTCCGCGTTCTGGTCGGTGACCAACGGTCTGCGAATAGAGCTGGATTCGCAGAAGACTCAGGTGCTGGGCGCTTTCATGGCCTTCATGGACACCCCGCTCATCGCCGAGCTCGACGTTCCGAAGTCGTCCCCCGCCGATATGGTCACCGTTGTTCTCGACGCCCTTGAAGCGGGCGCCCTCGAAGTGATCGCGGACGACATCAGCCACGAGGTCAAGCGGAAGCTCTCCGGCCCGCTCGAAGACCTCTATCCCCAGCTCACCGCCGAGCACTGAACAGCACGCCGGCAGGCCCCACGGATCCCTCAGGAGTGGACGACCCGGCCTGAATCGCCGCAGAGCGCGGACCGAGGGCGCCGGTTTGGTTTCGGTGCGTCAGGTTTAGAATGGGAATCATGAGCATCTTGGATCTCCCGCTGAACAGGTACTGCCCGATTGCTCACAGCCTTGAGGTACTGGGTCTGAAATGGAATCTGCTCATCCTCAGGGAGGCGTTGTACGGGCGTACGCGTTATGCGGAGTTCAAGGAGATCGGCGTGCCCACGGATGTCCTCATCGCACGTCTCGCCTCGCTCGTCGAAGCGGGACTCATGGAACGCCGGCCCTATCGCGAACCCGGAAAGCGCACGCGTGACGAATACCTCCTGACGGCCGCCGGCCGCGACGTGCTCCCGATCCTGGCCGCGTTCACGGCCTGGGGCAATGAGCACGAACGTGTGAGCAGCGAACCCGCGGTGCTGTTCGTCGACGAGGCCACGGAGGCACCGGTCACCCTCGCGTTCGTCGATGCGAGCGGTGCCCCCGTGGACCCCGAGCGGGTCCGGATGGTGTACGGCCCCGGCGCCACGCCGTCGGAGGACTGAGAACTCGCAACCCCCTGCTCCCAAAACCCCATGAACGTTGGACTGCCCATGACTTCGAAGATTGTCCTCATCACCGGAGCAAGTAGCGGAATCGGTGCCGCCACCGCGCGCCGACTGGCTGCCGACGGACACCTCGTCGTGGTCGGCGCGCGTCGCGTGGACCGCCTCGAAGCCCTCGTCCAAGAGCTCGCGGAGGCAGGCCACGAGGCGGAACACACCGCCCTGGACGTCACCAGCGCCGACAGTGTCAAAGCGTTCGTCGAGGGCGCGTTCGAGCGGCACGGCCGGATCGATGTCCTGGTCAACAACGCCGGCATCATGCCCCTGTCCCCGCTGTCCGCCCTCCGTGTGGACGAGTGGAACCAGATGATCGACGTCAACGTGAAGGGACTCCTCCACGGCGTCGCCGCGGCTCTGCCCCTCATGAAAGCCCAAGGGTCCGGTCACATCGTCAACATGACGTCGGCTCTGGCCCACTATGTCGCCCCCGCCACGGCCGTCTACAGCGCGACCAAGTACGCGATGCGCGCGATCTCCGACGGCCTGCGCAAGGAGAACGACGACATCAGAGTGACCGAGATCAGCCCGGCGTTCGCCGAGACCGAGCTGCTCCAAGGCGGCGACCCCGGCACCATGGCGCGGGTGGGGTCGGCGGCCGACAAGTTCAACCTCCCGCCGGCCGTCGTCGCGGACGCCATCGCGTACGCCATCGCCCAGCCCGCCGAGGTCGACGTCAGCGAGATCGTCATCCGCGCGCGCAACCAGCTCGCCTGATCGGGATTCTCGCGGGCCACTTCCGCCGGGCGCGGCCGGGGGCCGGGCCACTCGTCCGGGCGAATACGATCCGGGATCCACCGAGGTCAGTGCCGTATCGGGCATGAGTGTGTGCCGGGCCGGTGCCGGGTCTTGACCATACTGGGCCGCCGTGGAGCCGGTACGGGCCGGTGAGCCGGTGTAGGGGGAACGATGCCCGAGATGGAACTGGTCGCCCAGGCCTTGGCGGCGGGGGCGACGGCCGGAGTGACGCAGACGGTCCAGCGGGCCGCGGGGGACGCGTGGGACGGTCTGGTCTCCTTCGTACGCCGTGAGCGGTCCGCCGGCGACGACGAGGAGCCGTCCGGCACGGACGCGGGCGAGGCGGGCGGATCCATGGCCGGGCCCGGTCGCGACGACCGGGCGGGCAAGTACGTTCTTGTCGCGCATGAGGTCAAGGGCGTGGTGATGGGCGACAACGCTCGCCAGGACAACCACTTCCACTGAGCCGGTGACCATGAAGCCTTCCGGCGATGACCACGAAGACCGCGATGAACACGAAGACCGCGATGAACGCGACGGCCGCGAAGACCGAGACGCCCGCTACACCGTCCACCTGAACGACGCCAAAGGTGTCGTGTTCGGAGACCACGCCGTCCAGCGCAACGGCTTCTCGCGAAAAGTGACGGGTATCGTTCTGGCGGCTTTGGCGGCCGTCCTTCTGAGCGGGAACGAGACCCCGGAGGGGGCGTCAGGTCAGATCCGGTCCGGCCCGTCCGCGCCCCCGGGACCGTCGGGCTCGTCGCCCACGACCAGTCCCACGACACCTCCCGCACCGAGCCCTTCGCCGAGCATCTCGCCGACCGTCCCACCCGCACCGGTGGTCCTCCCGCCCGCGCCCGCGCCACCGGTCCGGCTTCCGCGTCCCACTTCCCCGCCCACCCCGTCCGCGGACCCCACGCCGAAGCCGTCACCGACAAGGACCTGCGGGTCGCGGCAGCAGTACCGGGTGAACAACAAGGCCCAGATCTGGGACGCCGAGGGGGAGCGCCTCGGCGATGTCGCGTCGGGGACGCTGTTCTTCCGGGAGGAGACCGCGAGCTATCCCTCGCCCGTCGACGACCGCTACTACGGCACGGTCGACGAGGTCATCTCCGGAAGCGCGACCGGCTACGTCCTGAGAAAGAAACTCGACTACGTCGGCACCGTCGAGATCTGCGACTGAGGCCAGCAGTACGGCCTCGCGGGACCCGGCGACCGGCCTCACGGCCGGCATCGCCGCCGCGGTCTCCACGATGAGCCGACGGCTCCGGGCGCCCTGCTCGTCGTTGCGTGCGCGCCGGACGCCCCGAAGCGATGCCGGGGCAACATTGCCAATCCAGGGTTGCAAGTCTAGGCTTGCAATCATGCGGCGGACGAAGGCGTACGAGGTGGCGGCGGCGATGCTGATGAGCGTCAGCCTCCTGAAACGGCGGATCCGGGACAGCGTGGACGACGCGGCCCTCACCAGCCCGGAGTTGCGGGTCCTCTCCCGGCTCGACCGTGCCGGCCCGGCGACGACGGCCGACCTGGCGCGGCAGGAGCAGATCACCCCGCAGGCGATGGGCTCCACGGTCGCGTTGCTGGAGAAGCGAGGCTTCGTCGCCCGCTCGCCCGATCCGCGGCACGGGCGCCGCATGCTCCTGGCGCCGACGCGGGAGGGCGAGGAGGCGCTGCGCTCGGGCAGCAGCGCGATCGCGGACCGGTTCACCGACGCCCTGCTCGCCGCCTTCGACGACGACGAGATCGAGGTGCTGCGGGCCGCCGCACCACTGATCGAGCGGTGGGCCGAGCGGATGTGAGGCGCGGACCACGCGCTCGCCGGATCGGCCGGACCGGCCGGATTGGGGAGATGTACCCATGGACATAGCAGTCATCGCCGACGTCCCGGCGAGTGAGAAGCCGAAGGACGGGCGGCCGGGGGCTCGCCCCCCTTCCGACACCGAGCACAAGTCACTCCTGGGTGACGTGGGCAAGGACGACCTGAGGTTCCGGTTCGTACGGAACCAGGAGAGCCTCGACGGTGGCACCGCCGCCCGCTACCCGCGACACCATCATGGTTTCCAGCAGATCCGGTGGACGGAATTCGGATCGGTCAACTACGCGCCCGGCCAGGACATCGCCGAGGGCGACATCGCCTATTTCCCGAAGGGCGCCTACTACGGGCCCCAGATGAAGGAGCACGGCGCGCAACTGCTCCTCCAGTACGGATTCGGCGACGACTACCCGGTCGGCGGCAAGGACTGGGCCGACAAGTACAAGGAAGCCACGAAGAGGCTTCGGCTCAAGGGCGAGTTCGAGGACGGCCGGTACGTCGACACCGACCCGGAGACGGGGGAGCGGCGTGAGCGCGACGGCGTGGAGGCGTTGCACGACGAGTACGCCGGAAAGAGGCTGGTCATACCACCTGAGGCGTACAGCGCCCCGATTCTGATGCACCCCGCCGCCTTCGCCTTCTACGAGGTGGGGCCCGGGGTCGAGATGAAGCGTCTCGGCCAGTTCTTCGACTACGCGGGGCCGAACGCCGACGTACGCATGTCGGTCCTCCGCCTGTCCGGCCGGGGACGCTTCGCCCTGGGGCAGGACAGGGCCCAGATCGCTTGGTCCGTGGGGCCCGGGCTGACGATCGAGGGGCGCGCGTATCCCGGGCTGACCTGCCTGTACAGCCCCCGCGAGGAGAGCGTCCTGCTCGCCTGCCGGAACGAGGATCCGGTCGACGTGTTTGTCGTGGATCTTCCCCGGCTGGACTAGCGGATTCTTCGAAAGCACCGGTCAGGGCCGCTCACGCGAGAAAAGGAACCACCCCCATGCCTCCTCTGGCAACCGGCGTCGCCCTCATCGCCACCACCAAGCGCGACAACGCGTTTCTGGTCGACGGTGACGACGGCTTCACTCTGGTCGACGTCGGCTGGGCCAAGGCCCCCGGCGTGCTGCTCGCCGCCGTGGACGAACTGGGCCGCAAGCCCGGCGACATCAAGCGCGTCGTGCTGACCCACGCCCATCCCGATCACGTCAAGGGCGCGGCGGAGCTGCGCCGCCGTACCGGCGCGCGGATCCTGATCCATGAGGCCGACGCCGGCTGGCTGGGGACGGGTCGTGTTCCCAAAGGGGGACGCTCCGGCGCGTGGGGGCACTTCCTCGACGGGATCCCGGCGCTTCAGTGGGCGCCGGTCAGCCCCGACGCGCTGCTGACGGACGGTGAACTGATCGAGGGCTCCGGCGGTCTGCGGGTCGTTCACACCCCCGGGCACACGCCCGGCCACATCGTGCTGGTCCACGAGCCCAGCCGGAGCGTCCTGGTCGGGGACGCGCTCTTCAATCGTGGCAGCGGGCTGGAGATCGGGCCGGCGGCGATGGCCGCCGACCCCTCCACCCGGGTCGGCAGTCTGACCCGTATCCCGCACGACGTGAGGGCTGTCGGGTTCGCGCACGGCGCGCCGCTGACGGGGGCCGGGGTGGAGGGCTTCCATCAGTTCGTACGGAGGTTGTCCCCGGAGGCGTGACCTCGGACGGCCCCCGAAGCGTGACCTCGGGGGCCGTCCTGCGCCCGCGCCGGCCCGGCGTGCCCGCCCGCGGCGGCCTGCCGGATGCCCCCGAGGATGAGCGCGAGACCCCGGTCGAACTCCTCGTCCGCGTGGTCGGCGCTGACGGCGGCGAGCCGGGAGAGAGCCGGGAGAGTGCCCTCGGCGAGGGCGCCGATGCGCCGGGCCTCTGCGGTCGCGGCGCCCTCCGGGGCCAGGGGGCCCGCGAGTCCGGCCTGGGCGAGGCCCATCACGAAGGCCATGACCGCCCGGAAGGCGGTGAGCAGATCGCCCCCGCCGAGGCCCGAGCGGGTGAGGGCGGACGCCAGGACCTCCGCCGGGGCCAGAGCCGCCGGGCCGGACGTGCGGCGCGTGAGGACGAGCGGTACGGCGGCCGGGTGCGCCCGG
>NZ_WWJY01001044.1 GCF_009865405.1 Streptomyces sp. SID3212 | reverse complement strand
CCGCCGGTTGTCCCCTGGTTGTTGTCCGGGCGGACCGAACAAGCACTGCGGGACCAGGCAGCCCGCCTGCTCACCCACCTGCAGAACTCCCCCACCCACTCCGACCTGGACATCGCCCACTCACTGGCAACCTCACGCACCGCCCACGAACACCGCGCCGCCCTCACGGACACCGACCGCCACGCCGGACTGCACGCACTCATCACCGGCACCACCCACCCCCACGTCATACGCGGAACACAAACCGAAGGCCGCACCGCCTTCCTCTTCACCGGCCAAGGCTCCCAATACCCCGGCATGGGAATGGACCTCTACACCACATTCCCCACCTTCGCACAAGCCTTCGACGACATCGCCGCACACCTCGACCCCCTCCTCGACCAGCCACTGCACGAAACCATCACCACAGGCAAAAACCTCGACAACACGGGACACACCCAACCCGCCCTCTTCGCCATCGAAGTAGCACTCTTCCGCCTCCTCGAATCACTCGGCACACGCCCCGACTTCATGGCCGGACACTCCATCGGCGAAATCGCCGCAGCCCACACCGCCGGCATCCTCACCCTCCCGGACGCCGCCACCCTCGTCGCCGCACGAGCCACACTCATGCAACAGCTCCCACCCGACGGAGCCATGCACGCCATACAAACCACCGAAGCCGAAATCACCACCCTCCTGAGCGGTGGAAGGTTCCCCCGGGTAGCCGTCGCCGCGGTCAACTCACCGGTCTCCGTGGTCGTCTCGGGTGACACTGAAGCGGTCGACGCGCTGGCGGAGGAGTTGCGGCGGCGGGGACGGAAGACGAAGCGGCTCACCGTCAGCCACGCGTTCCACTCCCCGCACATGGACGGGGTGCTGGAGGACTTTCGGCGGGTGGCCGGTCAGCTGACCTTCCACGCGCCCCTCATTCCCGTGGTGTCCACCCGGACGGGTCGGGTGGCGACCGGCGACGACCTGCGGACTCCGGAGTACTGGGCCGGCCAGCTCCGCGGCACGGTCCGCTTCTCCGACGCGGCCAGAACCCTCGCCGAGCAGGGTGTGGTGAACTTCGTCGAACTGGGTCCCGACGGTGTGCTCGCGGCTCTCGCCCACTCGACCGTCGGGACGGGGACGGTGGTGCCGCTACTCCGCCGAGGCCGGCCGGAGGCGGAGTCGATGATCACCGGCCTCGGTCGGCTCCACTCCCAGGGGGTGCCGGTGAGCTGGCCGGCGTTCTTCGAGGGCACCGGCGCCCGGCGCGTCCCCCTGCCCACGTACGCCTTCCAGCACGAACGGTACTGGGTCGACACCTCGAAGGACACCGGCGATCCGGGACGGGCCGGCCTGCGATCCAGCGGTCATCCGCTGCTGGGGAACGTCATCGGCGTCGCCGGCGCGGACGAGCTTCTGTTCACCAACCGGATCTCGCCGGGTACCCATCCCTGGCTGGCCGGTCACGTCCACGACGGCTCGGTGGTTCTGCCCGCGTCCGCATACGTGGAACTCGCGGTGCGGGCCGGCGACGAGGTCGGATGCGCGGTGCTTGACGAACTGTCGACGACCGCGCCGCTGGTGATTCCCGATCACGCGAAGCTCCAGATCCAGGTCCGTGTGGCGGCACCGGACGCGGGCCGTCGGGCGGTGACCGTCCATGCGCGGCCCGACGATCCCGACGTGCCCTGGACACTGCACGCGCGCGGTCTCCTGAGCCCCGGAAGTCGCTCGGGCGCGGCCGGACTCACGGAGTGGCCTCCCTCGGACACCGAGGCGCTGGACCCCGCCGAGGTGTACGAACGACTCGCGCGTACGGGTGCGCGGTACGGCTCCGCGGCCCAGGTGCTCAAGGCCGCGTGGCGGCGGGGTGACGAGGTGTTCGCCGAACTCGCCCTGGACGAGGAGACAGCGACGGAGGCCGCGGACCATCTCCTGCACCCCTCGCTGCTCGACGGGGCCGTCCACGCGGTGCTGCCCGCCGTCCTCCACGACCTGCCCGCCGGGACGGCCCGGATCGTGTCGGCGTACCGGGGCGTACGGCTGTACGCGAGCGGCGCCCCCGCGGTGAGGGTCAAGCTGACCCTCGACGGTGATCACATCCGGACGGTCCTGCTGGCCGACCGGACCGGAGCGCCGGTCGCCTCGCTCGACTCCGTGGAGACCCGGTCGGTCGAGGTCGGCGAGGTCGGAAGCGCGGCGGCTCGGATCGGTGACAGCCTCTTCCACGTGGACTGGACGCCCTTGTCGCCACCGGCGCTCCCCACCGAAGCCGTGCGATGGGGCGTCTGGGACGGGACGGGGGCTGCCGGCCCGGAGACCGACCAGGTGAGGACGATCGCGGAGGCCATGGCCTCCGGGGACCGGGTCGACGCGGTACTGGTTCACGACACACCGCGGGTCGGCGACGACCTCGCGGTGGCGGCCCACGACGCCACGCGCCGCATCCTGAGTCTCGTCCAGGCCTGGCTCGCGGAGGACCGGCTTGCCGACACCCCCCTCGTCGTGGTCACCCGGGGAGCCATGTGCGTCCGTGACGGGGAACTCCCCGATCCGAGTGCGGCCGCGGTCTGGGGTCTGCTGCGCTCGGTGCAGTCGGAGACTCCCGGCCGGATCGTCCTCGTCGACGCCGACACCGGAGTCGCCGGCACCGTGCCGGACCAGCTCCTCGCCCTGGGCGAGCCTCAGCTCGCCGTCCGAGCGGGACAGATTCTCGTACCCCGCCTCCGACGCGACGAGGACACCGCCGACCCGCTGCCCGCAGCGCGGTGGGACAGGTCGGGAACCGTGCTCGTCACCGGCGGTACGGGTTCGCTCGGCGCCCTCTTCGCCCGCCATCTGGTGCGCGAACACGGCGTGCGGAGCCTCCTGTTGACGAGTCGTCGTGGCCAGGACGCGCAAGGGGCCTCCGAGTTGGCGGCCGAACTGAGGGACCTCGGCGCGACGGTACGCATCGCCGCCTGCGACGTCGCGGACCGGGCGGAGCTGGCCGCGCTCTTGGCCGGTATACCTGCGCAGCATCCCCTGACCGGAGTGGTCCACGCGGCCGGCGTCCTGGACGACGGTCTGGTCGGCGGCCAGACGTCTGAACGGCTGGCCGCCGTATTGCGCCCGAAGGTGGACGCCGCCTGGCATCTGCACGACCTGACCCGCGACGCGGACCTCTCGGCGTTCGTACTGTTCTCCTCGATCGCCGGACTGCTGGGCGGCCCCGGCCAGTCCACCTACGCCGCGGCGAACTCCTTCCTGGACGGCCTGGCACAGCGCCGAGCCGCCTCGGGACTCACCGCGACGTCGCTTGCCTGGGGCCTGTGGTCACAGGACGGCGGACTCTCGGGAGGACTGGACGAGACAGACCTCAAACGCATCGCACGCAGCGGTTTCCGTCCCGTCACGGCCGACTCGGGGCCCGCACTGCTCGACCTGGCACTCCGCCGGGGCCGACCGGCTTCGGTGGCGTCGCCGCTGGACATCGCGGCCGTACGGGAACAGGAGCTGGTACCGCCCCTGCTGAGGGGTCTCGCCCACAACGCGGGGCGCCGCAAGGTCCATGGGACGGGGGCCTCGGCCGAGCCACTCGCCGCACGACTCGCCGGGCTGCCCCACGCGGAGCAGCGCCAACTGCTCAACGAGGCCGTCCTGGCCGAGATCTCGCGCGTACTCGGCCACGCGGACGCCACGCGCGTCGACGAGGAGCGGCCCTTCCAGGCCATGGGATTCGACTCCCTGACCAGTGTGGAACTTCGCAACCGGCTCAACACGCTCGTCGGTCTGCGGCTGCCCGCCACTCTGGTGTTCGACCACCCGACCCCGGCGGCCCTGGTCGCCCACGTGGGGGGCGAGCTGCTCGGGGGGCAGCCCGACAGCGAGTACGGGCAGCGTGACATCTTCGACCTCGATTCCGAGATCCGCCTGGCCGAGGACATCCACCCGGCGGCCGAAGTGGTTCCTGTCACCGCCGATCCGCGGCACGTCCTGCTGACCGGTGGGAGCGGGTTCCTGGGCGCCTTCCTCCTGCGTGACCTTCTCCGGACCACCGACGCCGTCGTCCACTGCCTGGTCCGTGGTGGTGACGCGGACGAGGCGTTCGCCCGGCTGCGGAAGAACATGGAGCAGTACGGCATAGGGGACGCACTCGACCCCGAACGCGTTTCGGTGGTCGTGGGCGATCTGGCGCTGCCGCGCCTGGGGCTCTCCGAGGAGGACTTCGACCGCCTCGCCGAGACGGTCGACGTCGTCTACCACAACGGAGCGCAGGTCCACTGGCTGCATCCCTACGCGACCCTGAGGAACGCCAACGTACTGGGGACCGAGGAAGTCCTGCGTCTGGCAGCGCGCCATCGCACCGTGCCGGTCCACTACGTCTCGACCGTCGGCGTATTCGCCGGCGCGGCGGTGGCGGGCGTCCCACTGAAGGTGAGCGACCCGACGGGTCCCGGCGAGAAGCTGCCCAGCGGCTACCTCCAGAGCAAGTGGGTCGCGGAACAGCTCATCGGTATCGCCCGGGACAGGGGCCTTCCCGTGTCCGTCTACCGGGTCGATGTCATCTCCGGCGACCAGGACAACGGCGCGTGCCAGACCCGGGACTTCGTATGGCTGAGCATGAAGGGCCTGCTGGAGGCGGGCGCGGTGCCCGCGGGAGTCGGGGGGCGGTTCCACCTGCTGCCGGTGGACTACGTGAGTGCGGCGATCCTCCGCATCTCCGGTCGGCAGGAGGCCGGCGGCGGGACGTTCCACCTGTTCAACCCGAGCGCGGTGACCTTGCGGGAGTGTGTTGGCCGGCTCCGTTCGCTCGGCTACACGCTGGAGGAGGTGGACTGGGACACCTGGCGTGAGCGGGTGCATCAGGACCGGGGCAACGCCATCATTCCGCTGCTCCACGCCTTCGAGATGATGACGGGGGACACGGACGCCTTCTATCCCCCGATGGACACCACACAGACCGAGGCGGCCCTGGAGGGCAGCGGAATCACGTGCCCCCCGGTGACCGAGGAACTGTTCGCCAAGTACGTCGGCTACTTCGTGCGGACGGGACACTTCCCGGCCGCCGCGGCCGTCCTGTCCTGACACGCGCGAGGAGTCCGCCTCTTGGACCGGCGGACTCCTCGCGCGCCGGAGCGGCGCCGCCCCATGGTCGCCGGCCAACGCACCGACCCCCGGGACGATCCCGGGGTCGGTGCGTATTTCACAACGAGCCCCCCTATAAAGAGCGTCCTACTGGTAATCTCAGAAGGATGAAAAAGACTCCCTTGAACGACGCGGAGCGGCCGGCGGTCGACGCGGAGCCCGTTCTTACGCGCGAGCGCATCGTGCGGGCCGCCTCACGACTCATGCAACGTCAGGGTTACGACGGGACCGGGGTCAAGCAGATCTCGCAGGAGGCACGGGCGACTCTCGGCTCTGTGTACCACTTCTTCCCCGGCGGGAAAATGGAGATCGCTGTCGCCGCGATCCACCACGGTGACCAGGAGTTCTCCGAGGAGCTGCGCGTCGTACTGGACAGCGAACCCGACCCCGCGCGAGCCGTCGCGAGCTTCACCCACCATCTGGCCGAGAGTCTGCGTGCTTCCGACTGGATCGACGGCTGCCCCATCACCACGACAGCACTCGGCGCCGTGGGCCGCCTGCCCAAGATCCAGGAAGCCGCCGCCGATGCCTTCACCCGCTGGCGTGAAATCGTGCGCGTCAAACTCCTGGAGAGCGGGATCGGCGAGACAGAAGCCCACGAGCTCGCTCACACCGTCATCAGCACCCTTGAGGGTGCTGAACTCGCCGCCCAGGTCAGCCAGGACAGCGAACCGCTCGACCTCGCCGGCCGGCACCTCGCCCAATTGATCACCAGTTACCAGTGATCGGTTCTCTCCCCCGCGTGCCCGCGATCCCTTCCTGACCGGCGCGTCGCGCGACGTCGCCCGGCCGGAACGTCCCCCACCTGGGCGGACTTCTTCCGCGCGACGCCCTGGCCATGACCTGCCGCGTTCCGGCGACGAGCAGGAGCCGGACGCTCCCCTTCCCCTCAAAGGTGAGGCGTAAACCCTACGATTACCCGTCGGTGACCAGCTTTCGGCACCGCGCCGCTAACTTTCCGTGGACCAGAACGAGCCACTCATCTCCCGGTGGGAGTGGCCTTCAGCGACCAACGGAAAAGGTGCACCGATGAGTTCCCGACCACCCGTCACACATCAGTCCCCACCCGCGGGGCTCGGACGTCGTTCGCTGCTCAAAGCCCTGGGCGGGACCGCCTTGGCCGGGGGGGCGGTCGCCGCGGCCGCTCCGGCCGCGGCATCGGTCCGCGCGGACAACGTCGTTGCCGACGTGATAGTCATCGGCGCGGGATACGCGGGCGGTACGGCTGCCCGCGAGCTGAGCGCCCAGGGGCTCAACGTCGCGGTGGTGGAGGCGCGGGACCGCATCGGCGGCAGAATCTGGACGGACACGTTCGCCGGCAAGCGCATTGAACTCGGCGGCGGCTGGCTGAGCCCCGATCACCATCTGGTGGCCGCCGAGTTCAGTAGGTACGGCCTGACGAACGCCGCAGACGTCATACCCACCACGTCGGTCATGCCGGGCGCCAACGGCGGCTTCGACCGGCTCCTTCCGCAGGACGCCAACGCCCACCTCGGAGAGCTGTTCGATCAGTTCTTCGCCGGGTCGGAGACCTACTTCGAGCGGCCCAACGACCCGCGCTACCGCAGCGACCTCCTGGCTCAGTTGGATCTGCTTTCCTTCACCGACCGAATCAACCAGCTCGGGCTCTCCGACGTGGACGCGACCTGGCTCCACGGCTACTTCGCGGCCTACACGGGCGGTGACAACACCAGTCGTGCGATGACCTCGATGGCGCAGTGGTGGGCGCTCGGCGGGTGGAACATCGAGGGCTGGGAGAAGCAGACCGCGTTCAAGCCGACCGCGGGCATGACCAAGCTGCTCCAGAAGATGCTGGACGCGTCGCCGAGGGCCAAGGTGTACCTCAATTCGCCGGTCACCGCGGTCACCAGCACGTCGAGCGGTGTCCAGGTACGGGTCGGCTCCAATCGGCTCTTCACCGGCAGGGCCGCCGTGTTGGCGACTCCCGTCAACACCTGGAAGAAGATCAGCTTCAACCCCGGACTGCCGGCCGTACACGCCGCCGCGACCAGCGAAGGCGTGGGCGTCGGACTCGCGACGAAGCTGTGGATCCACCTCGCCGGGGACGTCGAAGCCGTGTACGCCATGGGTACCAAGTCGTCCGCCCTGCCCCTGATGATCCCTCAGGAAGCACTCTCCGGTGGAGGGCGGCTCATGATCGGCTTCGCTGGATCCTCCCTCAACGTCTCGGACGCGACAGCCGTCCAGAAGGCCGTCCGCGAGTACATACCCGGTGCCACCGTCGTCGGGTACCGGGCCCACGAGTGGGGCCGCGACCCGTACGCGCTCGGGGGATGGGGCCTGCGCCGTCCCGGGCAGCTGTTGAGGCAGCTGCCCGGGATTCAGCAGCCCCATGGCCGCATCGCCTTCGCGGGGGGCGACATCGCGTCCGGATGGAACGGCGCCTTCGTCGAAGGCGCCGTCGAGACGGGACTCCGGGCCGCGCAGCAGGTAGCCGCTCTCATCAACTGACCCTCCCTGTCGCGTGATCCGGTGTGTGGTGCCGACTCGACAGGCGTCGACGCAACCGGGCAGGACGGGTCGGGCGGACCCGTCCTGGCGTTACGGCGACGTTGCCGATTCCACTGTATAGAACATTCTAGTGAGAACCGTGGGGCGTGGAGAAGATGGCGTGAAACGCCATCTCCGCCCCGGCCTCTCCGAAGGAGCGGCGCGCCGCACCGCCGCCGGACCGCGTGGAACGCCGTCCGGCGGCGTCGTTCGTCCCGGGCCTGTGAATCGGTGGGACGCGGGGAGTGCCCCGAGGAGGGTCAGATCCAGGCCGGAAGCCGTTCACCCGCGCGGGTCCACGTGCACCGACCCATCGACAATGCGCCAAGTCCCCTCCACCCGCCCCTCGGCGATCGCTCTTTTCGGTCGCGGAGAGTGCGGGTGCGGTAGTCATGCTGTTATATGGGCCGACCACGAAGGTGCTCTCACGGTGACCAGCTGTCGCGACCGCCCGTTCCCGACGGCCGGTACCTGTCGCGCCGCGCGGTCGGCCCCCCGTCACGGGTACCGCGCCGTGGTGGTGTTCCGACACGCACCGGCCCGCCGTTCCACGCCCCTACGGAGTTCCCGATGACCAAGCAGTATCGTTCGTTCTGCACTCGCCAAGACCTGATCCGTTCAGCTGCCGAGGTCATCGACCAGTGGGGATTCGCCGAATCCTCCCTCAATACCATCAGCTCGCGGGCCGGTGTCAGTACAGGCGGGCTGAGTTTTCACTTCAAGAACAAGCAGGCGCTGGGTGAGGCGCTCGAACTGGCCGCCGCGCAGGCGCTGCTGAGTCTCACCGGAGCGGTTCCGTTCCGGCACCCCGCCCCCTTGCAATCGGTGATCGACGCCTCGCAGGCGCTGGTGCGGAGCCTCACCGACGACCCGGTCCTGCGGGCCGGATTCGGCCTGAGCCGCGACGCCACCTGGCAGGGCGGTGTCCGCCTGTGGGAGCAGTGGCAGGACTGGGTCCAGCTGTCACTCACCGTGGCGAGGGACCGGGGCACTCTCGCGGCGGACGTGGCGCTGGATGAGGTGGTGTCGGCCATCACCGTTTTCGTGGCGGGGTTCGAAGTCCTGCGGGGAACGGGCGAGGAGTGGCGTTCACGAGACGCGGTCACCGGGTTCTGGCGGTTGATGCTGCCCCAGATCTCGGCCGAGGCGTTGCTCGACGAGCTCGTTCCGGAAGGTACGGCCGCGGGGCTGCGGGCGGCGGACAGGTGCCGAATCGGCGACAGCCGGCCGACCAAGGTCTGCGGCGGCGCGTGAGCGGGTGAGTTGTGCGTACTTTGTGCCTCCTTTGAGCCGCACCACCGATGATGGGGCCGCAGCCCGGTCCGCCAGGGGTCGAGCACAGCGACAAAGGGAGCTGAAGTGGGAACTGAGTGGTTGCGCAGGTTCGCCCCTCCGGCGGACGGTCCCAGGCCGTCCGCCATCGCCGTGCGGTTGGTCTGCTTCCCCCATGCGGGCGGTGCGGCCAGCTCCTTCCTCCCGCTGTCCCTCGCGATGCCACCGGCCGTCGAGGTGCTGGCCGCCCAGTATCCGGGGCGTCAGGACCGCCGGCACGAGGAGCCCATCGACGACATCGGACGCCTGGCGGACATCCTGGCCGACGAGGTCCACGGGCAGATCGAGGGCCCGTACGCCCTCTTCGGGCACAGCATGGGCGCCGTACTCGCCTATGAGACCACCCGCCGCCTCGAGGAGCGCCAGTCCCCCGGACCCGTCGCGGTCATCCTTTCCGGACGGGGCGCACCCCGGCCGCGGCCGGAGGCCCACGACGGCCTCCGTACGGACGCCGACATCCTGGCAGCGGTACAGCGCCTCGGGGGCACCTCCCCGCAGGTGTTCGAGGACCCGGAGGTGAGGGAGATGGTCATGCCCGCGCTGCGCGCCGACTACCGGGCGATAGGCACGTACGAGTGGCAGGAACGCGGCCCCCTGAGCACCCCGTTCACCGTGCTCGTCGGTGACAGCGACCCGGTGGTCTCCGTGGAACGGGCCTCCTCCTGGGCGGACTTCACGAAGGCCGACACCCACACCCACGTCTTCTCCGGCGGGCATTTCTACCTCGACAGCAATCTTCCGGAGGTGGCCGCGGTACTCACGGCGGCTCTCAGCCGTTTCGCACCGGGCGCAGCCGCGGCATCCCTCACGTGGTAGCGCGGGCCAGGCGCGGCGGTGCGATGCGATCCGGCCGTCGCGGGGGTGGACTGCTTGTCCCAGATTTGTGCGCGCGTTGAACGTAATGTTGCACGATGGTGATCATATCTTGATCGGATCCCGGAAGGCGCTCCGGGCTCAGCCTGTTACGTGTAGGTATGGGGGACACGATGCAGTTCCGACTCCTTGGCCCAATGGAGGTCGACAGCCATGACGGGCCGCTGAACCTGGGGGGTACCAAGCAGAGAGCCACGTTGGCCTTCCTGCTGTTGCAGGCCAACAGGGTCGTGCCCACCAGTCAGTTACTCAACGCGCTGTGGGGTGTGGACGACGCTCCGACCACGTCACGCAAGATACTCCAGAACGCGGTGTACGGGCTGCGGGGCATCCTCTCCTCGGGCTCGCCGCGTCAGCGCAACCCCACCGGGACCACCGCGCTGTTGACCCAGCCGCCCGGTTACATGATGCGTGTGGAACCGGAGCAGGTGGATCTGCACCGGTTCCACACGTGGGTGGAGGAGGGGCGGGAGAAAATGGCGCAGGGCGCGTCGGAGTCGGCGGCCTCACTCCTTCACGACGCGCTGGCCCTGTGGCGGGGCCCCGCCCTGGCCGATCTCGTCGAAGCCGGCATCGAGTGGCCCGAGTTGGTGGCGGTCCAGAGAGCGCGCCTGGACGTGATGGAGGACTACTTCGACACCCAGTTGGCCTGCGGTCGCCACCATGTGGTTCTCGCCGAACTGGAGGCCATGGTCAAGGCCCAGCCGCTCAAGGAGCGGTCGTGCGGTCAGTTGATGCTCGCCCTCTACCGGTGCGGACGGCAAGCGGACGCGCTCAACGTGTACAGCCGTATCCGCACCGCGCTGGTGGAGGACCTGGGTCTTGAACCCGGCCACGGGCTGCAGCGGCTTCAACAGGCCATCCTCGCCCAGGAACCGGAGCTGTCCCTTGCCGGTCCGGTGTCCGGACATCCCTTCGGAGCGGCAGGTGACAGCGCCACCAGGGAACGGTTGAGCACCACATCGTCGACCCGCCCGATCGGGCAGCCGGCCGGTGTCCGGGTTCCCCGGCCCGGTCCGGCAGCGCCGCCCGACGACGCCGGGCCGGAACAGTTGCGTGTCTCCCGCCACCAGGTCGCCGTCGTGTCGATACGCACCTGGCTCGCTCCCACCCTGGTCGGGCCCGGCGACGAGGAGCTCGACGACCTGCTGAACGGCACCGCCGCCGTGGTCAGGGAGCAGGTCGAGCGATTCGACGGCACGGTGACCGCCTCGATCGGATCCACGTACCTGGCCCTGTTCGGACTCCACGGGCCCCAGGACAACCATGCCGGACGGGCCGTACTCGCGGCGCTGGCGATCCGCGACATACTCGACGTCGCCGGCCGGTCCGGGCCCGAGGCGGCCCAGCTGACGGTGCAGTCCGCCGTGACCATGGGCGGAGTGCTGCTGTCCCGGCGAGGGCGTGAGGCCGCGCCGACCGTAGTCGGCGCGGTGCTCGACGAGTCCCAGGCCCTGCTGTCCACCGTGCCCGCCGGTGAGGTCCTGGCCAGCGACGCGGTCCGCCAGGCAACCGGTGACACCGTTTCCTACCGCCTCTCGTCCACGGGCTGGCAGGTGATCGGCGCCCGGGTGAAGCGCGGTGATGCCGATGACGCGGAGCCGTGCTACGAACTCGACGTCCTGCGCGGGCTCATGAAGCGGACACAACACCGGGCGGTGCCTCATCTGGTCACCGTCCTCGGCGAACCGGGGACGGGGAAGAGCCGGCTGCTGGGTGACTTCGAGCACTGGGTCACCGGCCACCCCGGCGCGCCCGTCGTGCTGTCAGGCCGCACTCCCGCGGTCACCCATGACAACGCGCTCGCCGCACAGGCGCAGATCCTGGCCGCCTACTGCGGCATCCGTCCGAACGACGACGAGGACGCCGTGGACACCGCCCTCTCCTACCAGGTGCGCTCGTTGTTCCCGGACCCGGCCGACCGGGAGCGGATACTGCCCGCGCTGACGTCCCTGCTGAGTACCGGCTCCAAGGCTCTGCTCCGGGTGGTGTGCCCGGAGAGCGTCCTGGACATCTGGTGCGAGTTCGTCCGCGCGGCCGTACGGGGCGGACCTGTCGTGCTGTGCATCGACGACCTGCACCACGCGACCGACTCCGTCCTGGACTCCATCGAGGCGCTCGTCGAGTCGGTGGGACCTCGGCCCCTGTTCATGGTCGCCTCCGCCGACCCCGAACTCATGGTGCGCAGGCCCGGCTGGACCGGCGGGAACAGCCATGCCACCACGGTCACCCTGGACCGGCCGGAAGGCGTGTCCAGCGAACAATTGGTCAAGTTTCTCCGGTCCGCGGCCAACAACTGACCTTTCGACGGGGCTGATCGACAGCCGGGGGAAGCCTTCGCCGTTGAATTCGGTGGACGAATACGTGCGGACTTCCCCCGCGTCCCGCACCCCATTGCCAAGTAATCTGCCGCTCATTTACTCCCCGAATCCAGCCGGATGACTCCGGCGTGACCGGATGCTGGAATGGTCAGGACCTGCGTGCCCGCAAGATAAATCCGGCATCAGGAGCGCGATCCATTCCTGCTGCTGACACCTATCACGGTTCCCAGGGAGCGACATGAATTCTGAAACCGCAGAGCCCGAGCTGGCAGAGCCCAATCTGCGGGCGCTGCTGTCGACAGCAGGACTCGATGTCGAATACGTACGCGCGGAGGGCAACACACTGTTCCGGCGGGACAACGAGGGCGAGGAGATACCGGTACTCGATTGTGCCGGAGGGTACGGATCGCTGATGTTCGGCCACAACCACCCGGAGCTGCTGGCCGTCGCCCGCCGGCTCCTGGACGAGCGGACACCCCATCACGCGCAGTTCTCCTCCCATCCCTACGCGAACCGCCTCGCCGCCGAGCTGAACCGCATCATCCACCGTGAGACCGAATCCGACGAGCCGTACTTCGCGACGTTCGCCAACAGCGGCGCCGAGGCGGTCGAGGCCGCCGTCAAACACGCCGAACTCGACCGGGGACTGCGTCTCGGAGAACTCCTGGGCCGTATCGAGGCCAGCGGTGAACAGGCGCGGGCCGCGGTGCGCGGCGGCCGGGCGGCCGTGCCGGACGAGATTCTGGCACGGCTGGGAATCGAGGAGTCCGCGGGAGAGGGCGCGATCGAGGCCGTACTGGCGGAAATCACCCGAAGGAACGCCCTGTTGCAGGGCAAGGCACCGGTTTTCCTGGCTCTGGAGGGCGGCTTCCACGGCAAACTCATGGGCAGTGTCCAGCTGACCCACAACGCGGGCTACCGGGAGCCTTTCGCCACCCTGGGAGTCAAGACGCGGTTCGTTCCCGAGGATCGTCCCGATGTCCTGGAGGAGATCCTCGAGAACGAGGGGGGAACCCTCTTCCAGCTGGTGGTCACGGACGGGCTGGTCCAGTTGACCGAACACCGCCATCCCGCGTTCTGCGCGTTCCTGGTCGAACCGATCCAGGGCGAGGGCGGCATCCGCCCGCTGTCGGCGAAATCGGCCCGGTACATCCAGGAGTTCGGCGAGGCGGCCGACTGCCCCATCGTCGTCGACGAGGTGCAGAGCGGCATGGGACGTACCGGCGCGCTGCTCGCCAGTTCGCAGGTGGGGCTGCGCGGCGACTACTACGCGCTCGCCAAGTCACTGGGCGGCGGCCTTGCCAAGGTGTCGGTGATGCTGGTCCGAGAAGCCCGCTACCGGCCGCTGTTCGAACTGGTACACAGCTCGACCTTCGCCAAGGACAGCTACTCGTGCCACATCGCGCTGAAGGTGCTGGAGCTGTTGGAGGCGGACGACGGCCGGGCCTACCGGCGGGCCGTCGAGCGCGGCGGTGCCCTGACATCGGCCCTTGAGAGGGTCCGCGCGGCCTTCCCCGATGTGGTGAAGGAGATCAGGGGCCGGGGGCTGATGCTCGGATGCGAGTTCCGGGATCAGTCGGGCTCCGGCGACGAGGTGTTCGCCGGGGCTGCCGCCGGCGGAATGTTCGGCTATGTGATCGCGGGCCACCTCCTGCACGCCCACCGGATCCGGACCTTCCCCACCGCCAGCGCCACGAACACCCTCCGCTTCGAGCCGTCGCTCCTCCTGACAGACGAGGAGATCGACCGCGTGGAGCGTGCGCTCACCGACGTCTGCGGCATTCTGCGCGATCAGGCGTCACATCGGTTGGTCACCTCTTCCTGACCCCGCACCCGACGGCGACCGACTGTCCGGTGCCCGTCGGCGGGCCGCCCCGAACTGCTTCGCACGCGTTGAAAGATCCCGGGCCTCGGGAAACACCAGTTATGGAAGGGCAGTCGAAATTCATGATGAGTGACAGAACTCCGGCGGCGTTCGACGCGCGCACCGAGCGGGACGAGCCGGTCGCCGTCATCGGCATGTCGTGCAGGCTCCCGGGAGCGAACAGCCCCGCCGCGTTCTGGGACCTGCTGGCCAGTGGGACGAGCGCGGTCACAGACGTTCCCGGCGACCGGTGGGAGGCCGACGGACCGGCCGCCGTCAGCCGGGGCGGCTTCCTCGACGGCGTGGGCGACTTCGACGCCCCCTTCTTCGCTGTCTCCCCCCGTGAAGCGGCTGCGATGGACCCGCAGCAACGGATCGTGCTGGAATTGGCCTGGGAGGCTCTGGAGGACGCGCGCATCGTCCCCGAGTCCCTGCGGGGCAGCAGCACGGCGATGTTCGTGGGGACCTTGCGCGACGACTACACCAACCTGGTGTACCAGCGCGGGACCGAGGCACTCACCCAGCACACCATGACCGGGGTGAACCGGGGTGTCATCGCGAACAGGGTCTCGTACCACCTGGGGCTCCGAGGACCGAGCATGACCGTGGACGCCGCCCAGTCCTCCTCACTGGTCGCTGTGCACCTCGCCTGCGAGAGCCTGCGTGCCGGCGAGTCGACCGCCGCCCTCGCGGCCGGCGTCAACCTCAACCTCCTGGCGGAGAACACGGTGACGGAGGAGCGGTTCGGGGCGCTCTCCCCGGACGGTGTGACCTACGCCTTCGACGCCCGGGCGAACGGCTTCGTACCCGGCGAGGGCGGCGCTCTCGTCGTCCTCAAACTGCTGCGGACGGCGATCGAGGACGGCGACCGGGTCTACGGCGTCATACGCGGCAGCGCGGTGAACAACGACGGGGCGACCCCCGGGCTGACGGTGCCCAGCGAGGACGCGCAGGCGCAGGTCCTGAGTGCCGCCCGCGAGCGGGCCGGCGTGGGCAGGGGCGAGGTGCAGTACGTCGAACTGCACGGCACGGGCACGCCGGTGGGCGACCCCATCGAGGCGAGGGCCCTGGGTGCCGCCCTCGGTGCCGGGCGCGGCGACGGCGAACTACTGCGTGTCGGTTCGGTGAAGACCAATATCGGACACCTGGAGGGCGCCGCGGGAATCGCGGGCCTCCTCAAGACCCTGCTCAGCATCCACCACCGGCTCCTTCCGCCGAGCCTGAACTTCGAGAGCGCCCATCCCCTCGTCCCCCTGCCGGCGCTGGGGCTCGCCGTGCAGCGCGAGCTGACGCGATGGCCGCATCCCGAGCGCCCGCTGACGGCCGGTGTGAGTTCTTTCGGCATGGGCGGCACCAACTGCCACGTCGTGGTCTCCGAGGCGCCGTCGGCAGTCACCGACGAGACGCCGCCGGAACGGCCGGCCCCTGTCGCCGTACTTCCCTGGGTGGTGTCCGGCGCCGGACAGGTGGCCCTGCGGGCGCAGGCCGCCCGTCTGGCGGAGTTCGCCGGGGACGAGGCGGCTCCGTCGGCGGTGGACGTGGGGCTGTCCCTGGCCACCACCCGCAGCGCGTTCCGCCACCGTGCCGTCGTCCTGGCCCCCGACCGTCCGGCACTCCTCAAGGGTGTGGCCGCCCTGGCCGCCGGCCGCACCTCACCGGACGTCGTGACCGGCACCGCGGAGCCCGGTCCTCTCGCGGTGCTGTTCACGGGGCAGGGCAGCCAGCGCCCGGGAATGGGCCGTGAGCTCCACGACGCCTACCCGGTCTTCGCGGAGGCGTTCGACGAGGTGGCCGCAGCGCTGGACCCCCATCTGGAACAGCCCGTGGCCGAGACGATCCGCGGCGGCCACGGCCTGGACGAGACCGCGAACGCCCAGCCCGCGCTGTTCGCCATCGAGGTGGCCCTGTACCGGCTGGTCACGTCCTGGGGGGTCCGACCGGACTACCTGCTGGGGCATTCCATCGGCGAGGTCACCGCGGCCCATGTGGCGGGGGTCCTCGACCTGGCCGACGCCGCCTCCCTCGTCACCACGCGCGGACGGCTGATGCAGTCCGCCCGCGCCGACGGCGCCATGGTCGCGGTGGAGGCGACTGAGGACGAGGTTCTCAACCTGCTGGCCGACGGGGGCGACGACCGTGTCTCCGTCGCCGCCCTGAACGGCCCGCGGTCCACCGTTCTCTCCGGTGATCCGGACGCGGTCGAGGCGGTGGCCGAACAGCTTCGCCGGAGGGGCCGCAGGACCACGCGGCTCACGGTCAGCCACGCCTTCCATTCCTCTCACATGGACAGCGTGCTGGACGACTTCCGCTCGTCGGTCGCCGGGCTGACGTTCCGTCCGCCGCGCATCCCGATCGTTTCCAACGTCACAGGACGCGTGGCCGCCGAGGAGGAACTGAACTCCCCCGACTACTGGGTCCGCCACCTGCGCGGGACCGTCCGCTTCCAGGACGGGGTGCGCTTCCTGGAGGCGCAGGGTGTCACCACCCTGCTCGAAGCCGGCCCCGACGGCGTGCTGACCGCGCTCGCCCGCGACTCCTTCGAGCACCCCGACCAGGCCGAGGCCGTACCCCTGCTGCGGCGCGGCCGGCCCGAGCCGACCAGCGCCGTCACCGCTCTCGCGGCCCTGCACGTCCGCGGTGCCGCCATCGACTGGCCGGCGCTGTACGAGGGGTCGGGCGGGCGCCGCGTCGACCTGCCCACCTACGCGTTCCAGCGCAAGAGGTACTGGATGGACGGCGCGGTGCGCGGCGCGACGCCGACGGCGCCCACGACGCAGCGCCCGGACGGGGCCGACCTCAACGAGCCTTCTCCGCATGAGCCGTACGGGGAACTCGGCTCGCGGCTGGCGGGGCTCTCCGTCGGCGAACGCCGCCACACCGTGGCACAGCTGGTGGCCGAGCACACGGCCGCGGTACTGGACTACGCGGCGGACGAGCGGATCGATCCCCGGACGCCGTTCAGGGAACTCGGCCTCACCTCTCTGATGACCACCGAACTGCGTGCGGGTCTGGCGCGGGCCACCGGTCTGCGCCTGCCCACGGGGCTGGTGTTCGACCACCCCACCCCGCACGCGCTGTCCGAATTCATCGACGCCGAGCTGTCGAGCGCCGGCCTGCCGGGCCACGAGGCCCCCTCCCCCGTGGCGGCCGACGGCGAACCCATCGCGATCATCTCGATGGCGTGCCGTTTCCCGGGCGGCGTCGCGTCTCCCGAGGATCTGTGGCGCCTGGTTTCGGAGGAGCACGATGCCGTGTCCTCGTTCCCGGCGAACCGCGGCTGGCCCGACGACCTCTTCGACCCGGACCCCGAACGGCAGGGCGGCAGCACCGTCCGGCAGGGCGGATTCCTGCACGACGCCGGCGAGTTCGACGCGGCCTTCTTCGGGATCTCTCCGCGCGAGGCGCTCGGCATGGACCCGCAGCAGCGACTGCTCCTGGAAACCTCGTGGGAGGCCGTCGAACGGGCCGGGCTCCTGCCCGAGTCCCTGCGCGGCAGCCGCACCGGCGTCTTCATAGGAGCCACCGCGCTGGAGTACGGCCCGCGCATGCAGGACGCGCCACACAGCGTCCAGGGCCATGTGCTCACAGGCGGTACCAGCAGCGTGATGTCGGGCCGGATCGCCTACCAGCTGGGCCTCATCGGACCCGCGGTCACGGCGGACACCGCCTGCTCGTCGTCGCTGGTCGCCCTCCACCTGGCCATCCGTTCCCTGCGCTCGGGCGAGACCAACCTCGCGCTGGCCGGCGGGGCCGCCGTCATGTCGTCGCCCGGCATGTTCGTCGAGTTCTCGCGGCAGCGAGGGCTCGCTCACGACGGCCGCTGCAAGTCGTTCGCCGCGGCGGCCGACGGCACCGGCTGGTCCGAGGGCGTGGGCCTGCTCCTCGTCGAGCGGCTGTCGGACGCGCGCCGCAACGGACACAAGGTGCTCGCGGTCATCCGCGGCTCCGCCGTCAACCAGGACGGCGCGAGCAACGGCCTCACGGCGCCGAGCGGCCTCGCCCAGCAGCGGGTCATCCGCGACGCCCTGGCCGACTCCGGACTGACGCCGGCGGACGTCGACGCGGTGGAGGCGCACGGCACCGGTACCAGGCTCGGCGACCCCATCGAGGCCGAGGCCCTCATGGCTACGTACGGCAGCGGGCGCGGGGACCGGGACCCGGTGTACCTCGGTTCACTCAAGTCCAACATCGGGCACGCCCAGGCAGCCGCCGGGGTCGGCGGTGTCATCAAGATGGTCCAGGCGATGCGCCACGGCCTCCTGCCCCGGACGCTCCACGTCGACCGGCCCACCCCTCACACGGACTGGTCGGCCGGCGCCGTCGAACTGCTCACCGAGGCCAGAGCCTGGCCCGGGAAGGAACAGCCGCGCCGCGCCGCGGTCTCGTCGTTCGGGATCAGCGGGACCAACGCCCACGTCGTCATCGAACACGACCCCGCGGACGCCGGGGCGCCCACGGACGCCCACCGCGAGTCCGGAGCGCCCCGGGCCGGCCTCCCCGTGCCCTGGACACTCTCGGGTCGTGACGAGGCCGCGCTTCGCGCCCAGGCGGGCCGACTGCGCGCGAGCCTCGACCTGACGGCGGACCCCGCGTCCGTGGGCTGGTCCCTGGCGGCGACCAGGACGGCCTTCGAGGAACGGGCCGTGATCCTCGGAGACACCGTGGAAGACCGTCTCGCCGCTCTCGAAGCGCTGGCAGGCGGCCACACCCTCACCCCGGACGTGATGAGGGGCACCGCCGCCTCGGTACCCCGTACCGCCTTCCTCTTCACCGGCCAGGGCGCCCAGCACCTCGGTATGGGCCGGGAGCTGTACGGTTCCCACCCCGTCTTCGCGACTGCGCTCGACGCCGTGCTCGACGCGTTCGAAGGAAAACTGGAACGCCCCCTGCGCGAGGTGCTGTTCGCCGATCCCGGCGACGAAGCCGCGGCGTTGCTGCACCTGACCAGCTATACGCAGCCGGCGCTGTTCGCCGTGGAAGTCGCGCTGTTCCGCCTTCTGGCGCACCACGGCGCCACCCCCGACCTGCTGGCCGGACACTCGATCGGCGAGCTGGCCGCCGCCCATGTGGCGGGCGTGTTCTCGCTGGGGGACGCCGCGACCCTCGTCGCCGCCCGCGCCAGGCTCATGCAAGCGGCCCGGGCCGGCGGTGCCATGATCGCGGTCCAGGGGGACGAGGACGAGGTCCGGCGCTCTCTGGCGGGACTTGAGGACGCGGTGGGCATAGCCGCTGTCAACGGCCCGCGTTCCGTCATCATCTCGGGAGACGAGCCCGCCGCCGCGGCGGTCGCCACCGCCTGGCGTGCCAAGGGACGCAAGACCAGCAGGCTCCAGGTGAGCCACGCCTTCCACTCACCGCACATGGACGACGTCCTCGAAGAGTTCTGGGAGGTCGCGGCCGCACTGCGGCTCGATCCGCCTGCCATTCCCCTCGTCTCGACCGTGACCGGCCGGACCGTCACCGTCGAGGAGATCACCTCACCCGACTACTGGAGCGGGCAGATCCGCGCCACCGTCCGCTTCCTGGACGCGGTCGAGGAACTGGACCGCCTGGGTACCACCGTCTACGTCGAGATCGGCCCCGACGCGGTCCTCACCCCCCTGGTCCAGACCGCCCTCGAAGGCGCCACCACCGTGGCGCTGCTGCGCCCGGGACGTCCCGAACGCGACACCGTCGCCCGGGGCCTCGCCCGCGCCCACGCGGCCGGTGCGCGCCTGGACGGGACGACCTTCGGCAGCGGCGCCGCTCCGGTCGACCTCCCCACGTACGCCTTCCAGCGAGAGCACTACTGGCTGGCCCCGCAGCCGCCCGTCGATGTGCGCGGCCTCGGGATCGAATCCGCGGATCATCCGATGCTCGCCACGGCGGTCGAACTGGCGGGGCGGGAGGACGCCGTACTCACCAGCCGCATCTCGCTGGACAGCCATCCGTGGCTCGCGGACCACGCCGTCGGCGGCGTCGTGTTGCTGCCCGCCACCGCCTTCCTCGAACTGGCGATCGCCGCGGGTACCTACCTCGGCGTTCCGTACGTGGACGAGCTCACCCTCGAAGCGCCGCTCGCCCTGCCCGTGGGCGAGTCGGTGCGTCTCCAGGTCTCCGTGGGGGCTCCCGACGGCGCCGGAGCCCGGCCCGTCACCCTTCACGCGGGCTCGGACCGGGAGGTCCCGCACGCGGGCCGCTGGATCCGGCACGCCTCGGGGACCCTGACACCGTCGCCCTCCGCAGCCCAGGAGTCCCGGAGCCTGGTCCCGTGGCCGCCGCCCGGCGCCACGGCGCAACCGGTGGACGACGCCTACGAGCGCCTCACCGCACTCGGCTACACCTACGGCCCCGTCTTCCAGGGGCTCACGGCGCTCTGGCTCGACGGCGCGGACCTCTACGCCGAGATACGGCTGCCCGCGGGACCCGCCGAGACGGCCGCGCGCTTCGGCCTGCACCCGGCACTGCTCGACGCGGCCCTGCACCCCCTGGTCCTGGAGTCCGGCGCGGCAGGTCGGCATGACGGCATCCTGCTGCCGTTCGCCTGGTCGGGGGTCTCCCTGTACGCCACCGGCGCCACCGAACTGCGGGTGCGCATCGCTCCCGCGGGCACCGACACGGTCAGCCTGACCCTGGCGGACGCCACCGGGGCGCCCGTCGCCCACGTGGAGTCCCTGACCCTGCGTCCTGTCGCCAGGGAGAAGTTGGTGCCCACCGCGGGGGACGCGGCCGACGCGCTCTACGAGGTCCACTGGCCGAGCATGGCCGTACCGGAGCCGGAGGCCTCCGCCACCTGGGCGGAGGCGGGCGACGACCTCTCCGCCGTCGAGGCGGCCGACGTGGTCACCGTCCGCCAGTACGGCACACGAACCTCGCCCGCCGCGAACGGAGAACACGAGGCGCCCCTGCGTGTCCTGCGGCTCGTCCAGGAGTTCCTGACCGACGGCCGATTCGCCGACTCCCGTATGGCGGTGGTCACGTCCGGTGCGGTCGCGGCCTCGCCCGACGAGGACGTCACCGATCTCCCGGCCGCACCCGTGTGGGGTCTGATCCGTTCGGTGCAGTCCGAGCACCCGGGCCGCCTGGTGCTGGTCGACATCGGCACCGAGGACGAGGCCCGGAGCCTCCTGCCCGCCGCGCTCGCCACCGACGAGACCCAGATCGCGATACGGAGCGGAGAGCTGAGGACACCCAGACTGGCCCCGGCGCCGCCGGTGGACGCGGACGCCGCTCTGCCGGGACTCGACCCGGACCGCACCGTCCTGATCACCGGCGGCACCGGTGGTCTCGGCTCGCTCGTGGCCCGTCACCTGGTCACCGCACACGGTGTCAGGCACCTGCTGCTCAGCAGCCGGCGTGGCCCCGACGCTCCGGGAGCCCGGGAGCTGGCCGCCGAGCTGGCCGAACTGGGCGCCACGGTCCGGGTGGAGGCGGCCGACCTCTCCGACCGTGCGGCCGTCACCGCCCTTCTCGCCACCGTGGGCGCGGCCCACCCGCTGACGGCCGTGGTGCACACCGCCGGTGTCCTGGACGACGCGACGGCCCTGTCGCTGACGCCGGAGCGCCTCGGTGACGTGTTGCGGCCGAAGGCGGACGCGGCCCGGCACCTGCACGAACTCACCCAGGACCTGGACCTGCGGGCGTTCGTGCTCTTCTCCTCGGTGTCCGGCCTGACGGGCACCGCCGGGCAGGCGAACTACGCCGCGGCCAACACCTACCTCGACGCGCTCGCCCACCACCGCCGCGCCCGGGGCCTTTCCGCCGTCTCACTCGCCTGGGGCCTGTGGGGCGGCGCCCATGGCATGGGCGGCGCGCTCACCGCGGCAGACCTCGCCCGCTGGGAGCGGGCCGGGATGCCGGCCCTCACTCCCGCGCAGGGGCTCGCCCTCTTCGACCGGGCCCTGTCCCGGGACACCGCGCTCCTGGCCCCGGTGCCGCTGAGGCCGTCGCGCGTCGCACCGGACGACACCCACCCGCTGATCCGGGACCTCGTCCCCACCCGTGTCCGGCGGGCCGCCGCGCGTGGACGCGACGGGGCACCGGGTTCGGACTGGGTGCGGCAGATCGTCGCCCTGCCCGCGGACCGGCGGAAGGAAGCGGTCCTCGATCTCGTACGCGGCAACGTCGCGGCCGTCCTCGGCCACTCCACAGCGAGCGCCGTCTCTCCGGACCGCTCGTTCAACGACATCGGGTTCGACTCGATGAGCGCTGTGGAACTCCGCAACCGGCTCGGGCAGGCCACCGGCCTGCGCCTGCCCACCACGCTCGTCTTCGACCATCCCGCTCCGGAGGCCGTGGCCACGTTCCTGCTGGGCAGGACGGCGGAGCAGGAATCCCCGGCGACGAAGGCGCCGCGGCGCGGGACCCGTACGGACGAACCGATCGCCATCGTGGGAATGGCCTGCCGCTACCCCGGCGGGGTCGCGTCGCCCGACGACCTGTGGCGCCTGGTCGCCGACGGGGTGGACGCGGTCAGCGAGTTCCCCTCGAACCGTGGATGGGACCTGGACGGACTGTACGACCCCGACCCCGATGCACCGGGCACGAGTTACACACGGCACGGTGGGTTCCTGCACGACGCGGACCTCTTCGACTCCGGATTCTTCGGCATGGCCCCGCGCGAGGCGACGGCCGTCGACCCGCAGCAGCGGATCCTCCTGGAAACCGCCTGGGAGACCTTCGAGAGTGCGGGGATCGACCCCGCGGAGCTGCGCGGCAGTTCCACGGCCGTCTTCGCGGGAGCCATGTATGACGATTACGCGGCCCGCGTAGAGGCCTCTGCCGGGGAGTTCGAGGGCTTCCTGCTCGCCGGGAACCTGTCCAGCGTCCTCTCCGGCCGTGTTGCCTACACCTACGGCCTGGAAGGCCCCGCCGTCACTGTCGACACGGCGTGCTCGTCGTCGCTGGTGGCGCTCCACCTGGCGGCGAACGCCCTGCGCAACGGTGAATGCGACCTGGCGCTGGCGGGCGGGGTGACCGTCATGGCACAACCGACGACGTTCGTGGAGTTCTCGCGGCAGCGCGGCCTGGCACCCGACGGTCGTTGCAAGCCGTTCGCCGACTCGGCGGACGGCACCGGCTGGTCCGAAGGGGTGGGCCTGCTTCTCGTCGAGCGGCTGTCCGACGCCCGGCGCAACGGCCGTCACATCCTCGCGGTGGTGCGCGGCACCGCGGTCAACCAGGACGGTGCGAGCAACGGCCTGACGGCGCCCAACGGGCCGTCCCAGGAGCGAGTCATCCGGCAGGCACTCGCCAACGCGGGGCTGAACGCGGCCGACGTGGACGCGGTCGAGGCACACGGCACCGGTACGCGGCTCGGCGACCCGATCGAGGCCCAGGCACTGCTGAACACGTACGGACAGGAACGCCACGACGACAAGAGCCCCTTGTGGCTCGGCTCCCTCAAGTCGAACATCGGCCATGCCCAGGCGGCGGCCGGCGTGGGCGGCGTCATCAAGATGGTCCAGGCCATGAATCATGGAGTCCTGCCACGGAGCCTCCACGTCGACGAGCCCTCCCAGCACGTCGACTGGGAAGCCGGCGCCGTCTCGCTGCTGGCCGAGCCGCGGGAATGGCCCGCGACGGAGCGACCCCGCCGTGCGGGTGTCTCCTCCTTCGGGATCAGCGGGACCAACGCGCACGTGATCATCGAGGAGCCCGCGGCCTTCGCGCCTCACCGGCCGACCACTCCGGCCGTCCCCGGACCGGGAGCGGTCGCGTGGGTGCTGTCCGCCCGTACGGAGGACGGAGTGCGGGAGCAGGCGGCACGACTGCGCGCGTACCTCGGCGAACAACCGGGAGCGACACCCGCCGACATCGGCTACTCACTGAACACGAGCCGCGCCGTCCTGGACCACAGCGCGGCCGTCGTCGGTAGCGACGAAGCCACCCTCCTGGACGGACTCCACGTGGTGGCCCGCGGTGGCACCGACAACTCCGTGCTCCGCGGCTACCGTGGCAAGCCGGGCAAGACGGCCTTCCTCTTCACCGGACAGGGAAGTCAGCGCGTGGGCATGGGGCGTGAGCTGTACGCCTCCTCGCCCGTGTTCGCACGTGCTCTGGACGACGTGTGCGCGCACCTCGACCCCGCCCTGCCGCGGCCTCTCAAGGAAGTACTCTTCGCGCCCTCGGGGTCGGCGGAATCCGAACTGATCGATCTGACGACCTTCACCCAGGCCGCGCTGTTCGCCGTCGAGGTCGCGCTCCACCGTTGGTTCGAACACCACGGAGTGACACCCGACTTCCTCATGGGCCACTCCATCGGCGAGGTCACCGCCGCCCACGTCGCGGGGGTCCTCGATCTGGCCGACGCCTGCCAACTGGTCGCCGAGCGCGGGCGGCTGATGCACTCGGCCCCCGAAGGCGGTGCCATGGTCGCCGTGGAGGCGAGCGAGGACGAAGCACGAAGCCTGATCGACGCGCTCGGCGCGGACGGTGCCAGGGTCGCCGTCGCCGGAGTCAACGGCCCCCGGTCGGTGGTGGTGTCAGGAGATCCGCAGGTCGTCGAACGGCTCACGAGCGGCTGGCGCGACAAGGGCGTACGAACCAAGCGGCTGACCGTCGGCCGTGCCTTCCACTCTCCCCACATGGACACGGTGCTGGACGAGTTCCGGGAGGCGGCGGCCAAGTTGACGTTCCGCGCGCCCCGCATTCCCGTCGTCTCCAACGTGACCGGCACGCTGGCGACGGACGAGGAACTCACCTCGCCGGACTACTGGGCCCGGCACATCCGTCAGGCGGTCCGGTTCCACGACGGGGTGCGGTACCTGGAGGCACACGGCGTGACGGACTTCCTGGAGCTGGGCCCGGACGGCGTGCTCACCGCACTGGTCCAGCGGTCGCTCACCGGGAGCCCGGGGATGGCGGCTCCCGCGCTACGGGGGAACAGGCCGGAGGCCGAGACCGTCATGGGCGTCCTCGCACAGGCGCAGATGCGCGGCCACGGACCGGACTGGGCCAAGGTCCTCCCCGGGGCCCGCCGGGTGCCGCTGCCGACCTACGCCTTCCAGCGGCAGCGCTACTGGCTCGACGCGCCGGCGACGAACGCCGACGCGGCCGGACTCGGTCTCAACGCGCTGGACCACCCCTTCCTGGGCGCGGCCGTGGCCGTCGCGGACCGGGACGAGTTCCTGTTCACGGGACACCTGTCCCTGCGCACCCACCCCTGGCTGGCCGACCACTCCGTGGCCGGCACGGTGCTGCTGCCCGCGACGGGACTGCTCGAACTGGCCGCCCGCGCGGGTGAGCACGTGGGCGCTGAGGTGATCGACGAACTGACGCTCTCCGCGCCACTGGTCCTGCCCGAGCGGGGTGACGTCCAGGTCCAGCTGACGGTCGGCGCGTCCGACGGCGGGCTCCGCACGGTCGAGATCCACTCGCGCACGGACGAAGGCGACTGGGTGAGCCACGCCCTCGGCACCCTGGACTCGGAGGACGCCACGGACGAAGCCGCCGACACCGGTCTGGCGGCGTGGCCGCCCCCGGACGCGGTCGAGGTCGGCCTCGAAGGCGTCTACGAGCGCCTGGCGCGGGAGGAGTACGCGTACGGTCCGGCGTTCCAGGGGCTGCGACGGGCCTGGCTCGGCGACGGACAGATCTTCGCCGAGGTCGCGCTGCCGGAGGAGTCGAGCGAACAGGCGGACCGGTTCCTTCTCCACCCCGCTCTGCTCGATGCCGCACTGCACCCCCTGCTGCCGGCGGTGACGCCGGGAACCGGCCTGGCGCGCCTCCCGTTCTCGTGGTCGGGTGTACGGCTGCATGCCGTGGGCGCGTCCTCCCTTCGCGTGCGGCTGACGCTGCCGGATCCGTCCGCCGAGACGCTGGAGGCGTCACTGCTGGTCGCCGACACCGCAGGGGTGCCAGTGGCGTCGGTGGAATCTCTGGTGCTGCGTCCGCTGTCGCGGGACGCGGTACGGGCCGCGGCCGATCCGGGGCGCGAGGGGCTCTTCCCCGTCGAGTGGTCCGAGGTCGCCGCCACCGGGACCACCGATCCGTCGA
Source organism: Streptomyces sp. SID3212 (assembly GCF_009865405.1). Taxonomy (GTDB): domain Bacteria; phylum Actinomycetota; class Actinomycetes; order Streptomycetales; family Streptomycetaceae; genus Streptomyces. Next base: position 17,252 of record NZ_WWJY01001044.1, on the reverse strand, counting down.
TGTGGGCCGCGCTCGTGGTCTCGCCGATGGATTCCGTGCCCACGTACCCCGATCTGGACACGGTCGCGGAGGCCGGACCGGACACGGTGCTGTGGTCGCTGACGTCGCGCGAGGAGAGCGGAGAGCTTCGCGGCGCCGGCATCGCCTGCCTGGCCCGCGTGGAGTTGTGCCGGGTCCTGGAACGGGTCCAGACGTTCCTGGCGGACGAACGGCTGGCGGACGCCCGGTTGGTGGTGGTGACTCGCGGTGCGGTCGGCACGTCCGCCGACGAGGATGTCCCCGATCTGGTGCACGCGGGTGTGTGGGGTCTGTTGCGCGTGGCGCAGACGGAGAACCCGGGCCGCGTCGTCCTGGTCGACGTCGATCATGAGGGTGAAGGTCTGCTGCCTGCGGCACTCGCCACGGCCGAACCGCAGATCGCGGTACGGGAAGGCAGGTTACTGGTCCCGCGTCTGACGCGTGGGCCGGCCACCACGGGCACCGAGGCCCCGCGCTGGGACCAGGGCACGGTGCTGATCACCGGAGCGACAGGCGCGCTGGGTGGGGTGGTCGCGCGCCATCTCGTGGCCGAGCACGGCGCCAAGAGCCTGTTGCTGCTGAGCCGCAGCGGAGGGAACGCGCCGGGGGCCGCCGACCTCAAGGGGAAGTTGGCCGGACTGGGGGCCCAGGTCGAGTTCGCGGCCTGTGACGTGGCTGATCGCGAAGCGCTGTCCCAGGTGCTGGCCCGCGCCTCCGTGACCGCCGTGGTGCACACCGCCGGAGTTCTGGACGACACCGTGTTCGGCGACCTCACACCCGAACAGCTGGACGCGGTCGTCCAGCCGAAGATCGACGCGGCCTGGAACCTGCACGAGCTGACGCGGGACCTTCCGTTGTCCGCCTTTGTCATGTATTCGTCGATCGCCGGGCTCATCGGCAACGCGGGGCAGGCGAACTACGCGGCCGGCAACACGTTCCTGGACGCTCTGGCACAGCACCGGCGTGCGCTGGGGCTGCCCGGGGTCTCACTGGCCTGGGGCCTGTGGTCCCAGTCGAGCGCCCTCAGCGAGAAGTTGAGCGAGACGGACTTGCGGCGCCTGGCCAGGGTCGGCCTCGTGGCACTCCCGGCCGACAGGGCGATGGACCTGTTCGACACGGCTCTGACCACCGGCCGGCCGGTCCTGGCCGCCACATACCTGGACACCAAGGTGCTGCGCAAGCAGGGCGAGCGAGCGCTGCCGATCCTGCGGAACCTCGTCCCCTCGCCCACGAGGCGGCGCACAGCCGGTGCCGGTCCGGACACCGGCCAGGGCCAGGGATGGGCCGAGCGGCTGGCGCGGCTGCCCGGCGCGGAGCGGGAGAAGGCCATGGTGGACCTGGTGCGTACCCAGGTGGCGGCGGTACTGGGACACTCGGGCGCCGGCGCGGTCGACGTCGGACGGTCCTTCCAGGAGGCGGGGTTCGACTCGTTGACCGCGGTCGAACTGCGCAACCAGCTCAACGATGTCACGGGACTGCGGCTGCCCATGACGCTCGTCTTCGACCATCCCAACCCCGGTGCCCTCGCGCACCATCTCCTGGAACGGCTCGAAGCCGAGATGGCGCCGGCGGCCGACCCGGTGCTGGCGGAGCTGGACCGGATGGAGTCGTCGATCCGGTCGGCCACCCTGAACGACGAGTCGAGGACGCGGGTGGCGGCGCAATTGCGTGCACTCCTGCTACTGACCGAAGGGGCCGCTGGGGACAGCCCCGCTGTCCCCGGTGACGCCGATGACACCGGCGCCGCAGGAGGACAGGACCTCGAAACGGCGAGTGACGAGGAATTGTTCGCACTCCTCGACAAGCTCGAGTAAGGAAAGGGGCACCTCGACGCGGCGCTGAATGATCCTCTGGCCGGGAACGACTCTCCCGGCCAGAGGATCCGCATGTCCGGACCGCTCCGCTCAGGGCACGCAAACGTCCCATCGACCGGTCATCATCCGGCAACGGGCCATTGGCGGGACCTTATCCGGCGAATCGGACCGCACCCTCGGCCGGCCGGCGGCCGACTGGCCCAAGAGCGGCCAATGGGCATCCCTGACCTGGCGCGATGCCTCTGATTACAAACGAAGTTACCTCGTGATGAGTGGCCGGAGAGGCCACAATATTATGTTGATTTCCATGAGTTCCATATCTGCGCAGGAAACCACCGACTCGATCCCCATGACCCCTTCCACGTTGCGCGAGGCAATGTCCCAGTTCGCGACCGGCGTCATCGTACTGAGCGTCGGCGGTGAGCACGTTCATGGAATGACTGCCAACGCTTTCAGCTCGGTATCCCTCGATCCACCCACGGTCCTGTGCTGTGTGTCCCACAACGCGGTCATGCACAAGGTGATGCTGGCGTCACGCCGCTTCGGAATTTCCGTGCTGGGCGCGGAACAGGAAAGCCTGGCCCGGCACTTCGCCGACAAGAACAGGCCGCTGGGGCCGGCGCAGTTCAGCGGACTCGACTGGCGGCCCGGGCCGATCACCCAGGCCCCGCTGCTGCATGGCGCCATCGCGTGGCTGGAGTGCGAACTCTCGGACCACTACGACTCGAACGACCACTCGATCTTCGTCGGAGAAGTGGTGAACTCCGACAGATCGCCCAACGCGTCGGGGTTGCTCTTCTTCAACGGCGGATTCCAGCACGTCCGCCCCACGAACAAGAGGCAGAGCGCGGATGGGTAGGCCCGCCGCCGGGGACGCCGACCGCGTACCGGACACCGCCCTCTGGGAGCCGGTCGTCGGACCGCGGTTCGTGGAGGCCCTCAACGACGGCCTGGCCAGGGCCGGTTGGAAACCCCGGCCGGCACCGCCGTCGCCGGTGCCGGCACGCAACGGGCGGGACCGGCCCGACCTGTTCGCCGCCAGGGTGATGGCGTCGTTCGGGGCCGCCCTGTCCACCGCCCTGGCTCCGGAGGAACGGGGCAACCGCACGTTGCGACTGGCTCTGCTGCGCCGAGGCCGCGAGGTCCTGGCCGAAGCCCTGATACCGGCCGGCTCGACAGCGGCACGACGGAGGGGAGCCCGGACGGACCGGGCGTTCCCCGAGCGCGAGACGTTCGTCCGCACCCTGCTCATGGAGTGTGTGGTGATGACGGTTCTGGAGGGGAGTGAGTTCCGTGGTGGCGGCCCCCGGCAGGCGGAACCGATGCATGCACAGGAAAGGCCATGGCGAGCTGACACCGTCTCGGAACACTCTCGCGTCGGCGGTAAGCACTCCCACGCGTGATCGATGCCGTCCGTGCCCACCGAAACCGGCCCCTCGGACGCGGGGGTGGCCCCTCGTCCCCCTACGGAACCATGCCCATCGCGATGCCGGAACACCGATGGAACCCCGGGCTGAAACACGGCCTGGCCCCCGCCGTCCCGCTCCCTTGATGCGGACGGCATGGGGCCGGAGGATGGTGGAGGTATGGCTATACCTCTGATCAACCCTCCGGAGGAGACACCGCCTGCCGAGGGCTCCATCAGCGAGGCCCACCAGGAACGTGCGGACGGGGGCGTCTGGGAGCATCCAGGCGTCTGGGTAGGTCTCATCCTGCTGCAATCGGCTGTCGTCGCCGCGTTCTTCATCGCGCGGACCTTCGGGTACGGATGAGCGGATCGCGCGCTCGGCTGCGGGTCCGCCTCACGCGCGACGGGGACCCACAGCGCCGCTCCCCCACCGCTCGGCACCGCACCGTGCGACACGCCGCGCGATGAGGGTGTCCAGCGGTCTCATGTCCGCCGCTCGCCGTCTTCCACGACCGGGCGCAGGCGGGTGAGCAGGTCGCTCCGGCCGGTGGTGGAGAGGCCGAGTCGGATGGCGAGGTGGAGGTCGATCTTGCCGGTGAGGAGGCCGAGGACGGCTCGGGGTGGTCCTTGCAGGGTGAGGTCCGGGTCGGTGGCGCGGCCGAGGCGGGTGTGGACGCGGCCGTTCCGCAGTTCGATGACGGCCAGTTCGCCGTCCGCGACGAGTTGGATGTCGGCGGGCGGGCCGTCCGGGTCCGCGTCGGTGGTGAACCACGCGGGGGCGTAGGCCAGCCACTGGGCCCGGAACGCGTCGTCGGGGCGTTCGTCGGTCATGAAACGCAGCCCCCACAGCCCGATCGCCTTGAGGACCGGCTGGAGTGCCTGGCCGGTCTCGGTCAGGTGGTAGAGGGCGGTGGCCACGGGCGGCGGTGCGTCCTCGCGGGTGATCAGCCCTGCCGCTTCGAGTTCCTTGAGGCGGGTGGAGAGCAGGTTCGTCGCGATGCCCGGCAGGCCGTTCTTGACGTCCGTGAACCGGCACGGGCCTTGCAGCAGCAGTTCCCGGACGATCAGCAGCGTCCAGCGGTCCCCGATGACGTCGAGCCCCCGGGCTATCGAGCAGTACTGGCCATAACTACGCATGCGCCCAGCCTACGACAAGACGACAGAACCTAAAGTAGGTGGTAGAGAAAGTAAACTGATCGAGTGTAGTTTTGAAACATGACTCGTTCGCCGTCCAAACCGCTCGTGCTCGTCGCGCTTCTCCTCGCCGCGTTCGTGATCAACCTCGACACGACCCTGGTCAACGTGGCGCTGCCGACCCTCACGCGCGAGCTGGGCGCCACCGACTCGCAGCTGCAGTGGGTCGTGGACGCCTACAACCTGGTGTTCGCCGCCCTGCTGCTGACCTCGGGAAGCCTGTCGGACCGCTTCGGCCGCAAGGGCATGCTCATGGCCGGTCTGCTGGTGTTCGGTGTGGCCAGCTTCGTCGGCGGGTACGCCACCACCCCCGAGGAGCTGATCGCGGCCCGCGCCGTCATGGGCCTGGGCGCCGCGATGACCTTCCCCGCGACCCTGGCGCTGCTCACCGGGGTCTTCACCAGCCGCAAGGAACGGGCCCTGTCCATCGGCCTGTGGGGCGCAACCGCCGGAGTCGCCATCGCGCTGGGGCCGATCGTGGGCGGCTTCCTCCTGGAGCACTACAGCTGGGGCAGCATCTTCTACACCCTCGGCCCGGTCTCCCTGGCCGTCATCATCCTGGTCGCGTGGTACGTACCCAGGTCGAAGAGCCAGGTCGCGCGCCGCCTCGACTACCTCGGCCAGATCCTGTCCGCCGGCTTCATGGGCCTGCTCGTCTACACCATCATCGAGGCCCCCACCTGCGGCTGGACCTCCACCGCCACCCTCGCCGGCTTCGCCGGGTCCGTACTCCTGCTGACCGTGTTCATCATGGGCGAGCGCCGCGCCACGCAGCCCATGCTCGACGTACGGCTCTTCACGGACATGCGCTTCAGCGCCGCCAGCGTCTCCGTCACGATCTCGTTCTTCACCCTGTTCGGATTCATCTTCCTGATCACGCAGTACTTCCAGTTCATCCGCACCTACAGCCCCCTGTCCACGGGCGTCCACCTGCTGCCCGTCGCCGCCTCCGTCGCCGTCGGATCGACCTTCGGAACACGCCTGGCGATCCGCGTCGGCAGCAAGGTCATCGTCACCGCGGGGCTCGCCCTCCAGGCCGCCTTCTACTTCTGGGTCGCCAGCGACATCTCCCCGACCCTCAGCTACGGGGTCATCGCCGGCCAGATGGTCGTCTTCGGCCTCGGCATGGGCCTGACCTCCGCCCCCGCCACCGATTCCATCATGGGCGCCGTCGCGGGCGACCAGGCCGGTGTCGGATCCGCCGTCAACGACTCCACCCGCCTCCTCGGCGGCACCCTCGGCGTCGCCGTCATCGGCAGCGTCTACGCCACCCAGTACGACTCCCGCCTCGACACCACCCTCCCCGCGTCACTGCCCTCCGGACCGGCCGACGTCGCCCACCAGTCCGTCGGAGCCGCCTTCGGCCTCGCCGACCAACTCGCCGCCCACGGGCAGGCCGCTCTGGGCGGGGCCGTACGACAGGCCGCCACCGGAGCCTTCGACCACGGCCTGACCACCGGCTGCCTCGTCGCCGCCTACGTCGCCGTCGCGGGCGCCCTCTTCGCCGTCGCCTTCCTGCCCGCGCAGCCCACCCAGCCCGCCCTGCCCCAAGGAGAGACCCCCGGTCCCCCCGACGCCGACGCGCGTCCCCGGGGATCAGGAACAACCATGTAAGGGATGAGGTGATCGCGATGGTGGACGTATGGCCTGTGCCCGGGTGCTCACTCTCGCCGGAATGACAGGGACAACCGGGAGCACGTCCCCAAGGATCCGAGGAGAGAACCGTGAAGACATTGGTGGTAGGTGCCGGCGCCGTCGGCGGCTTCGTCGGAGCGCGGCTGCTCCAGGCGGGGCGGGACGCGGATCTCCTGGTACGGCCCCGCCGGGCCGGACAGCTCCGGGAGCGTGGCCTGCGCGTCCTCGACGGCGACCGGGCCGAGGTGGTCAGCGCGGCACCGGTGACCGCCGACACCCTGACAGAGCCGTACGACCTGGTGCTGCTCTCGGTGAAGCCGGACGCGCTGTCCGCAGCCATGGACGACATCGCCCCGGCGGTCGGCCCCGGCACCTCGCTGGTCCCCTTTCTCAACGGCATCACCCACCTGGACGTACTCACCCGGCGTTTCGGTACGGCGGTGCTCGGCGGCACCTTGCGAGTCGCCACGGAGCTGGGCCCCGACGGCGACATCCGCCAGTACGCGCCCGGCGGGCAGATCGAGATCGGCGAACTCGACGGCCGTACGAGCGGCAGGGCGGACGAGGTGGCCGCGACGCTGAGCATCCCGGACTTCACCGTCACCGTGACCGCCGACATCGTCGGCGCGATGTGGGGCAAGTGGGTCATGATCGCCACCGTCGGGGCGATCACCTCGCTGGCCCGGGGCACCGTCGGAGACGTCGTCGCCGTCACCGGCGGGACGGAGTTCGCCGCCGCGACCCTCGACGAGGCGGCCTCGGTCGCCGCCGCGGCCGGTCACGGGCTGGACGAGGCGGCCCACACCGCGCTCCGCCGCCTGGTCACGGCGGCCGGATCCCCCATGACGTCGTCCCTGTCCCGCGAACTGGCCGCCGGGCGGCCGACCGAGGTCGAGAACGTCCTCGGAGACCTCGTCAGGCGGGGCCGCGACGCCGGCGTCCCCGTACCCCGCCTGGAAGCCGCCGCTCTGAGCCTGCGCGCCCACAACCGGCGCCACGCGGCGGGGAATTGACCCCCGCCCGCTCTCAGGAGGGCTGCTGCGCGAAGTCCTTGGTACGGATCGTGAAGAAGGAGACCACACCGGAGGCGAGGGCGATGATCGCGCCGACGAGGAGGAGCTCGTTGAGGCCCGACGTGAAGGCCGCCGCGGCGAGGTGCTCGACCGGCGCGCGGACGGCGGCCGGGAGGGCGTCGACCGTCTGGCTGACCGTGCCGGACTGGACGGCGGTGGAGATCCGGGAACCGATGTCCCCGACGCCGTGGATCGCGGCGATGTGGTCGGTCACGTAGGACTTGATCTTGCTGGAGAACAGGGTGCCCAGCAGCGCGATGCCGGTGGCGATGCCGATCTGGCGGAACGTCGAGTTGATGCCGGACGCCATGCCCGCGCGCGCCGGCTGGACCACACCGACGGCGGTCGACGCCAGCGGTGGGTTGACCAGTCCCAGACCCGCGCCGGACATGAGCATGCCGGGGATGAGGTGGGTCCACCCACTCGACGCGTCGAGCCCCCGCATCCACAGCAGTCCGCCGCCGATCAGCAGCAGACCGGGTCCGATCAGCCACTTCACCGGCATCCGGGAGGAGAGCCGTCCCGACACCGTGGACATCACCAGGATGCCGACCGAGATCAGCAACAGCCGCACGCCCGCCCCCAGGGCGCTGAACCCGAGGATGTCCTGGAGGTAGAGCACCAGGTAGAGCAGCATCGACAGGAGGGAGGCGCTGAGGCCGAAGGCCGCCACCAGGCCGCCGGTGAAGGTCGGCTTCCGGAAGAGCGTCAGGTCGAACATCGCCTCGGAGACGCGCAGCTCGACCAGCACAAACGCCGTCATGAGTACGACCGACGCCGCGAGGCACGCGATGACCACGGGGTCGGAGAACGAGTCGTGGCTGGACTGGATGAGCGCGTACACCAGGCTCGACAGGGCGGCGGTGAACAGGACGAAGCCCGGCCAGTCGGGGTGGCGGGCCTCCGGATTGCGGGAGTCGGCGACCTTGAGCACGGTGATCGCGACGGCGATCACCCCGATGGGCAGGTTGACGTAGAAGATCCACTCCCAGGACAGGCCGGTGGTGAGCACCCCGCCGAGCAGCGGCCCGATCGCCACGGCGAGCCCGGTGATGGTGCCCCAGATACCGAAGGCGACCCCGCGGTCCTTGCCCCGGAACGCGTCCGCGAGCAGCGCCAGCGAGACCGAGAACATGATGGAGCCGCCGATGCCCTGGAGCCCCCGGGACAGTTGCAGCATCAGCGAACTGTTCGAGAGCCCGCACAGCAGCGAGGCGAGACAGAAGACCGCCAGACCGATCACGTACAGCTTCTTGCGGCCGTACATGTCGGCGAGACTGCCAGCGGTGAGCAGGAGCGCGGCCAGGGTCAGGGAGTACGCGTCGACGACCCACTGGAGGTCGGAGAAGCTGGCGTGCAGCGACCGCTGGATGTCGGGCAGCGCCACGTTCACGATGGTGATGTCCAGCAGCAGCATGAACGTGCCGAGGCAGACGGCCGTCAGCGTCCACCACTTGTTCTGCGCGGGCGGGGTGTGCCCGGCCCGGGGGGCGGGGTGGGATCCGCCCGGTTCGGGGGCCTCGGGTTCGGCATCAGGCATGCTCACTCCTCGTCCACGGCCTGAGGGGCGTACCGGTCCCACCGACTATCTCCCCCCGGCGCCCCCGGGCCGCCCTCACCGCGCGGGGCCAGCCGGGCGAACCTGGTCCGGGGCATGAGCCACCCGGAGCGGTCAGGGCGTCGCCGTGGAGACGACGTACACGCGTGGGAAGGCCGGGTCCGAGAGGTCGACCACCACGTCCTGGCTGGGTCTGGGGTCCTTCTGGTCGTGGCTCACCCCGGCCCAGGCGTGGTCCGGGATGTCGAAGTCCCAGCCCACTGTGCGCTGGTCGCGGGCGGAGATGGGGATGGAGCCTTCCTTGAGGGAGGAGCGGGTGACGCCCATCTCCGTCAGGAAGGTGTCGAGCCGTCCCGAGGTGACGTCGAACTGGACGTACAGCCGGCTGGACTTCCAGTTGCTGGTCTCGTAGTAGCGCAGTCCGGTGGCGCCGCCGGGGACCGGGACCTCGTAGATGCGGCGCTTCATCTTGGAGGGGCGCAGCGGCTGGAGGCCGGTGGCCGACGACTCGGCCTCCTTGTCCCGGCCGCTGCTGCGGCTCTGCTCGGCGGAGACGACCAGGTAGCCCGCCGGGACGCCGACGAGCAGCACGATGACGACGGCGGTCAGCCAGCGGCGGCGGTTGCGGTGACGGCGGTCCTCCGGGGGCTTGCCGTCGTCGCCCGGCCGTACCGGCTGCGGTGGCGGCACGTGCGAGGGGAGGGTGCTCATGACGGCGGTTCCTCCTCGGTCGGGGCCGTACGGCTGGTACGGATGGCCTGCGCGTACCGCTCGTAGCGTTCGTAGCGCTCGACACGGCGGCGGGTGGCCCGGCGGAAGCGGCGCGCCACCAGCCGGGCGAGGTCGGCGGCGCCGACCATGCCCGCCTCGGGGCCCAGCTCGGCCTTGACGATGCGCGCCTCGGGGCGGTAACCGCGCCCGGTGAGGTGGCGGCGGAAGGCGTCGCGGGCCGGGCCGATGAGCAGGTCGTCGGCGGCGCTGACGCCACCGCCGATGACGAAGCAGGAGGGGTCGAGGGCGGCGGCGAGGTTGGCGATGCCGACGCCGAGCCACTGGCCGATGTCCTGGAACAGCTCGATGCACATGGCGTCGCCCTCGCGGGCGAGTTCGGTGATGAGCGGGCCGGTGATCTCGTGGACGTTGCCCTTGACGCGGTCGATGATGTTGTACGCGACCGGGGAGTCGGCGACGGCCAGTTCCCTGGCCTCCCTGACGAGCGCGTTGCCGGAGCTGTACTGCTCCCAGCAGCCGCGGTTGCCGCAGGGGCAGCGGTGGCCGCCGGGGACGACCTGCATGTGGCCGAACTCGCCGGCGACGCCGTACTTGCCGCGCTTGACCCGGCCGTCCTCCAGGATCGCGCCGCCGATGCCGGTGCCCAGCGTGATCATGACGAGGTGGTCCTCGCCGCGTCCGGCGCCGAAGCGCCATTCGGCCCAGGCGGCGGTGTTGGCGTCGTTGTCCACCATCACGGGGACGGCGAGGCGCCCGGCGATCGCGTCCCGCAGGGGTTCGTCGCGCCAGGCGAGGTGCGGGGCGAAGAGGACCCGCGAGCGGTCGGCGTCGACCCAGCCGGCCGCGCCGATGCCGACGGCGTGCACGTCGTGGCGGTCGGAGAGGTCGAGGACCAGCTCCACGATGGTGTCCTCGACCACGCGGGGGCTCTTGGACTTGTCCGGGGTCTCGGTCCGGATCTTCTCCAGGATGTTGCCGTCCGGGTCGACCACCCCGGCCATCACCTTCGTCCCGCCGATGTCGATGCCGACGGTCGGGACGCGGGGCGCGGTGAGCAGGGAGCGGCGCTCCCTGGTGCCGACGGTCCTGAGGACCGTGCCGCGGGCGGACCCGCGGTGCGCGAAGTCGCGGTACGTGCTCATCGGCCCGGCTCCCTGGTGTCCGTCGGCTCAGGCCTGCCGTACCGAGTGCGTCCTCGGCTGATCGCTCGCACGAGTCGTGTCGTCCCTGCGGGGTCGGGGCCGGGCCCTGGCGGGCGGCGGCGGCGGACGGTGCCCGCCGGGGCCGATTCTGCCATCCGCCCTGCCCGGGGTCGCCACGGACCGGGGTTCACGCGGTGGTACGGGCCCGGCCCGGGCCGGTCGTACGGCTCGGGCGGGCCGGTCCTACGGCTCCGGCGGGGTCCGGTACGGCTCCGGCGCGCCCGCGCGCCTACTCGGCGGCCGGCCCCGGGGCGGCCGGGCGGGACAGCTCGTGGGTCAGTTCCTCCAGTTCGGAGCCGCCCGCCATCTGGCGGGTCAGCTCGTCCAGGGTGATCGAGTCCTTCGTGTGGCTGCCGGCCATGACCCCGCGCTTGAGCAGCGTGAACCGGTCGCCGACCAGGAAGGCGTGGTGCGGGTTGTGGGTGATGAGGACCACGCCGAGGCCCGCGTCCCGCGCGGCGGCCACGTACTTGAGCACCACGCCGGACTGCTTGACCCCGAGCGCGGCGGTCGGCTCGTCCAGGACGAGGACCTTCGCGCCGAAGTGCACGGCGCGGGCGATGGCCACGCACTGGCGCTCGCCGCCGGACAGGGTGCCGATGGGCTGGTCGACGTCGCGCAGGTCGATGCCCATGCGCAGCAGCTCGGCGCGGGTGGTGGAGCGCATCAGGTCCACGTCGAGCCGTTTGAAGGGACCGGCGCCGCGGGTCGGCTCGGAGCCGAGGAAGAAGTTGCGCCAGACCGGCATCAGCGGGACGACGGCGAGGTCCTGGTAGACGGTGGCGATGCCCCGGTCCAGGGCCTCGCGCGGCGACGACAGCGTGGTCTTCTCGCCGTCGATCAGGAAGTCACCCGCGTCGTGCCGGTGCAGCCCCGAGATGATCTTGATGAGGGTGGACTTGCCCGCGCCGTTGTCACCCAGCACACAGCTGATGGAGCCGGCCTGGACCTCCAGGGAGACCCCTTCGAGGGCGCGGACGTTGCCGTAGTACTTGCTGACGCCGTCCAGTTCTACGAGGGCCGTCATCGTGTCGCCTCCGCACGCTTGCGCACCCAGGCGTTGAGCAGGGTGGCCAGAAGGAGCATCGCTCCGAGGAAGAACTTGAACCAGTCGGGGTTCCACTCCGCGTACACGATGCCCTTGCTGGTCATGCCGAAGATGAACGCGCCGACCGCGGAGCCGACGGCGGAGCCGTACCCGCCGGTGATCAGGCAGCCGCCGATGACGGCCGCGATGATGTACGTCAGCTCGTTGCCGACGCCCTCGCCGGACTGCACGACGTCGAACGAGAACAGCAGGTGCTGGCCGGAGATCCAGGCACAGAACGCCACCCCCATGTAGAGGCCGATCCGGGTCTTCGCGACCGGCACCCCGACGGCCCGCGCGGCGTCGGCGTTGCCGCCGACCGCGAAGATCCAGTTGCCGAAGCGGGTGCGCAGCAGGATCCACGTGGCGACGGCGACGAGGACGATCCACCAGAGGATGGTGACCTTCAGCTCGATGTTCCCCAGGGTCAGCTGGGAGGCGAAGAGCTTCTTCGCAGAGGGAAAGCCCTCCATGTCGCCGATGGCCTTGGTCGACACCGTGCCGCTGATGAGCTTCGTCAGGCCGAGGTTGAGGCCGGTGAGCATCAGGAACGTGCCCAGCGTGATGATGAAGCTGGGGAGTTTGGTACGGGTCAGCATGAGGCCGTTGAAGGCGCCCAGGGCGAGGGTGACCAGCAGCGAGACGAAGACCCCGACCCAGACGTTCGCCGTCATCTGGTAGCTGAACATCGAGGTGACCAGGGCGGAGCTGGTGACCATGACCCCGGCGGAGAGGTCGAACTCGCCGCCGATCATGAGCAGCGCCACCGGGACGGCCATGATCCCGATCGTGGAGGCGGCGTAGAGGACCGTACCGAAGCTGGACATCCGCAGGAACGAGTCCGCGACGACCGCGAAGAAGAGGAAGACGGCGAGGGCGCCGACGACGGCGCCCAGCTCGGGACGGCCGAGGAGCTTGCGCAACGGGGAGGCGCCCAGCAGCCGTTCGTCGCCGGGGGCCGGTCCGCCGGGCCCGCCGGGACGGTCCTCGACGGGGGGTGCGCTCGTGGTCATCGCGTACCCCGGTCGGTGTAGCCCGCCAGTGCCCCGGCGTCCTGCTGGGTGATGATCTGCGGTCCGGTGAGGACGGGGCGGCCGCCGCCGAGCACGTCGGCGTTGTAGCGGTAGAGCCAGAGCAGGTCCACGGCCTCGTACCCCTGGAGGTACGGCTGCTGGTCGACGGCGAAGCCGAGCGTCCCGGCCTTGAGGGAGGCGGCGACGGCGGCGTTGAGGTCGAAGGTGTCGATCTCGGCCTTGCTGTCGGCGGACTTCTTGGCCTGGACGGCGGCGTCGGCGAAGGGGGCGCCGAGCGTGACGACGGTGTCGATGGACGGGTCTGCCTGGAGCTTCGCCTCGATGGACGCCTGGACGTCGGGCATGTTCGTGCCGTCGACGTACAGGTTGGTCATCGATCCGCCGAAGGTCTTCTTCGCCCCGGCGCAGCGCTGTTCGTGGCCGACGTTGCCCTGTTCGTGGATGACGCAGAGCGCCTTCTTCTTGCCGCGCTTGTCCAGTTCGTCGCCGACGGCCTCCCCGGCGATCGACTCGTCCTGGCCGATGTGGCTCAGCGCGCCGAACGCCTTGGACTGCTCGGCGCCGGAGTTGACCGTGATCACGGGGATGCCGGCCTTGCGGGCCTTGGCGAGGACGTCCTTCATCGCGTCGGGCTTGGCGAGCGTGACGATCAGCCCGTCGACCTTCTTGTCGATGTACGACTGGACCTGCTGGGCCTGCTCCTGGCCCTGGTCGCTGTGCGCGTACAGGAACTTGATGTTGTCCTTCTCCGCCGCCTGCTCGGCGCCCCTCTGGACGATGTCCCAGAAGGTGTCGCCGTCCCCGGAGTGGGTGACCATGGCGACGGTCCAGTTCGGGGTGGACACGGCGGCCCGGCCCGCGGCCTGTCCCTCCGCGGAGGCCCGGGCCGCCCGCTGCTCGGCCCGCAGGCCGCCTGTGCTGCTGCAACCCGCGAGCGCCGAGGCCCCGAGCACCGCAGCCAGTACGGCACCCATGGCGCGCACTCCTGTACCGACCTTTGCCACGACGCGGCGCCCTTCCTGATCTGTCCCGTACCTGATCTGTCCCGTACCGGTTCCGGCGCCCAAGTATCGGTCATGGGCCGCCGGCAGGTAACCGTCGGGTGGGGAGCAGATGGAATCCCGGGGCGAACCCCGGGAACTCAGGGGCGTACGAGCAGCTGGAACTCGAAGGCGTAGCGCGACGCGCGGTAGATGTGCGAGCCGAACTCGACGGCCCGGCCCGTGTCGTCGAACGTGGTCCGTTCCATGGTGAGCAGCGGGGCCCCGGCGGGTTCGGTGAGCTGTCCCGCCTCCTCCGGGGTGGCGGCCCGGGCGCCGACCGACTGGCGGGCGCTGTGCAGGGTGATGCCGCCGGAGCGCATCATCCGGTAGAGGCCGGTGGCCTCCAGCCGTGGGGTGTCGCACTCGAACATGCCGGTGGGCAGGTGGTTGCGGAGGTACGCCATGGGCTCGTCGTGCGCGTACCGCAGCCGCTCGATCAGCCGGACCTCGGCGCCCTCCGTCACCCCGAGGGCCGCCGCGATCCGGGCGGTGGCCGGCTCCAGGGTGTTGGCCAGGACGCGGGTCGCGGGGCGCTGGCCCGCCGCCTCCAGGTCGTCGAAGAGGCTGCTCAGCTCCAGCGGGCGTTTGACCTGGCTGTGGACGACCTGCGTGCCGACGCCCCGGCGGCGCACCAGCAGCCCCTTGTCGACGAGGGACTGGATGGCCTGGCGGACGGTGGGGCGGGACAGCCCGAGCCGGGCCGCCAGTTCGATCTCGTTGCCGAGGAGGCTGCCCGGGGCCAGCCTGCCCTGTTCGATGGCGCCCTCCAGCTGCTGGGACAGTTGGAAGTACAGGGGCACCGGGCTGGTGCGGTCCACGCTGAGCTGGAGCGGCAGGGAGGGCTCCGTCTCCTGCCCGGGCTGGGACGATCTCGGCTGATGGGGCACGTCGCCGAGCGTAGCCGCCGGGAATGTCGGCGTGAAGTGGTGAAGTTCGATTGTCAGGACAAATGCTTGACACGGTGAGGAGCGTGCCGCCACCTTGGGGCCATGCGCATCGGACTCATCGGCACTGGCCGCATCGGAACGTTCCACGCGGAAGTGCTCAGCCGCCATCGTGAGGTCGGGGCCCTGGTCGTCGCCGACACCGACGCCGCACGGGCGTCCTTCGTCGCGGACCGGACAGGCTCCACCGCCGCCCCCTCCGTGGACGAGATCTTCGCCTGGGGCGTGGACGCCGTGGTGATCGCCTCGGCCACCTCGGCCCACGCCGACCTGATCAGCCGGGCGGCGCGGGCCGGGCTGCCCGCGTTCTGCGAGAAGCCGATAGCGCTGGACCTGCCGGGCACGCTGGGCGCGCTGGCCGATGTCGAGAAGGCGGGCACGGTGCTCCAGCTGGGGTTCATGCGCCGCTTCGACGCGGGGTACACCGCCGCGCGGGAGCTCGTACGGTCGGGGAAGCTCGGGCGGCTGCACACCGTACGGGCGATCACCTCGGACCCGGCGCCGCCGCCCGCGGGTTATCTGCCGCTGTCCGGCGGGCTGTACCGCGACTGTCTGGTGCACGACTTCGACATCATGCGGTGGGTCACCGGGCGCGAGGTGGTGGAGGTGTACGCGACCGGGTCCGACGCCGGGCCCCCGATGTTCCGCGAGGCGGGCGACGTCGACACGGCGGCGGTGGTGCTCACGCTGGACGACGGGACGCTGGCCACGGCCACGGCGACGCGCTTCAACGGCGCGGGGTACGACGTACGGATGGAGCTGGCCGGGGAGCTTGACCAGTTCGCCGTCGGACTCGACGACCGTACGCCGATCACCTCGACCGAGCCCAAGGGGCCGCCGCGCTGCGACAACCCGTGGCCCGGGTTCCTGGAGCGCTTCGCCCCCGCGTACGAGGCGGAGCTGGACGCCTTCATCCAGGTCGTCAACGGTGAGCTGGACAATCCGTGCGACGGCAGGCAGGCGTTGATCGCGCTGCGGATCGCGGAGGCGTGCGAGCGCTCGCGCCGCGACCACCGGCCGGTGGCGCTGGCGGAGATCCCGGGGGCCTGAGAGTCCGCCCGGCCCCGCAGGAAGCCCTTCTCACCAGCGCACAGGCAGCCGGCGGGTGCCGCGGATCAGCCGTCCCGGCAGCCAGTCGTACGGTCCCGCCGCCGGGTCGAGCGAAAGGTCCGGGCAGCGCTCCAGCAGGGAGCGGACGGCGATCCGGCCCTCCAGCCGGGCGAGCGGGGCGCCCAGGCAGAAGTGGATGCCGTGGCCGAAGGCGAGATGGCCGCCGCCCCGGCCCGGCGTCCTCGACCTGCGGATGTCGAACGTGTCGGGGGCGGTGAAGCGGGCGGGGTCGCGGTCGATCGACGCGAGGGCGACCAGGACCATGTCGCCGGGCGGGACCACCACGTCCCCGTACGCGACCGGTTCCAGGGCGAACCGCCTGGTGCTGGTCTCCACCGGGCCGTCGTAGCGCAGCATCTCCTCGATCGCCCCGTCGAGGAGGGAGAAGTCGGCGCGCAGGGCGGCCAGTTGGTCGGGGTGGTCGAGCAGGGCCCGTACCCCGTTGGAGATCAGGTTGACCGTCGTCTCGTGGCCGGCCACCAGCAGGACGAAGGCCATGGCCCGTAACTCGTCGGCGGAGAGCCGGTCGTCGTCCTGGGCGTTGGTGCGCAGCAGCGCGGAGAGCAGGTCGTCGCCGGGGTGCGCGGCCCGCCGGTCCTTGATGAGGTGGTCGAGGTAGGCGGTGAGTTCCCCGGCCGCCTTCTCCGCGTCCCCCGGGCGCGGCGGCGCGACGAACTCGTTGGTCCAGGCGCGGAACGTGTCGCGGTCCTCGTGCGGCACGCCGAGGAGTTCGCAGATGACGGTGATGGGCAGCGGGAAGGCCAGCACGTCGACCAGGTCGGCCCGCCCGGTGGCCGGCAGCGCGTCGAGCAGGCCGTCGGTGACCTGCTGGACGCGCGGGCGCAGGCTCTCCACGCGGCGCCCGGTGAACTCCCGGGAGACCAGCTTCCGCAGCCGGGTGTGGTCGGGCGGGTCGCTGGTGAGGACGTGCGGGCCCATCGCCTCCTCCGGCAGGCCGCCGGCCACCGGCGACTTGGAGAGCCGGGGATCGGCGAGAGTGGCGCGCCCCTCCTCGTACCCGACCACGAGCCAGAACCGCTGGCCCGTGTCGTCCCGTACCTCGTGAACGGGCCCCGCCTCGCGGAGTTTCGCGTAGAAGGGGTAGGGATCGCTGTTGAAGTCCGGCCCGTACTCTTCCAGTTCGATGATCGCCATCATGTCACCGTACGTCACCGCCCCGGTCGGCTCCGTCGCCGGTGGCCGGATCCGCGTCATGCACCAACAGGGCGATCTGCACACGGTTGTTGAGCCCGAGCTTGGCCAGGACCCGGGAGACGTGGGCCTTGACGGTCGGCACGCTCATGTAGAGATCGGCGGCGATCTCGGCGTTGGACCTGCCCCGGCCGACGGCGTACGCGACCTCCCGCTCCCGGTCGGCGAGGCCGACGAGGCGGCCGGCC
>NZ_WWJY01001043.1 GCF_009865405.1 Streptomyces sp. SID3212 | reverse complement strand
GACGCCACGGGTGCTTCGGGCGCCGGCCGGCGCCGGACCACCCCCGCCGCCCTGGTGACCGCCGGGGCCGCCGCCACCTACGCCGTCACCTGCCTCCGCGCCCAGTCCGCCGTGGCGCGCCACCCCTCCGCCCCGCGCGTGCGGGCCGCGGTGGGCGCCGGGATCCACGCCCTGCTGCCCCTCCAGGCCGCGCTGGTCGCCCGCGCCGGGGCGCCGCTGCTCGCCCTGCCCCTGGGCTTCGCGCTGCCCGTGGTCGGCCGGCTCGCACGGAAGGTGCCCTCGACATGACGACGACCCCGGGCACCCGGACCCCGGGCCCCCGCAACTCGCTTACCGACCCCGCCCCGGCCCCCGGGGCCCCGCTCCGGTTCGCCTACGGCACCAACGGGTTTGGCGACCATCGGTTGCCCGACGCGTTGCGGGTGCTGGCCGACCTCGGGTACGACGGGGTGTCCCTCACCCTCGACCATCAGCACCTCGACCCGTACGCCCCCGACCTGCCCCGGCGGATCGCCGACGTGCGGCGGGTGCTCGACGTCACCGGGCTCGGGCTTGTCGTCGAGACCGGGGCCCGGTACCTGCTCGATCCCTGGCGCAAGCACCGGCCCACCCTGCTCAGCGCGGAGGCCGACGGGCGCGCGCGGCGGCTCGATCTGCTCCGTTGCGCCATCGGCATCGGGGCCGAACTCGGGGCCGGGGCCGTTCACTTCTGGAGCGGGGCCGCCGACCCGGGGACCGGCCAGGACGAGGCCTGGGCGCGGCTGGTCGACGGGTGTGCCGAGACCGTCGCGCACGCCGACGCCGCCGGGGTCGACCTGGCCTTCGAGCCGGAGCCCGGCATGCTCGTCGCCGATCTCGCCGGCTACCGCAGGCTGGACGACGCGCTCGGGCGGCCCGACCGGTTCCGGCTCACCCTCGACATCGGCCACTGCCGCTGCCTCGAACCGCACAGCGTCACCCGGTGCGTCGAACTGGCCGCCGACCGGCTCGCCCACGTACAGATCGAGGACATGCGGCGCGGCGTCCACGAGCACCTCCCCTTCGGGGACGGCGACATCCACTTCCCGCCCGTCCTCGCCGCACTCGGCGCCGCCGGATACCGGGGACTCGTCTCCGTGGAGCTGCCCCGCCACAGCCACGCCGCCACCGCGACCGCCCGGCACAGCATCGAATTCCTGCGCTCCGCAGCCCTTCTCAAGGAGGTCGTACCGGTATGACAGCCCAGACAACGGCGGCGGCTCCCACGGTGGCACCGGCCGCCGTGTGCGACGCGCTCGTCCTGCGCACCCTCAAGGAGTGCCTGGCCTCCGGCCTCGGCCACGAGAGCCGTACACGACTCGCCGCCGACCTCGCGGCCGTCGGGGCGCAGGGCCCCGGCGCCCTCGACAGCCGCTTCCCCGCCGCCGGCCGCGTCTACGGCCGCGGCCCCCTCCCCGGCTGGTCCGGCTGGTCCACGGAGGACGCGGTCAGGACCGTCCTGCTCGCCCAACTGCCCCTGGAAGGAAAGGACCTGGCCGACGAGGCCGCTCGGCACTACCACCACGGCGACGCCGCCGAGCGGCGCGGAGTCCTCCGCGCCCTGGCCTTCCTCCCGGTCGGCGCGTACGGACTGGAACTGACCGACGACGCCCTGCGCACCAACGACGACCGGCTGATCGCCGCCGCGCTCGGACCGTACGCCAAGGTCCATCTCGACCAGTACCGCTGGCGCCAGGCCGTCCTCAAGTGCCTCTTCACCGGCATCCCGTTGGCCAAGGTGGCCGGCCTGCACGAACGCCGCGACGCCGAACTCGCCCGCATGGCCGCCGGGTTCGCCGCCGAACGCCGCGCCGCGGGCCGGCCGATCCCCGCCGACCTGTGGCTGGTCGACGCCTACGAGAGCTAGGACACGCCCTAGGAACTCCCGAGACCTCCGACCCCCGCCCCGCCCCCGACCTCCCGACGGAGCACCGGCCCATGCGCATCTTCGACCCACACATCCACATGACCTCCCGCACCACCGACGACTACCGCGCCATGTACGACGCCGGTGTCCGCGCCCTGGTCGAACCCGCCTTCTGGCTCGGCCAGCCCCGTACCTCACCCGGCAGCTTCACCGACTACTTCGACGCCCTCCTCGGCTGGGAGCCCTACCGCGCCGCCCAGTTCGGCATCCGGCACCACTGCACCGTCGGCCTCAACCCGAAGGAGGCCAACGACCCCCGCTGCACCCCGGTCCTCGACCTCCTGCCCCGCTACCTGGCCAAGGACGGCGTCGTGGCGGTCGGGGAGATCGGCTACGACACCATGACGGACGCCGAGGAACACGCCTTCGCCACCCAGCTCGCCCTCGCCGTCGAGTTCGGGCTGCCCGCCCTCGTCCACACCCCGCACCGCGACAAGGCGGGCGGCACCGCCCGCTCGCTCGCCGTCGTCGGCGAGTCCGGCATCGACCCCGGGTACGTCGTACTCGACCACCTCAACGAGGTCACCGTCGGCGAAGTCGCGGGCTCCGGCTGCTGGATGGGCTTCTCCATCTACCCCGACACCAAGATGACCCCGGACCGCATGGTCGCCGTCCTGAAGCGGTACGGCACCGAGCGGATCCTCGTCAACTCCGCCGCCGACTGGGGGCACAGCGACCCCCTGCTGACCCGCGCCACCGCGGATGCCATGCTCGCCGCCGGCTTCGACCACGACGAGGTCGACCGGGTGATGTGGCGTAACCCCCTCATCTTTTACGGACAGTCGGGCAGGCTCGACCTGGACGGCTCCAACGATGTACAGGCCGCGGGGCTGTACGCCGGAAACTCGATCGCCCGCGGCGGCAGCTGAGGACGATAGACGATGCGTCTCCACCACTCCGACTCCACCACGGTCCATGTCGCGTACTGCACCAACGTGCATCCGGCCGAGACCCTCGACGGCATCACGGCCCAGCTCGCCGAGTACTGCGAACCGGTGCGCCAGCACCTCGGCGCCGACCTGATCGGGCTCGGCCTGTGGCTCCCCTCCGACGTGGCCGCGCACCTCGCCACCCACCCGGAGGCCGTCGCCGCCCTGCGCCGTGACATGACCTCACGTGGCCTGGAGACCGTCACCCTCAACGGCTTCCCCTACCGGGGATTCCACGCGCCCGTCGTCAAACGCGGCGTCTACTACCCCGACTGGTCCGAACCCTCCCGCCTCACCTACACCCTCAACCTCGCCCGCGTCCTGGCCGGGTTACTCCCCGACGACGCGGCCCGCGGCTCCATCTCCACCCTCCCGCTCGCCTGGCGCACCTCCTGGACCGGGGTCCAGCGCTCCGCCGCCGCCCGCCACCTCGACGCCCTCGCGGCCGGCCTCAAGCAGATCGAGGCCGAGACCGGGCGGGTCGTCCGGGTCGGCCTCGAACCGGAACCGGGCTGCGTCGCCGAGACCACCGCACAGGCCGCCGAGGCGATCGCCGGCGCCGACCACGACTGGATCGGGCTCTGCCTGGACGTCTGCCACCTCGCCGTCCAGCACGAGGACCCGGCCGGCGCCATCGCCGCGCTGCTCACCGCCGGCGTCCCCGTCGTCAAGCTCCAGGCGTCGTCCGCCCTGGTCGCCGACCACCCCTCGGACCCGGAAGTACGGGAAGCCCTGCGCCCGTTCGCCGAACCGCGCTTCCTCCACCAGACCCGGGAACGGTCCGCCGACGGCACCCTGCACGGCAGCGACGACCTCGCGCCCGCGCTCGCCGGGGCGCTGCCGGGCGAGGCGCCGTGGCGGATCCACTACCACGTGCCCCTGCACGACCAGCCCGAGCCGCCGCTGCGCAACACCAGCGACGTACTTCAGGAGACCCTGCGGGTGGCGTTCGGCGGGGAGCGCGCGCTGACCGACCACATCGAGGTCGAGACGTACACCTGGGACGTGCTGCCCAAGGGGCTGCGCCCCGCCGGGCCCGCCACCGTCGCCGCCGGGATCGCCACCGAACTCGAATGGACCCAGCAGGAGTTGACCGGTCTCGGCCTGCGCCCCCACGAGGGCCCGTACGAACGAGCGCGTGACATCCCGCCGCAGGGCCCGTACGAGGGAGCCCCGTCATGAGAGGGAGTCCGGCAGGCCGCCGCAACCAGGTCGCCGTGCTCTGCACCGTCGGCCTCACCCCCCGCCTCCTCGCCGAGATGCCCAACGTCAGGGCCATCGGCGAAGAGGGCTTCACGTCCCGCCTCGACACGGTCTTCCCGGCGGTCACCGCCACCGTCCAGGCCACCTTCACCACCGGCCTCCTGCCCCGCGACCACGGAGCCGTCGGCAACGGCTGGTACTTCCGCGACCACGGCGAAGTCATGATGTGGCGCCAGCACAACGCCCTCGTCCAGGGTGAGAAGGTGTGGCAGGCCGCGCGCGCCAGGGACCCGGAACACACCACCGCGTACCTCTGCTGGTGGTGGGCGATGGGCGCCGACGTCGACACCGTCCTCACCCCGCGTCCCGTCTACCACCACGACGGCCGCAAGTCCCCCGACTGCTACACCACCCCCGCCGGACTGCGCGACGAACTCACCGCCCGGCAGGGCGAGTTCCCCCTCTTCCACTACTGGGGCCCCACCGCGTCCATCGCCTCCACCCGCTGGATCGCGGGCGCCGCCCGCCATGTCGCCGACACCCGGCGCCCCGACCTGTCCTTCATCTACGTCCCGCACCTGGACTACGACCTCCAGCGGTACGGCCCCGACAGCCCGCAGGCCGTGCAGGCGGCCCGCGACGCCGACGCCGAACTCGGGCCGCTGCTGGGCGATCTGCGCGACCGGGGCACCACCGTCGTGGCGCTCAGCGAGTACGGCATCAGCCCGGTCAGCCGGCCCGTCGACATCAACAGGGCCCTGCGCAGGGAGGGGTTGCTGTCCGTCTACTCCCAGCGCGGCATGGAGTACCTGGACCCGTACACCTCCAGGGCGTTCGCCGTCGCCGACCACCAGGCCGCCCACGTGTACGTCGCCGACCCGTCGGACGTCCCCCGGGTGCGCGACGTCCTCAAACACCTCGACGGGGTCGACGAGGTCTGGGACCGCACCGAGCAGGCCGCGTACGGCATCGACCACCCCAACTCGGGGGAACTGGTCGCCGTGTCCGACCCGGACGCCTGGTTCACGTACTACTACTGGCTGGACGACACCCGCGCCCCCGACTTCGCGCGCGGCGTGGAGATCCACCGCAAGCCGGGCTACGACCCGGCCGAACTCTTCTTCGACCCCGCCGATCCGGCGGTGAAGGCGAAGGCGGCACTGACACTGCTGCGCAAGAAGGCCGGGATGAGGGCGCCCCTCAACGTGGTGCCGCTCGACCCGACCCATGTCAGGGGCAGCCACGGACGGCTGCCCCAGGACGACCGGGACGGACCACTGCTGTTGTGCTCCGACCCGGGTCAGCGACGGGACCGCTACCACGCCACCGAGGTCAAGGACCTGCTCCTGCGCCTGGGCGGACTGGCCTGAGACCGGCCGTTACCGGAAAGGACGGAGAGAGGAGGGGCGGATGACGCCTCGGGGAAGCACCACGATCGACACCACGATCAGCGAGGTGTACGTACCCGACACCGCGCTCGCGGCCGTGGCACGCCTGCGGACGCTCGGCGAGGCGCACGTGTGGTGGTGGCCGCTCGGCGGCCGCACCGACCCGGCGGACTACGCCGCGCTCGACTCGGTGGAACGGGGCCGCGCCCAGCGGTTCCACGCCGAGGCGGACGCCGCCGCGTTCACCGCGACCCGGGCGGGCGCCCGGCGCGCGATCGCCGGGCTGCTCGGCATCACCCCGGGAGAGGTCGGCCTCGGCCGGCGGATCTGTCCCGGCTGCGGCGATCCCGAACACGGGCCGCCGTCCGTCGTCCGGCCGCCGGTGCCGCTGGCGGTCAGCCTGTCGCGTACGGCGGGGATCGGGGCGCTGGCCGTACGGGCCGGTGCCTGGGTCGGCGTCGACGTGGAGGCGCTGAGGCCGGTCGACGACAACCTGGCCGACGTGGTCCTGACCCCGTCGGAACGGGCGTACGTCATGGGCCGGCCACGGGGCCCCGAGCGGGACGCGGCCTTCCACCGGACGTGGACCCGCAAGGAGGCCGTCGTCAAGGCGGTCGGCCTGGGGCTGCTCGGCATGGAGCTGCACGCGCTCGACGTGAGCCCCGCCGACCCGGGCCCGGTCGAGGTGGCGCACACGTACCGCGCCGAGACGACCCACTGGGAGGTGCGGGACCTCGCGGTGCCGGGCCCGTGGTCCGCGTCCCTGGCCCGCCCGCTGGGGAGCACCCGGGGGGAGGTCCACCTCCACGCCCCGGCGGACACGCCCTAACCGGCCGCACGGCTACGGAAAGCGCCGCCCGGTCCCCTCCGGGCGGCGCGTCCGTATCCCCTCGCGTGAAAAGACGTGGCACGAAAAGAAGTTGAGTATGTGTCAGTAACACCCTGTGATAGATCGTATATAGATCTGGGGGTCAGGCTGGTCCCCGATGCCTTTACCCCTTGGAATCGCACTATGGAGAGGACTGGTCGCGCATGATCACCGAGAGGAGCAGCCGTCGTTCGCAGGAGAGCAGCAGCGGCTACCGCACTGACGCCCGGGGCCACGCCCTGCGCCTGGACGACGTGACCAAGGTGTACGGGAAGAACGGCCGGGGCGTCCGCGCGCTCGACGGAGTCTCGGTGACCATCGAACGCGGTTCCTACACCGCGGTGATGGGCCCGTCCGGCTCCGGCAAGTCCACCTTCCTGCACTGCGCCGCCGGTCTCGACAAGCCGACCACGGGGACCTCCTACATCGGCGACACCAAGCTGAACGACCTGAGCGAGACCAAGCTGACCAAGCTGCGCAGACAGCGCGTCGGCTTCGTGTTCCAGGCGTTCAACCTGATCCCCTCCCTCTCCGTGCTCCAGAACGTCGAGCTGCCCGTACGGCTCTCCGGCGAAAGCGTCGACAAGGCGTGGCTGGAGGAGATCCTCACCCGCGTGGGCCTCGGCGGCCGGGCCAAGCACCGGCCCGCGGAGCTCTCCGGCGGCCAGCAGCAGCGCGTCGCCATCGCGCGCGCCCTGATCACCCGCCCCGACGTCATCTTCGGCGACGAGCCGACCGGCGCGCTCGACACCGTGACCGCCAAGGAGATCCTGTCCCTGCTGCGGGCCTGCGTGAACGAGACCGGCCAGACCGTCGTCATGGTGACCCACGACCCGATCGCCGCCGCCTACGCCGACACCGTCCTGTTCCTCGCCGACGGCAAGCTCGCCGGCCGCATGGACTCCCCGACCGCCGACCGCGTCGCCGAGCGCATGACACACCTGGGAGCGTGGGCCTGATGCTGCGGTACGCGATCCAGACCCTGAGGGCCAGGAAGGGCAGCTTCATCGGCGCCTTCCTCGCCCTGTTCTGCGCGGCCGCGCTGGTCACCGCCTGCGGCATCCTGCTGGAGACCGGCCTGCGCGGCACCATCAACACCGAGCGCTACGCCGCCGCCCCGGTGATCGTCGGCGCCGACCAGAACGTCCACCAGACCACCGTCAAGAAGAAGAAGGGCAAGACCAAGACCAAGCACAAGGCCAAGCCGCTGGCCGAGCGGGTCTGGCTGCCGGCCGGCACGGACGACAAGCTCTCCGCGCTGCCCGGCGCCGCCCGTATCGTCTCCGAAGTCACCTTCCCCGCCTACGCGGTGGACTCCGGCGGCCGGATCGTCGAGGGCGTCGACGGCAAGAAGTCGTACGGCCACGGCTGGTCCTCGGCCGGCCTGACGCCCTTCGCCCTCACCGACGGCAAGGCGCCCGGCGCGGGCGAGGTCGTGGTCGACCGCGAACTGGCCTCCCGTACGGGGCTCAAGCCCGGCGCCGAGGTCGTCGTCCAGTCGACCGGTGCCCCCACCCCGTACAAGGTCAGCGGGATCGCCGCGCCCAGGAGCGGCGACCTGAGCCAGCAGACCTCCCTGTTCTTCTCGGACGCGGAGGCCCAGAAGCTCTCCGGGCGCGGCGGCCAGGCCGCCGTGATCGGCGTCCTGCCCAAGCCCGGAGTCTCCGCCGGTGAACTGGCCTCCCAGGTCAACAAGGCGCTGGCCAACGACGACGGCATCCGGTACAAGGTCGCCACCGGCGGCAACCGGGGCCCGGTCGAGTTCCTCGACGCGGGCGCCGCCCGGATCAAGATGGTCTCGATGGGCGGCGCCATGGGCGGTACGTCCCTGCTCGTCGCGATCCTCGTCGTCGTCGGCACCTTCGCCCTCTCCATCCAGCAGCGCCACCGCGAGATCGCCCTCCTGCGGGCCGTCGCGGCGACCCCCAAGCAGGTCAAGCAGCTCATCGGCCGCGAAGCCCTGATCATCGGGGCGCTCGCGGGTGTGCTCGGCTCGGCGATGGGACTGCCCATCGCGTACTGGCTCCACGGCAAGTTCGTCGACTTCAAGGCCATCCCCGAAACCCTGGAGATGACCTACAGCGTCGTCCCGTTCTTCGCGGCGATCGCCGCCGCCCTGCTCGGCGCCTGGGCCGCGGCGCGCATCAGCGCACGCCGCACCGCCCGGATCCGCCCCGCCGAGGCACTCTCCGAAGCGGCCATGGAGAAGCGGCACTTCGCCTGGAGCAGGCTCCTCACCGGCGCCCTGGTCCTCGCGGGCGGCATCGTCCTCGTCGTCGTCCTCAGCTTCCTCCGTACGGAACCGGCGTCGCAGCCCGTCACCTTCCTCTGCGTCGTCGTCCTGTCCGTCGCCGTCGCGGTCCTCGGCCCGGTCATCTCCCGGATCTCCGTGGCCCTCGCGGGAGTTCCGCTGCGCCTCTCGCGGGTCGGCGGCCACCTCGCCACGGCCAACGCGAAGGCGAACGCCAAGCGGATGGCCTCGGCGGTCACGCCGCTGACGCTGCTCATCGGCATGGCGTCCACGGTCCTGTTCGTCCAGACGACCATGGGCGACGCCTCGACGGCGCAGGCCAAGGCGGGCAACAAGGCCGACTGGGTGGTCGGTTCGAGCGGTCCGGGTGTCCCGGCCGGCGCCACGGCGGCGCTGCGGCAGGTTCCCGGGGTCACCGACGTGACCGAGGTGGTCCGCACCACGGTCCGCGTCGGCCTCGACAAGTACCCGGCGCAGGGCCTGACTCCGCAGGGGCTCACCGACAACTGGGACCCGGACGTCTCGCAGGGCTCCATCAAGGGCTTCGGCGACAAGAGCGTCGCGCTGAGCGACGTATCGGCCGACAACCTCGGCAAGAAGCCGGGGGACAGCCTGCGGCTGACCCTCGGTGACGGCACCGAGGTCATCCTCAAGGTCGCCGCCGTCTACGAACGCGGTCTGGGCTTCGGCGATCTGACGATGTCCCACACTCTGGTCTCGAAGCACGTCGACAACCCGCTCGCCTCCTCCGTCCTGGTCAAGACGGCCGGTGACGGGAAGGCGGGCAGGCAGCAACTGACCGCCGCGGTCAAGGCGTTCCCCGGGATCGCGGTGCTGGACCGCACCGAGGTCGACGGCCTGGCGGCCGACGTCCAGCAGTCCAACGCCGAGGTCAACTACCTGGCCATGGGCCTGATCATCGCGTTCACCGCGATCGCGGTGGTCAACACCCTGGCCATGTCGGTCTCGGACCGCACCCGCGAGTTCGCGCTCCTGCGGCTCGTCGGCACGACCCGCCGGCAGGTGATGTCGATGCTGCGCATCGAGTCGGCCCTGGTGGTCCTGGTCGCGGCCGTCCTCGGCACCGGCATCGCGTTCGCCGTCCTCACCGCGTTCAGCGTGGGGATGACGGGCGCGGCGCAGCCGTCGGTCGACCCGCTGATGTACGTGGGTGTGCTCGCCCTCGCCGCGGTGCTCGCGGCGGTGGCGACGCTGATCCCGGGGCGGTTCGCGCTGAGCAGCAGTCCGGCGGACGTGATCAGCTCCCGCCAGTAAAGGGGCCGTCACGGACCGGCCGGACCGCCACGAGGGGCGTACGGGAGGACATCCCGTACGCCCCTTCGGCGTGTGCGTCCCGCCCGGGCACGGAGGGCACCCCACGGGGACAGGCACCCACGGGGACGGGCACCCCACGGCAAGAGCCGGTCTCCAGGACCCCGGTCAGGGTCCTGGAGACCGGCTCTCGTGTCGTTCGGGCCGTCGGGGCCGTCGGGGCCGTCGGGGCCGTCGGGGCCGGCGATCCGGGCGGGGCGCCCGGTCAGCCCAGCACCGCGCCGTTGTCCGCCCGGTCCACCCGGCTGCGCCGGTGGTCCAGGTGCGCGTACACCCGGTGCAGCCAGCGGTCCGCGCCGTCGTAGGCCGGCGTGAACGACGTACGGCCGTGCACCGCCAGCCGGTTGTCGACCACCGCGAGGTCCCCGACGCGCAGCGCGAGCGCCGACATGGTCGACATGAACGCCTCCCGCAGCTCCGCCATGGCCTCGCGCGCCTCGTCGTCCAGCGGATGGGTGGCGGAGAAGTCCACCAGCACGTTGGGGTCCCCGGGGTCGCCGTTCAGCACGGCGTGCGCCGGAGTGGCGCTGTCCAGGGACCCGAAGGACGGCGGCGGCTCGGTGAGGAACCGGGGCTCCGCCAGCACCGCCCGAGTGCGCTCCGAGAGCAGCGGCAGCGCCCGGCGGATCGAGGACGTGCAGAGTTTCGCGTCCCCCGTCGCGTCCTCCCGTACGCACAGGAGTCCGACGTAGTCGGGGCGGTTGGCGTGAAAGGCGTTTTCGATGTGCAGTTCGAGCAGCACGGATCCCGCATTGCTCTGCGAGGTCTCATTTCCGGGAACGGGCACGACATTCTGTACGAGCGCGCCGGTCTTTTCGTTCCTGAACGCCACGACCTCGCCGAGCTGGAGCATCGCCGTGGTGATCACGGCCGCCGCGATCGTGGGAATGCGTTCGACCGATCCTTTCACGGTCGGTGTCACCGGCAGCGGCGCGTTCGCCACCACGGGCATGTCCCGCAGCAGCAGCACGCCGTCGGGGCCCGCGTCGTGGCGGAACTTCCTGAGGGTCGCCAGCAGGGTGCGCGGCAGCAGCGCCGAGGCGTCACGAGCCGCCTCCAACCAGGCCGGATCGTCGATCCGGGCCCCCGCGGCCACCTCCGGGGCCAGCTGCTCGGCGACGGCGACGAGCTCGCTCCGTTCGGCGTCGGTGAGTTCGACCGCGGTGACGGCGGGAGCCGTGAGAAGAGGCAGGGCAAGCGTATGGGTCTCGGACATGTGGGCATTCCTCGCGTCGATCGGAATTTACCGCCCCAGTCTCGGAGAAGGTGCTATCGCGCCCCTACGGGCGCATTCATGGGTACGGGAATCCACGACGTGCCGCGACGCGTATAGAGGGTCCATAGCCGCACGGTGCACGATCGCCGGGTGGCATTTCTGTCCGCGCCGCACGCGGAGAGGATCCGCGCCGCACGCGGAGAGAAAGTGAAAGAGGCCGAGAAAGGTCGAAGAGAGAGACTGTGAGGGAAATGGGAAAGTCCATGGCGTTCACACACGGAACACCGAAGGGCGAACACACCCGGCAGCCTCCCCACGCCGTGCCCGGCGCGACGGGCGTGCCCGGTACCGACGGAGAGGCGCACGTCTGGTGGTGGCGGCCGCCGGCCCAGCTCGACCCGTCCGACCTCGCCCTGCTCGGCACGGAGGAGTTCCGCCGCGCGCTCAGCCTGCTGGCGGAACGGGACGCGGCGGCCTTCGCGCACAACAGGGCGGCGGCCAGGAGAGCCCTGGCCGGGCTGCTGGGGATCGCTCCCGAATCCGTCGAGCTGGGCAGGCACCGCTGCCCCGGCTGCGGCGACCGCGGGCACGGCCCCCCGAGGGTCGTGGCCCCCGAGAGCGCGGCCCCGCTGGCGATCAGCATGTCCCGTACGGCCGACTGCGGGGTCTTCGCGCTCGGCGCGGGCACCACGATCGGGGTCGACGTCGAGACCGTACGCCCGATGCGGGAAGCCTCGCTGTCCGGCTCGGTCCTGACGGACAACGAGAGCGCGCACTTGCTGACGCTGGCCCCGGGACCGGCCAGGGACGCCGGTTTCCACCGCATCTGGACCCGCAAGGAGGCCGTCGTGAAGGCGGCCGGGCTCGGCCTGGTGGGCACCGTGCTCAACCGGCTGGAGACCTGGCCCGCCCACCGGGGCCCGGTCAGGGTGCTGCACACCTACGCGGGCCGTACCACCGCCTGGGCCGTCCAGGACCTGTGGCTCGGCGACACGGTCGCGGCGGCGGTGGCCCGTCCCCAGGGGGACCGCGCCCGGGGGCCCGTACACATCCATCCCGTACCGCGCACCGAGACATCCACCGCACCGGACCCGGAAGGAACGTAACCGCCATGACCGCACCGACCGTTGAGACCATCCAGACCGCACCGGCCGCACCGACCATCCAGACCGCTCAGACGGCTCAGGCCGCTCAGACCGTTCGGACCACGAACCGCCCCCGGACGCCCTCCCTCGCCGCCGAGCGCCCCGGACCCGCCCCCGCGGCCCTCCAGGAGGCCGATCTCGCCGCCTACTTCGCCGCCCTCACCGCCGCCGTCGAGCGCGACGACCCCGGCCCGTCCGCCGGGGCAGGCTGGGAGGAGCGCGAGCGGCTGTACGTCGGCGCCTGGGTCCGCCGGGTCTACGAACACCCCCTGTCCCCCCTCGTGTTCGCCCGCCCCCCGGGCCAGCTCGCCCAGGACGTCCAGCACGCCCAGGCCGCCGGACTCGCCCTGCGCATCGACGTCGGCCGG
>NZ_WWJY01001042.1 GCF_009865405.1 Streptomyces sp. SID3212 | reverse complement strand
CGGGGAGGCACCCCCCGCCGCCCCAGCGCGGCGCTCCAGCGGGGCCCGAGCGTGAGCAGCGCGCCCGTGGCCAGGACGGAGAGCAGGAATCCGTAGCTCCGCGCCAACCAGGGGTCGTACAGCACCAGGAGCAGCACGGCCCCGGCCAGGGCGGGGATCAGTGACCTGCGCCGGCCCGTACCGATGGCGAGCAGGGCGATCGCGCCGCACGCG
>NZ_WWJY01001041.1 GCF_009865405.1 Streptomyces sp. SID3212 | reverse complement strand
ATGGCCTCGGGGACACCCCGCCGCCCGCCACCGGACGGGAAGCCGTCCTGCGGGCCCGGGCCGCCGGACGCCCGCGCGCCGGGGCGTACCTGGACGCGTACTTCACCCGGCGCGAGGAGATCACCGGCGACCGCTGCGGGGGTACGGACCCCGGGATGCGCTGCGGGTTCGGCGACCGGGCGGGCCGTACCTACGCGTACGC
>NZ_WWJY01001040.1 GCF_009865405.1 Streptomyces sp. SID3212 | reverse complement strand
GGCTCCACGGTCCTGCCGCGCACGGTGTCGCGGGGAGCCGCGTCGGTGCGGTGCCAGTAGGCGGAGCCGTCCGCGCGTACGGTCAGCCAGAGGCCGTGCGTGGGGACACCGGCTGTGTCGGCGGGGGCGTCCGTGCCGTCGCCGAGCGGTCCGACCGCGCACAGCGCGTCGGTGCCGATCTCGTGACTGCCCTGGCCCAGCCGCCAGGTACGGCCCGCTCCCGGTCCCGACACCGCGTGCAGTTCGACCAG
>NZ_WWJY01001039.1 GCF_009865405.1 Streptomyces sp. SID3212 | reverse complement strand
GCCACGTCGACATTGGCGGGCGGCTTGATGAAGCCGTAACGGATGTTGAGACCGTGGCCGAAGAACAGCGCGTCGCCGTCCTTGAGCTGGTCCTTGACGGACTCCTCGTAGATCTTGCCCTGGAGCGGGTCCGGGACCAGGATCATGATGACGTCGGCCTCGGCGGCGGCCTCCGCCACCGACACGACGCGCAGACCCTCCTCCTCGGCCTTCGCCCTGGACGTGGAGCCCTCGTGCAGACCGACCCTGACGTCGACACCCGAGTCACGGAGCGACAGCGCGTGGGCGTGGCCCTGGCTGCCGTACCCGATGACCGCGACCTTGCGGTTCTGGATGATGGACAGGTCGGCGTCGTCGTCGTAGAACAGCTCGGCGGACATGAGGGACTCTCCTCGGTCGGGAAACGTATCGGCGGATGGCGGATGTGATGGGGGGCGGAGGTACGGGGGGAAGAGCGGGGCGTACGGAGGGCGCTAGGCGCTCCGCGCACCCGCGCTCACCGGGGTGTCGGACGTCGCCAGGCGCATCGGACGCGCCTCGCGCACCGCGCGGTCGGCCAGCGCGCGGGACCCGCGGCCGATCGCGATCGCATCGGACTGGACCAACTCCTTGATGCCGAAGGGCGCGAGCATCCGGAGCATCCCGTCGAGCTTGGCGCCGGAACCGGTCGCCTCCAGGGTGACGGCCTCGGGGGAGACGTCCACGACCCCGGCGCGGAACAGCTCGGCGATCTGTACGATCTGGCCGCGCGTGGTGTTGTCGGCGCCGACCTTCACCAGGACCAGTTCGCGCTGGACGGCGGAGTCCGCCTCCAACTCGACGATCTTCAACACGTTGACCAGTTTGTTGAGTTGTTTGGTCACCTGCTCCAGGGGCAGTTCCTCGTCGACCCTGACCACGATGGTGATACGGGACAGCTCGGGGTGTTCCGTGGTGCCGACCGCGAGCGAGTCGATGTTGAAACCGCGCCGTGAGAAGAGACCGGCGACCCGGGCCAGGATGCCGGGTGTGTTCTCGACCAGGACGGAGAGTGTGTGCTGGGACATGTCGGAGGGTCCTCTCAGTCGTCCGCGGAGTCGCCGAAGTCGGGGCGGACGCCGCGGGCGGCCATGATGTCGTCGTTGGAGGTGCCGGCGGCGACCATCGGCCACACCATCGCGTCCTCGTGGACGATGAAGTCCACGACGACCGGGCGGTCGTTGATCGAGTTGGCCTTGTCGATGACCGCGTCCAGTTCGTCCGGGTTCTCGCAGCGCAGGCCCACACAGCCCATCGCCTCGGAGAGCTGGACGAAGTCGGGGACGCGGGTGCCCCGGTTGGTGGCGGAGCCCACGCCCAGGGTGGATCCGGTCGTGGCGTTGGTGGCGCCGTCGTGCAGGACGGTGTTGGAGAAGCGGGCGCCGTAGAACAGGTTCTGCCACTGGCGGACCATGCCGAGCGCGCCGTTGTTGATGATCGCGACCTTGATGGGGATGTTGTTCAGGGCGCAGGTGGTGAGTTCCTGGTTGGTCATCTGGAAGCAGCCGTCGCCGTCGATCGCCCAGACGGTACGGTCGGGGCGGCCGGCCTTCGCGCCCATCGCGGCGGGCACCGCGTACCCCATGGTCCCCGCGCCCCCCGAGTTGAACCAGGTGCCCGGCTCCTCGTGCGGGAGGAACTGCGCCGCCCACATCTGGTGCTGGCCGACGCCGGAGGCGAACAGCGTTCCCTCCGGGGCGAGTTGGCCGACCCGTTCGATGACCTGCTGCGGCAGGAGCAGCCCCGGGTCGGCGGCCGGCTCGTAGCCGCGGCGGTAGGTGGCGCGCCAGCGGTCCAGGTC
The DNA here is from genome assembly GCF_009865405.1 of Streptomyces sp. SID3212. Classification (GTDB taxonomy): domain Bacteria; phylum Actinomycetota; class Actinomycetes; order Streptomycetales; family Streptomycetaceae; genus Streptomyces. The sequence continues at coordinate 720 of NZ_WWJY01001039.1, read as the reverse complement.
CCGCCACCACTCCGCGTACGCGCCGTACCGCCCGTCCTCGTGTTCCGCGCGTACGGCCGCGGCCAGGCCGGCGAGCACCTCACGGGCGTCCCCGACGATGGGGACGTCCGCGAGCCGGTTCTTGGAGATCTCCGCCGGGTCGATGTCGGCGTGCACGACCTTGGCGTACGGCGCGAAGCTGTCCAGCTTGCCCGTGACCCGGTCGTCGAAACGGGTGCCCAGCGCGACGATCAGGTCGGCCTTCTGGAGGGCCGTGACCGCCGCGACGTCCCCGTGCATGCCCGGCATGCCCACGTGCTGCGGGTGGCTGCCGGGGAACGCGCCGAGCGCCATGAGGGTGGTGACCACGGGCGCCCCGGTCAGCTCGGCGAGGATGCGCAGCTCCGCCGTCGCGCGGGCCTTGAGGACGCCCCCGCCCACGTACAGCACCGGCCGCCGGGACGTGGTCAGGAGCCGGGCGGCCTCCCTGAGCTGCCCCGGGTGCGGGCGGGTGATCGGGCGGTAGCCGGCCAACTCCTTGACGGGCGGCCAGCTGAAGGTCGTACGGGCCTGGAGGGCGTCCTTGGCGATGTCGACCAGGACGGGTCCTGGGCGGCCCGTCGCCGCGATGTGGAACGCCTCCGCGATGGTTCTGGGGATGTCCTCGGCGTTCCTGACCAGGAAGTTGTGCTTGGTGATCGGCATCGTGATGCCGACGATGTCCGCCTCCTGGAAGGCGTC
>NZ_WWJY01001038.1 GCF_009865405.1 Streptomyces sp. SID3212 | reverse complement strand
ACGACCGTCGCCCGGGAGTCGGGGCCCGACCTCGACGTCCACATCGTCACGCACGGCGAGGTGGCGAAGGGGCGCGGGCTCCCGGCCGCCCGTGGGGCACGGCTCGGACGCTCCAGGATCATCTGGGGATGGCTGGCGGGGGTGGCGGGACCGGCGCTGCTGACCCTGCTGCTCAACCAGATGGCGCCGGAGGTGGGCCTCGCCAACGACATGCTGCTGTTCCTGGCCCTGACGGTGGCCGCGGCGCTGCTCGGCGGACTGTTTCCGGCCCTGGCCTCGGCCGCCTTCGGCTCGCTGCTGCTCAACTACTACTTCACGCCGCCCCTGCACCAGTTGACCGTCGCCAGCCCGAAGAACATCGTCGCCATCGTCATCTTCGTGGCGGTCGCGGTGTCGGTGGCGTCGGTGGTGGACCTGGCGGCCCGCCGTACCCACCAGGCCGCCCGATTGCGGGCGGAGTCCGAGATCCTGTCGTTCCTCGCGGGCAGTGTCCTGCGCGGGGAGACCACCCTGGACGCCTTGCTGGAGCGGGTACGGGAGACCTTCGCGATGGAGTCGGTGGCGCTGCTGGAGCGGGAGAGCGAGATCGCTCCGTGGACCTGCGCGGGCCGCGTGGGCACCACCCGCCGCGTGGACCGCCCGGAGGACGCGGACGTGGACATGCCGGTGGGGGACCACATGGCGCTGGCGCTGTCGGGGCGGGTCCTGCCGGCGGAGGACCGCCGGGTCCTGGCGGCGTTCGCGGCGCAGGCGGCGGTCGTCCTGGACCGGCAGCGGCTGGTGGGGGAGGCGGAGCACGCGCGGGCGCTGGCGGAGGGCAACCGGATCCGTACGGCCCTGCTCGCTGCGGTCAGCCACGACCTCCGTACTCCGCTGGCCGGGATCAAGGCGTCCGTCACCTCTCTGCGCTCGGACGACGTCGAGTGGTCGGAGGAGGACCGCGCGGAACTGCTGGAGGGCATCGAGGACGGCGCCGACCGCCTGGACAATCTGGTGGGGAACCTGCTGGACATGTCCCGGCTCCAGACCGGGACCGTGACCCCTCTGATCCGCGAGATAGACCTCGACGAGGTTGTCCCGATGGCGCTGGGCGGGGTCCCCGACGGCAGCGTCGTCCTGGACGTCCC
>NZ_WWJY01001037.1 GCF_009865405.1 Streptomyces sp. SID3212 | reverse complement strand
GGGCGCTGGACCGGCTGCGCCGCGCGCGGACCGAGGCCAGGGCCGTACGGGAAGTGGCCGGCCTGGCGGACCGCGCGCCGGCGGGCGCACCGAGGGAACAGGAGGACGGAGTGGACGGGGACGGCTCGCTGCCCGACGACCGCCTGCGGCTGATCTTCACCTGCTGCCACCCCGCGCTGGTGCCCGAGGCGCGCGTCGCCCTCACCCTGCGGTCGCTCGCGGGGCTGAGCACGGCGGAGATCGCCCACGCGTTCCTGGTCTCCGAGTCCACGATGGCGCAGCGCCTGGTCCGGGCGAAGAACAAGATCCGGAACGCGCGGATCCCCTTCCGGGTGCCGTCGGCCGACCGGCTGCCGGAGCGGACGGCGGCGGTGCTGAGCGTGCTGTACCTGCTCTACAACGAGGGGTACGGCGCCTCGGCCGGCGCGGTGCCCGTACGGCGTGAACTGACCGCCGAGGCCGTCCGGTTGACCCGGGTGCTGGCCGGACTGCTGCCGGACGACACGGAGGTACGGGGCCTGCTCGCGCTCATGCTGCTGCACGACGCACGGCGTGCCGCGCGGGTCGACGCCGCCGGGGAACTGGTGCCCTTGGAGCGGCAGGACCGCGCGCTCTGGGACCGTGACGGGATCGCCGAGGGGCTGTCCGTCCTGGAGGACGCGCTGCTGCGGCGCCGGCCGGGCCCGTACCAGGTACAGGCGGCCGTCGCGGCCTGCCACGCCACGGCGTCCGACGCGGCGGACACGGACTGGCCCCAGATCGCCCTGCTCTACCGCGAGTTGGCCAGATGGTCGCCGGGGCCCGTGGTGGAGCTGAACCGCGCGGTGGCGGTCGCGATGTCCGAGGGGCCCGGGCACGGGCTCGCGCTGGTGGAGGGCCTGGTCTCGGCGGGGGAACTGACCGGCTACTTCCCGCTGTACGCCACCCGCGCCGATCTGCTGCGCCGGCTCGGGCGGTGGGACGGGGCGGTGGACGCGTACCGCGAG
>NZ_WWJY01000104.1 GCF_009865405.1 Streptomyces sp. SID3212 | reverse complement strand
GGCAGCCCGCACGGGTCCCCCTCGGGGAGACCGGCGAGGACCGGCCGGCGATCCGCCGTGGCGGGCGCTATCTCGTCCTCGGCGGACACGGCGGCCTCGGCCTGGAGGTCGCCGCGCGGTTCGCCCGCGAGGGGGCCGGTACGGTCGCCCTGGTCAGCCGCTCAGGCACGGGAGACCCGAAACGGCTGGCGGCGATCGAGGCGTACGGATGCGCGGTCGTCTCCTTCGCCGTCGACGTCGCCGAACCGGGCGCCCTGGCCGCCGTGGTCGCCGGGTTCCGGGAGCGGTTCGGCGCCCTGCACGGCGTGGTGCACGCGGCCGGCACGCTCAAGGACGGGCTGATCCGGGGCGCCACCGCCGCCGACATCGCGGCCGTCCTGCGCCCCAAGGCCGACGGCCTGCGCGAGCTGTCCTCGGCGGTCGCCGGGACCGACCTCGACTTCGCCGTCCTCTTCGCCTCCGTGTCGGGCACCTTCGGCAATCTCGGCCAGGCGGGCTACGCGGCGGCCAACGCCTATCTCGACGCGTTCGCCCACGCCCACGGCGAACCGTGGATCAGCATCGACTGGGGGCTGTGGGGCGAGGTGGGCATGGGCACCGCCGCCGCCGACCAGTTGCGCCGGCGCGGGGTACGGCCGCTGGGCACGGCCGAGGCCCTCGACGCGCTGACGGCCGCGCTGCGGGGGAACGTACGGCAACTGGTGATCGCGCACCCGGATGTCGATCCCCGCGCCGAGCGTGCGGCGGGGCGCGAGGAGCGGCCGGAAGAGCGGCCTGCCGTGGGGGAGACGTCGGACGCGGCGGGCGTGGCGCCCGGTTCGGCGACCACGGACCGTATCCGCGACGAGCTGGCCACCTTCCTGGGGGAGCGTCTCGGCGTCGGCACCTTCGACCGGACCGCGCCCCTGGCCGATTACGGCATCAACTCCATCATGAGCGTGGAGCTGTCGGAGGAACTGTCCCGCCGCTGGGACGTCCGGCTCCCCGCGACCTTGTTCCTGGAGTACGCGGACTTCGCCGGTCTCGTCGACGCGCTGACCGAGCGCTACGGGGTGAGCCCAACGTCAACACCCCTCACTCACGGGCCCGTTGAGCCACCCGTACCGGCAACAACCCCACAGACAACGGCACTCCGGACGTCCCCACCCCACCCCCACCAAGTCCTGCCGCGCGCCGACGACATCGCCGTGATCGCCGTCTCCGGAGACCTGCCCGGTGCCACCGACCAGGCCGCGTTCTGGCAGCTGCTCCGTTCCGGCGGCCACGCCTTCACCGACGTCCCCGCCGAACGCTGGAGCGCCGACGCCCACTTCGAGGACCGCGGACCGCACATGACGGGGACGTACTGCCGTACGGGCGCCTTCGTCTCCGGGATCGACCGCTTCGACCCCACGTTCTTCGGCGTCTCCGTCCGTGAGGCCGAGGAGATGGACCCCCAGCAGAAACTCCTCCTCGAACACGCCTGGTCGGTGATGGACGACAGCGGTCTCGCGGGCCGCCGGGACATCGGTGTGTTCGTCGGGGCCACCTACACCCACCACCGCGACGCCCGGGGCCTGGACACCATCGGCCCGCACACCGCGCTGGGTTCGATGAACGCGCTGCTGGCCAACCGGATCTCGTACGCCCTCGATCTCACCGGCCCCTCCCAGACCGTCGACACCCTGTGCTCGTCGTCCCTCGTCGCCGTGCAGCAGGCGGTGACGGCCCTGCGCACCGGCCAGTGCGGCGCGGCGATCGTCGCCGCGTGCCACGTCGGCCTCACGCCCTGGTACTACCGCAGCCTCAGCCAGCTCGGCGCGCTGTCGCCGACGCTGCCCCGGCCCTTCGACGACCGCGCCGACGGGTTCGTGCCTGGCGAAGGCGCGATCGCCGTGGTCCTCAAGCCGCTGGCCGACGCGGAACGGGACGGGGACCGCGTCCTGGGGGTCGTCAAGGGAGCCGCCGTGAACCACGGGGGCCGGGGCAGTGCCCTGCCCGTGCCCCGCAGCGAGGCGCAGGCCGCCGTGATCCGCGCGGCCCTCGCCGACGCCGAGGTGCCGGCGGCGGACATCACCCTGGTCGAGACCCACGGCACGGCGACGCGGCTCGGCGACCCGATCGAAATCGCCGCGCTGGCCGAGGTGTTCGGAGGGGACGAGGAGCGGCACGACCCGTGTTTCCTCGGGTCGGTCAAGGCGAACATCGGGCACCTGGAGCCCGCGAGCGGGCTGGCCGGCCTGGTGAAGGTCCTCCTCTGCCTCCGGCACCGGGAGATCCCGCCGCTGGCCGGTTACGAGACACCCGGCACGCACATCGACCTCGCGGCCGGCCCGTTCGTCGTCCCCACCGAGCCGATGCCGTGGCCGTCGCGGGCGGAGCGTCCGCGACGGGCCGGGATCAGCGCCTTCGGCATGGGCGGCACCAACGCGCATGTGGTGGTCGAGGAGTACGTGGCTCCGGCGCGGGTGGCCCTTTCCGTCCCCGGGGAGTCTTCCGCTTCCCTGATCCCGTCCGTGTCCGTGTCCGCCAAGCGGCAAGTGCCCGTCGAGCCGTCCCGTACCCACCTCCTCGTCCTCTCCGGACACACCCCCGAGGCACTCGCCCGCCGCGCCGGTGACGTGGCACGCCTGCTCGCCTCCGACCCGGCGCCCGATCTCGGCGCCCTGTGTTTCTCGGCCGCCGTGGGGCGGGACCACCTGCCCCACCGGATCGCCGTGCTCGGCGCGACGGCCGCCGACCTGCGGACCGCCCTGGACCAGGCCCTTCGCGCCCCGGTCGTCCCCGGCACGGTCGTTCGCGGCGCGACGCCCGAGGACCACGCCCTCACCCGCCTCGCCCACCGCTACACCGCCGGGGAGAAGCTCGACTGGCGGCGTACGTTCGACACCGCACCCCCGCGCCGGGTGTCGCTGCCCGCCTACCCGTTCCGCGACCGCGCGGATTCGCCGGAGCCGACACCCACCCCCGTAGGAGAGGTCACACCGCCCGACCCACTGGGTGAGGTGGCCGCGCGCGTCACGCGGGCCCACCGGGTCTTCGGCGACGAGACCGTCCCGGCCGCGCTGGTCCTCGCCCGGGGATGGGAACGACACCCCGTCCTGGAGCGGATCACACTGGTGGCGAGGGGAGTGGGGGAGCACCCGCTCGTCAGCGACCTGGACGACCGGGTGTTCCCGGAGACCGTGACCTTCCGGTACGGGGACCTGGTCATCGCGCGGCTGACGCCGGGGCCACCGGCCCCCGTACCGGATCAGGCCGCACCGCCACCATCACAGGACCTGCACCGGCTTGACGCTCTCCGGGCTACCTACACGCGGACCCTCGAACCGGACGGCCTGTACGCCTGGTTCGCCGCCAAGGGCATGGAATTCGCCGCGCCGCTGCGGGCGTTCACCCACATCCACTACAGCACGGCGGGTGTGCTGGCCCGGATCGGCGGCGACGACGAGAGTCCGGCGGTACGCGCGGTCGTGGCGCTCGACGCCGCGCTCCAGAGCATGGCCGTTCTCACCCTCGCCGACCCGGCCGCGTTCACCTCGACCTATCTGCCGGTGTCGGTGGGCCGCGCGGTACGCCGCTCCGACCCGGCGCGCGCCAGGTACGTACACCTCCGTGCCGTCGAGCAGGAGCCGGACGGCACACGGCGGGGCGACGTGACCCTGCTCGCCGCAGACGGCGAGGTGGTCGCCTCGCTGGACGACGTGGTGTACCGGCCGCTGCCGAACGCCGGATCCGAGCCGGAGGCCGGGACGAGGGCGGGGACCAGGTCGCGTTCCGTGGCGCGGGGGCCGCTGGTGCCGGTGGCCGGGGAGGAGGCCGTCACCCTTCTCGTACGTGAGGTCCTGCGCGACCCCGGCATCGGGCCGGACACCTCGCTCTCGTCGGCCGGCCTGGACTCCATGCTGGCGACCTTGGTCGCGGCGGAGATCGAGGAGCGGCTGGGGGTGCGCCTGGGCCCCACGGACGTGCTGGCGGCCCGGGACTGCCGGGCGTTGGCCGCGACGGTGGGGGAGCGGGCGCCGGAGGAGGGCCCTTCGCCGGTCGCGGACGTCACCGAGGCCGTGGCCGACGCGGTGGAGCCCGCTGTCTCCGAGCCTGCCTTCTCCGCGCCCGCCCAACCCACCGTCCGTACCAAGGACATGGCCGTCATCGGGATCGCCTGCGCTCTCCCCGGCGCCCCTGATCCCGAGCGCTTCTGGGAGTTGCTCTCGCGCGGTGGCAACGGCGTGGGACAGGCTCCGCCGTCGCGCTGGCAGGGCGCCGAGCACGGTCGTACCGCCGCTACCGCCGCCGGTGGATTCCTCGACAACATCGAGGAGTTCGACGCCCGCTTCTTCGACTTCTTCCCGAAGCAGGCCGAAGTCCTGGACCCCCAGGCGCGCTGGCTGCTCCGCACGACGTGGGAGGCGCTGGAGTCGGCCGGGGTACCCGCAGCCGCCGTCCCGGCACGTACGGGCGTGTTCGTCGGCGCCAGCTATCAGCACTACAAGGACCACAACATCGCGCCGGAACTCGACGCGCCCAGCGGCCTGGGCAATCACAACGCCTTCCTCGCGAACCGGGTGAGTTATTTCCTGGATCTGCGGGGTCCGAGCATGACGATCGACACGTTGTGTTCGTCGTCGCTGGTGGCGTTGCACACGGCTGTACGGAGCATCCGCGACGGCGAGTGTGAACAGGCGGTCGTCGCCGGGGTCCGGCTCGCGATGTCGCCGCTCCACTACACCGCCATGACCAACCTGCGGGCCCTGTCGCCGACCGGCGCGTCCCGGGCGTTCGACGCGGCGGCGGACGGGTTTGTGCCGGGGGAGGGCGTGGTCACGGTGGTGATCAAGCCTCTCGCCGACGCGCTACGGGACGGTGACCGGGTCCGGGGTGTCATCAAGGGGAGCGCCGTCAACCACGGCGGACGCGGCAGCGGGCTCACCGTGCCCAACAGCGCCGCCCAGGACGAGGTGATCGCCCACGCGTTGAAGGACGCGGAGGTCTCTCCCGAGTCCCTCGCGATGGTCGAGGCCCACGGCACCGGTACGACGCTGGGCGACCCGATCGAGGTGGACGGCCTGACGCGGGCGTGGCGCCGGCACACGGACCGTACGCAGTTCTGCGCGATCGGTTCTTCCAAGACCAACGTCGGCCACCTCGAACCGGCCGCCGGACTCGTGGGGTTGGTGAAGGTGCTCCTCGCCCTGGAGCACGAGGAGATCCCGCCGACCTTGCACGTGACGCGCCCCAACGACCACATCCGCTTCGAGGACACCCCGTTCTACGTGGCGGACCGGCCGGTGCCGTGGCCGCGTACCGACCGGGCGCCGCGACGCGGTGGGGTGAGCGCCTTCGGGATGGGCGGGGTCAACGCGCACGTGATCGTGGAGGAGGCGCCCACGCTCGCTCCGCGCGAGCCGCTGTCCGCCCGTGACCACGTCCTGCGGGTGAGCGGGGCGACCGAGGAGGCGGTACGGCGGCTGGCCGCCGCGTACGCCGACCGGTTCGCCGCGTCCGCCGGGGACCGGGAGACCGCCGACCTCTGCCACTCGGCGAACGTCGGCCGCTCGCAGCTGAGTTGCGAGACGGCCGTACGGGGTCGCGGTGCGGCGGACCTGGTGGACGAACTGCGCGCCCTCGCCGACGGGCGGCCGTTCACGGCCGAACCGCGGCGTGATCCCTCCTTCTGGGCGTCGTTCTCGGCGCCCGGATCGCGGATCGTGGACCTGCCCACCTATCCCTTCGCACGCGGGCGCCACTGGCACGTCAGGCCGGCGGCCGTCCCGCCGCCCACCGCGCAGGGACGGGCGGAGCGGGAGTTGGAGCCGGAGCCGGAATCTGTGGCGGTCCCGGTCCCGGTCCCGGTCCCGACCTCGGTCGCGGACGTCCCGGCGGACAGGGGAGTCCCCGAGGCCTGGCGTATCGCCTGGCGCGCCCAGCACCTCCGTCCTGAACCCGGTCCGGACACCGCCGGGGATCCATTCCGGGGCAGCACGGCCGTTCGGGTGGTCGCGGGCGACCGGAACACGGCCCGCGCGATCACCGCCGCCCTGCGGGACGTGGGCGTCCCGGTCGCGGAGGAGGGCAGCCCGGCCGGCGGGCTCGTCGTGGTCGCGGACACCGCCGTACACCCCGACACGGAAGGGGAGTTGCGCGACTTTTGGGCCGACCTGCGCGCCCACGTCACCGCCCTGCCCGCCGGCGGGAAGCTGGTGTGGGCCGACCGGCTGTCCGCTGTGGTCCACAGCGACGAGCGGACCCGGCTCCGCCCCGAGGCCGCCGCCCGGGTGATGGCCGTACGGGCGGCCTGCGCGGAGAACGGGCTCGCCGTCGCCACGCTGGACCTGGACCCGGCGGACCCGGTCGCCGCCCAAGCGGCTTTCGTGGCCGCCGAGTTCGCGGCGCTGCGTCCCGGCCACGACACCGTGGCCGCCTACCGGCGCGGAGCCCGCTTCGTACCGGAGCAGGTCCCTGCCGTTCCCGGGCCTCCCACCAAGCTGACCGTGGACGGGTACTACCTGGTCACCGGTGGACTCGGCGCCGTCGGGCGGCAGTTGGCCGGGCATCTGATCGAGCGGGGCGCCAAGCGGGTCGGCATCGTCGGCCGCTCGGTGATCGACACCGCGCGTTCCGTCCCGCTGGCGGAGCTGCGGCGCCGGGCCGAGGTGGACTACCTGCCCTGCGACATCGCGGACGAGGACGCCCTGGCGTCGGTCGCCACGCGGTTCGGACAGGGGTGGGGACGGCTGCTCGGCGTGGTGCACTCCTCCGGCGGTGTGAACCCGTTCGGCGCGGTCCGCCGCAGGGAGTGGGCGGACGCGGCGAAGGTCACCGAGCCCAAGATCGCGGGTTCGCGCCATGTCGTACGCCTGGCGAAGGCGGAGGGCGCCGAGTTCGCCGTACTGGTGTCCTCCATCGCCGGTGTCCGGCCCGAAGCGGGTCGGGGCCTGGTCGACTACGCCCTCGCCAACGCCTATCAACTGGCCCTGGCCGAGCGGGAGAACACCTCCGCCACGGTCGTCACCGCCCACGCCTGGCCGAACTGGACCGGTACGGGCATGGAGGCCGCCGCCTCGTACGCCGCGGCCCACGCGCTGACCGTCGACCAGGCCTTGGAGGGCTTCGCCGGGCATCTGCGCGCGGGCGGGAGCGTGCTGTTCCCCGGGACCGCGACGGCGTCTCCCGTGACGGGCGATCCGGCGGTGGCCCCGACGGTGATCCGGACGACCGCCCCGGAGGTGGCTCCTTCGACCGGGTCCCGGGCGGCCGGCGGCCGGAGCGCCGAGACCATGACGGGCTTCGTCCGTGCCGCCTTCCTCCACGTACTGGGCGAGGACCCGGGCCACCGGATCCTGCCGGAACTCGGCCTGGACTCCCTGGCCATCGCGGAGTTGGCGACCGCCATCGAGCAGCGCAGCGGCCGTACGGTCGACCCGTCCTTCCTGATGCGGGCGCGCACGGTGGACGACCTGGGGGCACGACTGGCCGCCTCCGAAGCCGATACAGGCAGACGCACAGGCGAGGTGGTTCCCCCGGAGCCCGGCCCCCTCCCGGAGCCCGGCCCGGCCGGCTCGCCGGACTCCACCCTCAGCGCGCTTCTCCGCCCTCTGATCAGCCGTGGTCAGCCCCGGCGCACCGACGACCGTACGAAGGGAGTGCTGTGACCGACGACAGCCCGATCGCCGTGATCGGTATGGCCGTTCGGCTCCCCGGAGCCGAAGACACGGTGGACCTGAGCCGGATGGTGACGCGCGAGGACGTCGAGGTCGACGAGGTGCCCGCGAGCCGTTGGGCACGCGACCTCTACCGGGGTGAGGGCCGTCATCAAGGCACCCACCACCGTGGGGCGTTCCTCCAGGACCCGTTCTCCTTCGACCACGACGCGTTCGGGATGACACCCGAGGACGCGCTCCTCCTCGACCCCCAGCAGCGGCTCATGCTGGAGGTCGGGGCCCGCGCCCTGGAGGACGCCGGCTATCTCGGCACCCGGCGCAGACTCGACGCCGGTGTGTTCGTCGGGGCCCGGATGAACTCCTACGGCTTCGACCACGGCCGGGGGCTGTCGCCCGACCCGACCGAAGGCCCCGGATCCCACCCGGCCTCCCACCCGCCGGGATCCCGCCCCGGATCCCACCCGGAATCCCGCACCGGCGGTCCGGTCCCGGCGGCCCTCTGGGGCCGGTCGCAGAACTTCGTGGCGAGCTGGCTCTCCGACCGCTTCGACCTCTCCGGTCCCAGCCTGGTCGTGGACACCGCCTGCTCGTCCTCCCTGACGGCGGTCTGGCTCGCCTGCCAGAGCCTGCGGACGGGCGCCTGCGAGCTGGCCGTGGTCGGCGCGGTCGACCTCCTCATTGACCCCCTGACCTTCGTCCTGCTCTCCCGTACGGGCGCGCTGTCCAAGGACGGCCTCTGCCACACCTTCGACGAACGGGCCGACGGCTATGTGCCGGGGGAGGGCGCGGCATCGCTCGTGCTCAAACCCATGGCCGCCGCGCGGGCCGACGGCGACCTGATCCTCGGCGCGCTCACCGGCGTCGCGGTCAACAACGACGGCCGCACCATGGGCGTCACCACTCCCAGTCTCGAAGCGCAGGTGGAGCTGTTGACCAAGGTGTACGGGAAGGTCGATCCGTCGACCGTCCAGTACATCGAGGCCCACGGCACCGGCACCGCCATCGGTGACCCGATCGAAGTGCGGGCGCTGACCGAGGTGTTCGGGAAGTCGGGCGTGGGCCGGGGCTCGGTGGCGCTCGGCTCCCTCAAGCGGCGGATCGGGCACCTGCACTCGGCGTCCGGCCTGGCCGGGCTCGCCAAGATCATCACGTGTCTGCGCGACGGTGTCCTGCCCGCCACCGCCGTCGAACGGCCCAACCCCCGGCTCGGGTTGGACGCGGGCCCCTTCCACCTGCCGAAGACCTCGGGGCCTTGGCCGGGGGCGGAGATCCGGCGTGCCGGAATCAGCGGCTTCGGCTTCGGCGGCACCAACGCGCATGTGGTGGCGGAGGCCGTCCCAGCGCCCCGGCCGGGCGGCGACGGCGTGGCAGCTGGCACCGGTCGTGGCCCGGACGGTTCGGGTACGCGACGGACGGTGGAAGTCCTGACGCTGTCCGCGGACAGCCCGGACGGTCTGCGTGAACTGGCCGCGCAGTGGACGGAGTTCCTGCCGTCCGTCGCCGGCGACCTCGCAAGCGTCTGCGCCACCGCCCGCCTCGCCCGGCCGCACCGCGCCGAGCGGCTGGTGGTCACGGGCGCCGACGCCGACGCGCTGGTCACGGCACTGCGGTCCCGGCTGTTGGGCGCGGACGTGCCCGGCCCCCGGAACCCCTCGTACACGGTGGCGGTACGGCCCGTCGAGGCGGCGGGCCCGCCCTCCTGGCTGTCGGCGCTCCACCGCTCCACTCCCTCGGTACGGGACGTGGTGGCGCGCTTCGAGGAGGCGTCGGGACTCCGACTGCCCCGGTTCTCGGGCCTGTTGCTGAGGATCTGCGCCGGGGTGGCCGCCACCCTGGCCCTGCGGGACCTGGGGCTTCCCGAGCGGGCCGTGGATCTCCCCCGGGGCTGGGAAGCGATCGCCGGTTTCGCCCAAGGCCGGGTGACGCTCGAAGAGGCTCTGGCCGAGGTGCTGAGCCATGAGAACCGCGCGCCGGACGGGACGGGGACGGTCGCCGGAACGCCGCCCGGGGAGCTGTGCGGGAGGTTGGCCGCCGCCACGGACGACCAGCAGGTGGAGGCCGTGTTCGCGGCGGTCGCCGCCGAGATCCACGAGTCCGGCCAGGACGTCGACTGGCACACCTACCAGGCGGACACGACCTGGACGAAGCGGCAACTGCCCTTCGCTCAGCCGCGAGGAAGGTCCCTGGACCTGCGCGAGCCCCTGCGCTCGCCCGAACCCGGATCGCCGACCGTCCTGTCCACGGACCCGGAACCCCGCACCGGGACGGGCGCCGGCGGCCGGGGTGCGGGATACACCTTCTCCCGCGTCTTCGGACCGGGCGAAGTCCCCATCGCCCAGCACTCGGTGTACCGGACGATCATGCTTCCCGGTGTCGCGTGGTTCGACTTCCTGCGCCAGGGAGTCGAGTTGCGGGGAGACAGCTTCCACGGAGTACGTGACGTCCTCTTCCACCGGCCGTTGATCCCGACGGGGGCGGTGCGGGTGGTGTGCAGGGTGGACGGCGACGGGAGCTTCACGGTCGAGGAGGCCGGGGCGGGGGACCCGTACGTGACAGGGCGGTTCGCCACTGATCCCGGCCCCGTACCCGCGCCCGAACCGGTGGACGCCCTGCTGTCGACGTGCTCCCGGCTGCATGCAGGTTCCGGCCTCTACCGCTGGCTGCGCCGGATCGGCTACCACCACGGCCGCTACTACCGCAACATCTCCTGGGTCGCCGCGCTCCCGGGCGGCGGCACCCTGGCCCGGATCGAGGGCGGCCGGCAGCGCGACCTGAACCCGCCCGGTGTCCGGCTGTTCCCCGGGCTGCTCGACAGCGTCACCATCGCCGCGATCGACCCGGACAACCCGGTGTTCGGCGCGGAGGACGCGACCGCGTTCATCCCGCTGTCCGCCGACCGGGTGCTGGTCCACGGTTCGCTCGACGAGGCCGCGTACGTACGGACCGAGGTCGCCTTCTGGAACGAGGAGGCGTGCCGCGTCACCCAGGTCGTGACGGACGCGACGGGCAAGGTCCTGCTCGTGTTCGGGGACATCGCGTCCAAGCGGGTGCCGCTGCTGGCCTTCGGCGGGGAGAAGGAGACCACGGCCACGACACCGGCGGTGGTACGGGAGACCGGGGCGCGTCAGGACCAGGCGGCGGTACCGGTGTCGGCATCGGAGCCAGTGCCAGAGCCAGTGCCGGCGTCGGCGCCGGCGCACGTGTCCGTCCCGGTGGAGAGCGTGGCGCACAGCTCGCCCGACGGGCGGGTGCTCGCCTGGTTCCTCGACCTGACCGGGATCTCCGCCGAACACGCGGACACCGAGTTCCTCTCTGCGGGCTTCGACTCGGTCGGCCTCGTCGCGCTGAGCGAGCGGATCTCGCGGGAGTACGGTGTCCCGCTCTACCCGACGGTGTTCTTCGAGTACCCGACGCCCCGCGCCTTCGCCGCCCATCTGCTCGGCGAGGCACCGGAGTTCGTCGCCGCACTGGAGAAGACCAACCCGACGGCGGCCCCGCAGGAGACGGCGAGCCCACCCGAGGCGGAGCCGGTGAACGATCCGGAGCCGCCACCGGCACCCGCCCGGAAGCCCACGCCCCCACCCGCACCGGCCGCCGCGTCCACGCCCTTCAAGGGCTCACCACGCGACATAGCCGTCGTCGGCGCCGCGATCCGCGTGCCGACCGCCCGCACATTGAAGGACTACTGGTCGCTTCTGAGCGAGGGCCGCGACACCGTCGGTACGGTGCTGGCCGGCCGCCGAGGTCACCACGGGAACGGCAGCGGCAATGACAGCAGCAACGGCAGCAGTAACGGAGCGAACAACGGCCGGTCCACCCGACCCCACGCGTCCTTCCTGGAGACCGTGGACGAGTTCGACCCCGCCCCCTTCCGGATCTCGGCCCGCGAGGCTCCCCTCATCGACCCGCAGGCCAGGATCGTGTACGAGACGATCTGGGAGGCCCTGGAGGACGCCGGCCGCCTCGGCGACCGCGCCCGGGAGAGTCGTACGGGACTGTGGATCGCGTACAGCCACGACCACTACCACGAGGAGCGGGCACGCCACGGCGTGGCGGCGGGGCGGGGTCTCGGGCTGGAGGCCATGATCCCGAACCGGCTCTCGTACCTCATGGACTGGCACGGCCCCAGCGTCGTCGTGAACACCCTCTGCTCCTCCTCGCTCGTCGCTCTGCACACCGCGCTCCAGCACCTCCGCGCCGGTGACATCGACACGGCGGTGATCGGTGGGGTGCACGCCGCGATCAGCCCCGAGTACTTCAGCTCGATGGGCGACCTGATGGCCCTCTCGCCACGCCACCGGTGCCGCGCGTTCGACGCCTCCGCCGACGGGTTCGTACCGGGTGAGGGAGCCGCCGCGATCGTCCTGCGCCGCCACGAGGACGCCGAGCGCGCGGGGGACCGGGTACGGGGCCTGGTCAAGGGGGCCGCCGTGAACCACGGCGGACGTACCACCCGCTACTCCGCACCCAGTCCGCGCGCCCAACGCGAGGTGATAACCGCCGCGTTGGCGGACGCGGGGGCGGGGGTCGGCGTGGAGTCGATCGGGATGGTGGAGGCGCACGGGACGGGGACGAGTCTGGGTGATCCGATCGAGGTGGACGGTCTGACCCGGGCCTGGCGCCCGCACACCGACCGTAGCCAGTTCTGTGCCATCGGCTCGTTGAAGAGCAACATCGGCCACCTCGAACCGGCCGCCGGACTCGCGGGGTTGGTGAAGGTGCTCCTGGCGATGGAACACGAGCAGATCCCGCCCACGCTGCATGTGACCCGTCCCAATGACCACATCCGCTTCGAGGACACCCCGTTCTATGTGGCGGACCGGCCGGTGCCGTGGCCGCGTACGGACGGTGAGTCTCCCCGCCGGGCCGCGTTGAGCGCGTTCGGGATGGGTGGGGTCAACGCCCACGTCATCATCGAGGAACCACCGGCCGTACCCGTACCCGTACCCGTATCCGTGCCCGCGCCGGAGCTTCCGGCGCAGGACAGCCACGTCCTCCGGGTGAGCGGTGCGACCGAGGAAGCGGTACGGGCCCTCGCCGCCGCCTACGCGGACGAGTTGGAGGCGCTGCCCGCCGGCGTCCTCGGCGACTTCACCTTCACCGCCAACGCGGGCAGGTCCGCCCAACGCCACGGCGTCGCCGTACGCGGGGCGACGGGAGACGAACTCGCCCGGCGCATGCGGGAGATCGCCCGGGGCGAACTGCCCGTGTCCCGGCGGTCGAACCTCCCGGAGCCGACCGCGTTCCTGTTCACCGGGCAGGGATCGCAGTACGCGGGGATGGGCCGGGGGCTGTACGAGGCGGAGCCGGTGTTCCGCGCGGCCGTGGACGAGTGCGCGGAGCTGGCGGACCCGTTCAGCGAGCGGCCGTTGCTTGACGTGCTGTTCGGTGGCAGCGAGGGCGGAGTGCTCGACCGGACCCGGTTCGCGCAGCTCGGGATCGTGAGTGTGCAGGTGGGTCTGGTGCGGCTGCTGGAGTCGTGGGGGATCCGCCCGGGTGCCGTACTGGGCCACAGCGTCGGCGAGTTGTCCGCCGCCTGGGCGGCCGGGGTGCTGTCCCTGGCCGATCTGATGCGGTTGACGGCGATACGCGGCCGACTGATGCAGGAGTGCCCGGCGACGGGCACGATGGCCGTGGTGCACGCGGACGCCGACGCCGTACGGGCGGCGCTGGCCCGCCATCCGGGTGTGGAGATCGCGGCCTTCAACGCCCCGCGCAGTGTCACGGTGAGCGGTCCCGCCGCCGACCTCGACGCGTTCTGCCGGTCGACGTCCCACCGGACCCAGCGGCTGACCGTCAGCCACGCCTTCCACTCGGCGGCGATGGACCAGGCGCTGACTCCCTTCGCGGAGGCCGTCGCCGGTACGGAACTGTCCGCCCCCGGCATCCCGTTGATCTCGACGCTGTCGGGCGACTGGCACACCGCGTCCACGGTCACCGATCCGCGGGTGTGGGCGGAGTCGATCCGCCGGCCCGTGCTCTTCGCAGCCGGGCTGGCCCGGGTGCGCGAGGCGGGGACGCGGGCGTTCTGGGAGATCGGCCCGAGCCCCGTCCTGACCGCCCTGGGGCGGAGCTGCCTGCCGGATCCGGAGATCCGCTGGTCGCACACCCTGCGCCGGGGCCACCCGGACCAGGAGCAGCTGCACACCGCTCTGGTCGCGCACCACAACCAAGGACACACCGACATCAGCTGGGACGCGGTCCACCAGGGCCGGGCCCGGCACGTCACCACCGTCCCCACCTATCCATTCGACCGGCAGCGCTTCTGGATCACGGAATCAGCCGCCCCACCGGCCGCTCCCCTCCCGCGCTCCCTCCCACATTCCCCACTGCCTTCCCTGTCCCCTCCCCTCCCTGGTTCCTTCCCGAAGAAAGCGTCAGCGATTTCATGAGCACCGAGTACGGACTGAAGCGGCACTTCAACGGCGACGCGGCTCGCCTTCTCGGCGGGAAGATCCGCGCGGTCCACCCGGAATTCGACGTCGACGGCTATGCCGCCGAGGTCGAGCGGCTGATCCCCGGAAAGGAACTCAAGGACCGCGTCCTCGTCCTCGCCGAGGGCCTGCGCACCCGGCTCCCCGAGGACTACGTCGACGCCGTGGGCATCCTCGTCTCCATCCTGGAGGACGAACTCGCCGAGGGCGAAGGGATGTTCAACGTCAGCTGGTTCCTGATGCCGGTCGCCCGGTTCGTCGAGGAGTACGGTCTCGACCACCCCGAGGTGTCCCTGGACGCGCTGGTCGAGATCACCAAGCGGCACACGGCGGAGTACGCGATCCGGCCCTTCATCGAGCAGCACTACGACCTGACGATGAAGCGCATGCCCGCATGGGTCACCGACCCGAGCCACAACGTCCGGCGCATGGCCAGCGAGGGCACGCGGTCGCGGCTGCCCTGGGCGCGCACCCTGAGCCTCTTCGTCAAGGACCCGGGACCGGTGCTGGCGGTGCTCGAACCCCTGCGCAGCGACCCTTCCGAATACGTCCGCAAATCTGTCGCGAACAACCTCAACGACATCTCCAAGGACGCGCCCGGACTCGCCCTGGCCACCGCGCTGCGCTGGACCGAGGAGAGCCCCACCCCCGAGACGGCGTGGATCGTCCGGCATGGCCTGCGGACCCTGGTGAAGAAGGGCGACCAGACCGCCCTCGCGATCCTCGGCGCCACCGGGGGAGAACACATCAAGGTCCCCGCACTCCGCCTCACCCCGCGCACACTGACCCTCGGCGACACCTTCGTCCTCCGCGCGGATGTCGAGAACACCGACACCCGCGCGCACAGCGTGGCCGTCGACTACGTGCTGCACCTCGTCCGCAAGAACGGCCGCACGATCCCCAAGGTCTTCAAGCTCTCGACCCTCGAACTCGCCCCGGGCGAGCGCAGGACGCTGGAGAAGGCCCACACGATCAAGGAGATCCAGACCCGCGCCTACTATCCGGGCGAGCACCTCGTCGACCTCCAGGTGAACGGCCGGGTCCTGGCCACGGACCGATTCGATCTAGAGCTGTGACGCGCCGTCGGTACCACCTCGGCGAGGACGATCCCGTCGTCCGCGACCACCGCGTCGGCGGGGTGCCCGTCCTGCCGGCCGCCGCGCAGATCGACGCCGTGCTCTCCCTCTGCGACACCGCACGCCCGGACAGCCAGTGGCAGCTGGACCAGGTGGCATTCCTCGCACCCCTCGCCCTCCCGGCCCCTTCCTCGCGTCAGAGGAGAGGAGTTGAGGTCGAGGTCACGATGGAGGACGCGGAGTGCGCGGTCCGCTCCCGCCCCCACGAGGACGCCGCCTGGGTGACGCACAGCCGCGCCCGGGCGACCGGCCGGGCCCTCCCACCGCCCCCCTACCTCGACGTGTCCGGCCTGCGCGCGGGCTGCGCCGAGGTGATGCCGCTGTCCGGGGTCGACGCGTGGCGGGCGGCGAGCGGCATCACGTACGGACCGGCGTTCCGGGCGATCCGCTCGGTCCACCGGGGGCCGGGACGGATCCTCGCCCTGCTGCGGGAGCCCGAGGACCCGGCCGGGGCGCGGCCGGCCGTCCCTTTCGTGCCGCCCGCGCTGCTCGACAGCGTCTTCCAGTGCCTGGGCCTGCTGGACGACGGCACGGCCGGGGCGTGCCTGCCGTGGTACGTGGGGCGGATCACCGCCCGCCGGCGGATCTCCGGCACCGTACTGGCGCTGGTCGAGCGGACGGACACCGGGGACGGGGACGGCCTGGAGACGGGATCAGGGACACCTGCGGCCGGGGTCGTACGGGGCCGGGCCACGGTCTGCAACCAGCAGGGTGAGGTCCTGCTGACGCTGGACCGGATCACCTTGAAGAGCGCGGGACCGGCGTCCGGCCGGACGCGTCCCCTGCCGGTTCCACCGCCCGGAGGCTCGGTGACCACACCGGTCTGGCGTGTGTCGGAGCAGGCGCCGCACCCCGAACCGCCCGTCCTCACCGGTCCGTTGCTCATCGTGTCGGACACGGCCGCCGATGAAATGACGGCCCGTCAGGACGCGGTGGTACGTCTGGCTCCCGGCGACCTGTCGGAGGACCGTATCGACGCTGTTCTCGCCGAGACCGACTTCCGCGAGGTCGTCCATGTCGCCCCGCGCGGTGTCACCGAGGCAGGGGAGGTGCGGGCCGCCCTGCACGGCGTCTTCACCCTCGTCCGGCGCCTGGCGGCGCACCCGCCGATGCCCGACCTCACCTTCGTCACCCACTCCGCCCAGAGCGTGACCGGGGAGGAACAGGTCGAGCCCTTCCAGACGGCGCTGTGGGGACTGGCCCGCACCCTGCGGACCGAGTACCCGCGCGCGTCCGTCCGGCTGGTGGACCTCGCCGGGCACCACCCCTCCGAACCACCGCGCCTGCTGGACACACTCCCGCGCACACCGCCGGAAACGGCCCTGCGGGACGGCACCCGGTACGAGCCGTCGCAGGCACCCTTCTCCCCGGCGGCCGAGGCCCCGCTCCTGCCCGCCCTCTCCGGCGGGAGGTTCCTCGTCACCGGGGGCATGGGCGGGATCGGGCTGCACGTGGCGGAGTTCCTGGCGGCGGAGGGCTGTGCCGGGCTCACCCTCATGGGGAGGACGGAGCCGGCGGAGGGGGAGGCGCGGGAGCGGCTCGACCGGCTCGCCTCCCGCTGTGACCTGCGGATCGTCCGCGCGGACGTGAGCGATCCGGGCGACACCCTGCGCGAGGCGGGGCCGTTCGACGGTGTGTTCCACGTGGCCGGCGTCCTGCGTGACGGCCTGGCCCGCTCGCTGACCCCCGACCGTATCGACGAGGTCCTCGCACCCAAGATCGGCGGCGTGCACGCGCTGGACGCCGCCTTCCCGCCGGACGCCAGACCGGGGTTCTTCGCGTTGTTCTCGTCCGTCGCGGCCGTCCACGGAAACCTCGGACAGAGCGGTTACGCCGCCGCCAACGCCTACCTCGACGGGTACGCGGCCCGCAAACGCGCCCTGGGCGAACGGTGGTTCAGCCTCGGCTGGGGACTGTGGACCGTCGGCATGGGCGAGGGGATCGCCGGGGCCGCCGCGTCGCGCGGGATCCCCGCGCTCTCCGCCGACGAGGGAATCGCCCTGCTCCGTACGGCCCTCGGCCTGCCTCCCGCGCACTACATCCTGTCCGCCGTTCCCGAACCGAAGGACGAACAGATGACTCTCGTGGCCTCCGAAGCCGGGCTGTGGCCGTCGCTCTCCGCGATCCTGACACGGACACTCCACCTCAGCGAAGTGACCCCCGAGGACAGCCTGTTGGACCTGGGCCTCGATTCGATGATGGCGGTCGAGGTGGCCGCCGCGCTCGCGGCCGGGGGAGTGGACGTCGACCCGGTGACCTTCTTCGAACACGCCACGGTGGGCGAGCTGGTGAGACATCTGGACGCACGCGTCGGCGCGTCCCCCGCGCAGGCCGTCGCGCCCGCCCCGGCACCGGCCGCGGCGCCGATTCCCGTACCGATTCCCGTACCGGCTCCCGTACCGGCTCCGGTGACGACTCCCGCCCCGGCTCCGCTGTCGGACCAGCTGCCCGAGCCGGTCCG
>NZ_WWJY01001036.1 GCF_009865405.1 Streptomyces sp. SID3212 | reverse complement strand
CGGCCTCCCCGCGCTCGGTGGCGACGTCGGCGAGGACGACGGCCGCGCCTTCGGCGGCGAGCCGTTCCGCGGTGGCGGCGCCGATGCCCGAGGCGGCTCCGGTGACCACGGCGACGCGGTCGGTGAAGCGGGCGGTTCCGTTCATGGGGCGGGTCGACTCCTTGGGGTGCGGGGGCTGCTCTGCGGTGGAGCGGTGAGGCGTTGGGACGGTGGGACAGTGGGACGGCTGTGTGGCGGTACGGCGTCCCGAGCGATGTGACGACTGTAGTGACCGACGGTCCCGGACCGGTCACTCCACCTGGATCACTCCGGCCCGGTCGCTCCGGGCCCGGTCACTCCCGGGTGAGAACGACCAGCTCCGCGTCGTACCGCTCGGTCCACGCGAACGGGACGCCGGAATGGACCAGATGGGCGCTGCTGTACGTGAAGCCTGACGCGGTGTCGACGTAACGGGCCGTCGGTTCGAGCCCGCGCAGCCGCAGCCGGGCCGCGCGCCCCGGGACCAGCGGCGCGCCG
>NZ_WWJY01001035.1 GCF_009865405.1 Streptomyces sp. SID3212 | reverse complement strand
CCTGGGCACGGCGGGGCGCGTCGGCTACGACGTCGCGGACGCGGCCTACTTCCACCGCGAGCTGCCGTACGACGCTTCCCGCGCCGAGCGGCACAACCCGCGGCTGGTCGCGGCCCGCGCCCTGCTCGACGCGGGCGCGGTGATGCTGGCGGGCGATCTGGCCCGGGTGGCCTCCGGCGAACGGCACTATCAGGTACGGGAGTCGGGCGGGGCGCTGAGCTGCACCTGCCGGTGGTGGGCCGACCACCGGGGAGCACGCGGGCCGTGCAAGCACGCGCTGGCCGTGCGGATGGCGCGGCGCGACACGGTCCTGGCCACTCTGACCGGAGGCGGCCCCCGATGAGCGAGCTGCTGGACGTTGTACGGGCCGGCCGGGTCGAGGACGTTCCCGGGCTGGTCAAGCCACTGACGGCGCGAGAGCGCGCGGCGGAGCTGCGGGAGCTCAAGGCGCTGCGCGCCGAGGTACGGGACCAGCTATGGACAGCGGGCCGGCGGGAGCGGCGGCGCCTGCGGGACGCGCTGCTGGTGGCCGGGGCGGGGT
>NZ_WWJY01001034.1 GCF_009865405.1 Streptomyces sp. SID3212 | reverse complement strand
GTCTCGACCGCGACCCGCGCGCCGGTGGCCGCCGCGCGCAGCGCCAGCACCTGGGCCGTCCACAGGCCGCCGATCAGCAGGACGTCGTACGGTGTCGAGCGGTGGAACCCCACCATCTGCGGGCGGCCGTCGCCGTCGTCGCCGATCACCACACCGTCGTCCCCGACGGGCAGTGACAGCGCGCCGAGATGGTCCAGCGCGATGGTGTGACCCGCGTGGTGCGGGCCGCGCAGCCCCCGCAGGCCCCGCTTCGTACCGTTGGCGGCGGTCATCGCGCGCCTCCCAGGGGCAGTGTGGCCAGCACACCGGGCAGCTGCTCGCGGTCCAGCCGTACCAGACCGACCTTCGCGTGCCGCGCGGCCTGCTCCAACGTCCGTCGTACGCGCACCAGTTCGGTGTCCGAGCCACCGGTGATCCGTACGTGCCCACCGAGCGACATCGTCCCCCGGTGCGCGCCAGGGCGCAGGGTCAGGCTGAAGGTGGTGGCGTACGCGGGAGCCGAGGTCAGCAGCGCCACCAGCTTGGGCAGCGGGGTGGCCCCGCGCCCCAACTCCGGCCAGCGGCCCACGGCGTAGGTGGTGTGCCAGCGGTCGTCACACCGCCAGACCCGGGCCGTCTCGGCGGTGCGCCGCCGCGCCGCCGCGTCCGGGCGGCCC
>NZ_WWJY01001033.1 GCF_009865405.1 Streptomyces sp. SID3212 | reverse complement strand
CCGACACCACGGCGGCCGACCGGCCGAGCACCACCCCGACCCCGTCCTCGGGTCCGACGCCGAGGCCCGCCAGGGTGTCGGCGAGGTCGGCGGAGATCCGGTCGAGTGCGGCGTACGTGAGGGTGGTGTCCTCGCCGGTGACGGCCACGGCGTCCGGGGTGCGGAGCGCCTGGGCCGCGAAGAGGGCGGGGAGGGTGGCGGGGTCCGGGGTGTCCGGCGTGGCGGCGGGCAGGTCGCGACCGGTGCCCCACCGCGTCACCCGGGTGTGTTCGTCCGGTGTCATCAGGTCGTGGCCCGCCACGGGCCGGCCGGGGTCGGCGGCCACCTGTTCCAGGAGGCCGACCAGACGGGCCGCGAGGGCATCCACCGTGGTCCGGTCGAAGAGGGCGGTGGCGTACTCGATCCCGGCGGTGAGGCCGCCCCCGTCCCGCTCCTCGGTGAAGGCGAAGGTGAGGTCGAACTTGCTCAGGCCGTTGTGGACGAGCCGGTCCTCGACGGTGAGCCCCGGCAGGTCGGGCCGTACGGTCTCCTGGTTCTGGAGGACCAGCATGGTCTGGAACAGCGGGTGGTGGTCGCGGGCCCGGACCGGGTTGAGACTCTCGACGAGACGTTCGAAGGGGACGTCCTGGTGCCCGTAGGCGGCCAGGTCGAATTCTCGTACCCGTACGAGCAGTTCACGGAAGGTCGGGTTTCCGGACAGGTCCGTGCGCAGGACGAGCGTGTTGACGAAGAACCCGACCAGGTCCTCCAGCGCCTCGTCCGTACGCCCGGCGACGGGCGAGCCGAGCGGGATGTCGTCGCCCGCGCCGTGTCGGTGCAGCAGGGTCGCCACCGCCGCCTGGAGCACCATGAACAGGCTGCTGCCCGACTCCCGTGCCAGGAGCAGGAGTTGGGCGTGCAGAGCCGGGGGTACGTCGAAGGTGTGGACGGCCCCTCTCGGGTCGGCGGTGACCGGGCGCGGCCGGTCCAGCGGCAGGTCGATCAGGCCGGGCAGTCCGGCGAGAGCGGTGTGCCAGTGGTCGAGTTGGCTCCGCGGCACGCTCGGGAGTGTGCCGTCGCCCTCCCCCAGGGTCGCGTGCTGCCAGAGCGTGTAGTCGGCGTACTGGAGCGGCGTGCCCGCCGCCGGCTCGGGGGCGTGGCCGGCGAGACGGGCCTGGTAGGCGTCGCCGAGATGGCGGGCGAGCGGCGCGAGGGACCAGCCGTCGCCCGCGATGTGGTGCAGGACGAGCACGAGGACGTGGTGGACGGGCGACGAGCGCAGGAGCAGGGCGCGCAGCGGCAGGTCCGTGACGACGTCGAACGGCTCACGTACGGCGGCCAGGACGGTCGCCTCCAGGTCGGCGGGCGCCGTGCTCACGACCGGCAGAGCCGGTGTGGCGGTGTCGGCAGGGAGGATCAACTGGTGCGGCACGCCGTCCCGTTCGGGGAACAGCGTGCGCAGCGCCTCGTGGCGTTCCACGACATCGCCCAGGGCCGCGCGCAGGGCGTCCGGGTCGAGCCGGCCGCCGAGTTCCAGGACGAGCGGGATGTTGTAGGCGGAGCTGGGGCCTTCGAACCGGTTGAGGAACCACAACCGCTGCTGCGCGAAGGACAGCGGCAGCGGATCGGGCCGAGACGCGGCGTGCGCCACCGGCGGGCGGGCCGGGCCGGGTGTGTCGAGGACACGGGCCAGGGCCGCGACGGTCGGGTGCTCGAAGAGGGTACGTACGGCGACCTCGGCGCCCAGGACGGAACGGACGCGGCTCACCACACGCATGGCGAGGAGCGAGTGGCCGCCGAGGTCGAAGAAGCTGTCGTCCGGGCCGACCGAGGGCACGTGCAGGACGTCGGCGAAGATCCCGGATAGCAGGTCCTCCTGGAGCGTGCGCCGCCCCGCGCCGGCGGAAGTACCGGGGCCCGGGTCGGGCGCGGGCAGGGCGCGCCGGTCCACCTTGCCGTTGGGCAGGAGCGGGAGTTCGTCCAGGACGACGACGTTGCCGGGCACCATGTAGTGCGGCAGGGTCTCGGCGAGGTCGTCACGGAGGGCGGCGGGGCGGGGGGCCGGGTCGCCGGTGACGGCGTAGGCGACAAGACGGCGCCGGCCTGGTTCGTCCTCGCGGATCACGGCGCAGGCGGCCGTGACGCCGGGGCGCGCCAGGAGCGCGGCCTCGACCTCGCCCAACTCGATCCGGAATCCGCGCAGTTTGACCTGGTCGTCGGCGCGGGACACGTAGTCGAGCAGGCCCTGCGCGTTCCACCGTACGAGATCGCCCGTCCGGTACATCCGGGCACCGGTGGCGTCGAACGGGTCGGCGACGAACCGTTCCGCGGTCAGACCCGGGCGGTGCAGGTAGCCCCGGGCGAGGTTGGGGCCCGACAGGTACAACTCCCCGGTGACGCCCGGCGGTAC
>NZ_WWJY01001032.1 GCF_009865405.1 Streptomyces sp. SID3212 | reverse complement strand
CGAGGACGCGGGCCGGCTGCGGGACGCACTGGGCACCGCCCTGCCCGTCGGCGTCCCCGAGGCGTTCACCGAACCGGTCAAGGACCCCCTGGGTGATCTCCTCGCCCGCTTCGCCCGTACGCACGGCCCGTTCACCTCGTCCCAGGCCGCCGCGCGCTTCGGCCTCGGCGCGGCGGTCACGGACGGCGCGCTGCAACGCCTCGCGGCCGGCGGCCGGGTCGTCCAGGGCGAGTTCCACCCCTCGGGCATCGGCCAGGAGTGGTGCGACGCCACGGTCCTGCGCCGGCTGAGACGCCGCTCGCTCGCCGCCCTGCGCCAGGAGCTGGAGCCGGTCGCGCCCGCCGCGCTCGCTACCTTCCTCCCCCAGTGGCAGCACCTGGGGAGCCACAGCCTGCGCGGGATCGACGGACTCGCCCGCGCCGTGGAGCAGTTGCAGGGGGCGCCGGTCCCGGCCTCGGCCCTGGAGCGGCTGATCCTGCCGTCCCGGGTCAGCGGCTACACCCCGGCGCTGCTGGACGAACTGACCACCACGGGCGAGGTGCTGTGGGCGGGCGCGGGCGCGCTCTCCGGCAAGGACGGCTGGGTCTCGCTCCATCTCGCCGACACGGCCCCGCTGTTGCTGGCGCCCCCGCACCCCCTGGAGCTGAGCGCCCTCCACGAATCCGTCCTCACGATCCTCTCGGGCGGCTACGGCCTGTTCTTCCGCCAGATCGCCGACCAGGTCCGCGCCACCACCCACCCGGACGCTGCCGATCCGCACCTGGCCGACGTCCTCTGGGACCTGTCCTGGTCCGGCCGGCTCACCAACGACACCCTCGCGCCCCTGCGCGCGCTGCTCGGCTCGGGCCGCACGGCGGGTTCCACCGCCCACCGGGCCAGGCGCCCGGTCCCGCGCGGGCGGTAC
>NZ_WWJY01001031.1 GCF_009865405.1 Streptomyces sp. SID3212 | reverse complement strand
GAGCACTTCTGGTGGGGCTCGGTCTTCCTGATCAACCTGCCGCTGCTGGCGGTCATCCTGCCGCTCGGCCGCCTGGTGCTCCCCGAGTCCAGGGGCAGCACCGACGGTCCGTGGGACGTCCTCGGCGCGCTCATGGCCGCGGCGGGCGTGCTCGGTCTCGTCTTCGGGGTGAAGCGCCTCGGCGCCGGGGAGGGCCCGCTCGGCCCCACCACCCTCGTCCCGCTCTGCGTCGGCGCCGCCCTGCTGGTCCTCTTCGTACGGAGGCAGCGCCGCCGGGCCAACCCGCTGATCGACATGCGGATGTTCGCCAGGCCCACGTTCTCCGTCTCCATCGGCTGCATCGTCCTCGCGATGCTGGCGCTGGTCGGCCTGGAGCTGATCGCCGTCCAGTACCTCCAGCTGGTGCTGGGGCTCAGCCCGCTGGAGACCGGGCTGCGGCTGCTGCCGCTGACCTTCGCCGCGATGGCCGCGGGCGCCACGGGATCGCTCACCCTGCGCCGGATCGGGCCGCGCCGGATGGTGTCCTGGGGCTTCGCCCTCACCGCCGCAGCCGTGCTGCTGCTCGTGATGATGGGCCAGCACGACCGGCCGGGGCTGCTGACCGCCGCGTTCGTCCTGCTCGGATTCGGGGTGCAGTCCACGCTCTTCGGCGCGTACGAGTCGATGCTCAGCGAGGCCCCGGCCGACCAGGCGGGCGGGGCCGCCGCCATCGGCGAGACGTCGTACCAGCTCGGCGCGGGCATGGGGATCGCCCTGCTCGGCAGCGTGATGAACGCGTCCTACGCGCCCGCCCTGTCGTCCGTGAAGGGCGTCCGCACCTCGGACTCCACGGCCGCCTCCCAGTCCCTCGGCGAGGCCTACCAGGTCGCCGACCGGCTGGGCGGACCCGCCGGGGACTCCTTGCGGAGCGCCGCCCGCCACGCGTACGTCCACGGCCTGCACGTCACCCTGCTGGTCAGCGCGGCCCTGCTGCTGCTCGGCGCGCTGGCCGCGCTGCGGCTGCCCCGGATCATGGAGTGCCCGACGCCCGGCACCGGCCTGGCGGAGGCCGCCGCGTCGGGGACACCGGGACCGGCAGCGTCTTCCACGGCTCCCACGGCTCCCACGGCTCCCACCGCTCCTGCGGCTCCCGGGGCGGTGGTACGCGAGCCGGCGGGCGCGATACCGGAACAGCGGGCGCAGGAGCGTTACGTACCGGACCTCCGCAAGGCCGCGCCACCGGAAGGCGAGAAGCAGCCGGCCTCGTCCTCGCCGGG
>NZ_WWJY01001030.1 GCF_009865405.1 Streptomyces sp. SID3212 | reverse complement strand
GGCGCCGGGGACTCGGGCGCGGGGCGCCGGGGACTCGGGCGCGGGGCGCCGGGGACTCGGGCGCGGGGCGCCGGGGACTCGGGCGCGGGGCGCCGGGGACTCGGGCGCGGGGCGCCGGGGACTCGGGCGCGGGGCGCCGGGGACTCGGGCGCGGGGCGCCGGGGACTCGGGCGCGGGGCGCCGGGGACTCGGGCGCGGGGCGCCGGGGACTCGGGCGCGGGGCGCCGGGGACTCGGGCGCGGGGCGCCGGGGACTCGGGCGCGGGGCGCCGGGGACTCGGGCGCGGGGCGCCGGGGACTCGGGCGCGGGGCGCCGGGGACTCGGGCGCGGGGCGCCGGGGACTCGGGCGCGGGGCGCCGGGGACTCGGGCGCGGGGGCCCGGGGACTCTCGCGAGGCGCCGGAGTGAGGCGCCTCGCGGCGCCCGGGGCGCGAGGTGCGGGACTCCGGGCCATCAGACGCGGGGATGCGGGACCTGAGGTACGGAACGCCCGGACGTAAGACGCGAGGCGCCGGTACCTGAGCCGCGGGATGCCGGGGTCAGGCGCGAGAGACGCCCGTACCGGAGAACACGGAACGCCCGGATCAGCCGCGAGACGCGCGTACCTGAAGCACTGGGGCCGGAGGCTGGGGGAGAGAACACCCGGCCGTGAGACGCGCGGCGCCTGTACCTGAGGCACGGAAGGCCGGGTCAGGCGCAAAACACCCGTACCTGAGGCGCCGCAGCGCCGGGGTGAGGCGCGGGACGCCAGGAGCTGGGGCGCAGGGGTGCCCGGGGGCTCGGGTGGCCGCTCGCTTCGGGGCCGGTGAGCTTGGCCGGACAGGGGCGCCCCGGGACTCCGTAGAATCGGAGCATTGTGGCCGAGCCCGAGAAGACCGAGATGACCCAGACCGCCGAGACACCCGCGAGCGGCGCTGCCGCCGACGACGCCCGCTCCAAGGACAACACCGCCAAGCGGATCGCCGCCCACCACGGCACGGTCATGAGCCGGATGTTCCCGAACGGCACCGGACCCGCCGCCGACCCGGCCGGGTCGCACTTCGAGCGCCGTATCCGCAGCTTCCAGCCGCGTCGCAGCCGGGTGACCGCCGGGCAGGCCGACGCGCTGCGCCGCAAGTGGCCCTCCTGGGGGCTGGACGTCGACGGACAGCGCGCTGTCGACCCGGCCGCGCTGTTCGGCGGGCTGCCCGTCGTCCTGGAGATCGGCTTCGGGATGGGCGAGGCGACCGCGCAGATGGCCGCCGCCGACCCCGGCACCGGGATCCTCGCCGTGGACGTGCACACCCCCGGGCAGGGCAACCTGATCCGTCTCGCGGAGCGGAACGGACTGTCCAACATCCGGGTCGCCAACGGGGACGCGATCATCCTGCTGAGGGAGATGCTGCCGGCCGCCTCCCTCGACGGGCTGCGCGTCTACTTCCCCGACCCCTGGCCCAAGACCCGGCACCACAAGCGGCGGCTGATCCAGCCGGAGTTCCTCGACCTCGCCGCGGACCGGCTGCGGCCCGGGGCCGTACTGCACTGCGCGACCGACTGGGAGCCGTACGCGGAACAGATGCTGGAACTCCTCACGGCCCACCCCGGCTTCGAGAACACCCAGGAGGACGGCGGTTACGCGCCGCGCCCCCCGTACCGGCCGCTGACCCGGTTCGAGGGCCAGGGGCTCGACAAGGGGCACGCGGTGCACGACGTGCT
>NZ_WWJY01001029.1 GCF_009865405.1 Streptomyces sp. SID3212 | reverse complement strand
CGCAGTGGAAACCCTGGCACCGGCCGGCCCGTGCCCGGGTGCGCCGCCGCAGCCCGTCGAGCGAGCGGGCCGGGACGGTGGCGGTGAGGGCGTCGCGGATCTCGCCGCGTGAGACCCGCTCGCAGTGGCAGACGAGCCTGCCGTACTCGGGATCGGCCGCGATCAGCTCCGGACGTTCGTACGGGCGCGGTGAGGTCCGGCCGAGGTGGGGCATGGTCACCGGTTCGAGCGTCCGGGGCTCGCCGAGCCTCTCGCCCGCCTCCGTCAGCAGCCCGACCACGTGCGCGGCGATCGCCATCGAAGCGGTCAGCCCGGTGGAGCGGATCCCGCCCACCGTCACGTACCGCTGCCCCGGGTGGCAGCGGATCCGGTAGTCGTCCTCCTCGGTCGCGGCGCGCAGCCCCGCGTACACGGCCGTCACCTCCTCGTCGAGGAGCGCGGGCACGATCCGCCGGCCCTTCGCCCGCAGGAAGGCGAGCCCCTCGGCCGTGGAGTGGGTGGCGGTCCGGTCGGTCAGGTCCTCTGCGGTGGGGCCGAGGAGGACGTTGCCGTACACCGTCGGCGCCACCAGCACCCCCTTGCCGAGGGCGGTGGGCACCGGCAGCAGGATGTGCCGGACCAGGTCCCGCGCGAACGAGTCGAAGACCATCAGCTGGCCCCGGCGCGGGGTCACGGTGAAGTCGGTGTGGCCGAGCTGCCGGTCGAGGTCGTCCGCGTACAGCCCGGCGGCGTTGATCAGCACCCGCGTACGCAACCGGCCCCGGCCGGTGGTGAGTTCGTGCGGGGACCCGCCGCTCACCCGTTCCACTCGGCAGTTGAGGTGCAGGTCGGCTCCGTTGCGCACCGCCTGGGTGGCGTACGCGAGGGTGGTGGTCCACGGGCAGATGACGCTCTCGCCCGGCACGGTGAGCGCGCCGAGCGCTCCGGGGCCCAGGGCGGGCTCGCGCCGGTAGACCTCTTCGGGGCCGATGACGCGGGTGTCGTGGCAGTTGTTGCGCTCGGCCTTCTCCATGAGCCGGGGGAGCGCGGCCAGTTGCTCGTCGTCCCAGGCGACGAGCAGCGCGCCGACCGGCTCGACGGGGATGCCGCTCTCCTCGGCGTACGCGGCCAGCCGCCGCCGCCCCTCACGGACCAGCCGGGACTCCAGCGAGCCCGGGACGGCGTCGAAACCGGTGTGCAGAATGGCCGTGTTGGCCTTCGACGTGCCGGCCCCGACGTCGTCGGCCGCGTCCACGAAGGCGATCCGCACGTCGTACCGCGTCAGTTCACGGGCGAGGGCCGCGCCGACCACCCCGGCGCCGACGACCACGACGTCGTACACCTCGTCCGGCAGGACCCCCGCAGTGGTGACAGTCATGGTGCTCCAGGCTCAGGGGGCCGCGACGGGCGGGGGAGTACGGTCCACCAGCGCGGCCACGGCCGCGCGGAAGACCCCGAGGCGGCCGGCGGCCTCGGCCGGCCCGATCCGCGGTTCGTAGACGGCCGACGGCTTCCACGCCGGCACC
>NZ_WWJY01001028.1 GCF_009865405.1 Streptomyces sp. SID3212 | reverse complement strand
ACCAGTGGATCCAGGTCGACCTGGGCTCGTCCGTCTCCTTCGACCGCGTGGTCGTCGTGTGGGAGGCGGCCTACCCCAAGACGTACACGATCCAGGTCTCCGACAACGGCGACACCTGGACGGACATCACGTCCGTCGACAACACACCGGACCCGCTGAAGATCAGTGTGAACGGGGTACGGGTCTTCTGCCGCGGCGGCAACTGGGGCTGGGACGAGTTGCTGCGCCGGATGCCCGCCGCGCGGATGGAAGCGGCGGTCCGGATGCACCGCGACATGAACTTCACGATGATCCGCAACTGGGTGGGGTCGGTCAACCGCGAGGAGTTCTTCGCCAGTTGTGACGAGCACGGGATACTCGTCTGGAACGACTTCCCCAACGCCTGGGCGATGGACCCGCCGGACCACGACGCGTTCAACGGCCTGGCGCGGGACACCGTCCTGCGCTACCGCATCCACCCCAGCGTGGTGGTCTGGTGCGGCGCCAACGAGGGCAACCCGCCGGCGGCGATCGACAACGGGATGCGGGACGCCGTCGAGTCCACGGCCCCGGGCATCTTCTACCAGAACAACTCGGCGGGTGGCATCGTCACCGGCGGCGGCCCGTACGGCTGGGTCGAGCACGAGCGCTACTTCTCGCCGTCCACGTACGGCAGCGGCAGCTTCGGTTTCCACACCGAGATCGGCATGCCCGTGGTGTCGACGGCGGAGAGCACGCGCAGCCTCGTCGGCGACGAGCCGGAGTGGCCGATCGGCGGCGCGTGGTACTACCACGACTGGAGCACGCGGGGGAATCAGGCGCCGCAGAACTACCAGGCCGCCATCGAGGCGCGTCTCGACACGGCCCACGACCTGGACGACTTCGCGCGCAAGGCGCAGTTCGTCAACTACGAGAACACCCGTGCCATGTTCGAGGCGTGGAACGCCAACCTGTGGAAGGACGCCAGCGGCCTGATGCTGTGGATGTCCCACCCGGCGTGGCACAGCACGGTGTGGCAGACGTACGACTACGACTTCGACGTCAACGGCACCTACTACGGGGCGCGGGCGGCGTGCGAGGCCGTGCACGTCCAGGCCGATCCGCAGAGCTGGCAGGTCATCGCGGTCAACCACACGCCCGACGCGCTGAAGGGCGCGACGGTCTCCGCGCGCTACTTCGACCTGTCGGGACGGCAGCTCGGCGCGACCCGCAAGGCGCGGGTGGACGTCGCTTCGTCGACCACGACGGACGCGTTCACCGCCGACTGGACGAAGGACCAGCCGGACTTCCACCTCCTGCGGCTGCGCCTGGAGGACAGCCGGGGCAGGACCCTGTCGGAGAACACGTACTGGCGCTACCGCGAGGCCGCCGACATGAAGGCGCTCAACCGCGCGAAGTCCGTCAAGGTCTCCGCCGACCTCGGCCGGGTGACGAAGGCGGGGGCGCGCCGCGAGCTGACGGCGACCGTCCACAACCGCGGTTCGGCGGTGGCCGCGATGGTACGGCTCTCGCTGCTCGACGCCACCAGCGGCGAGCGAGTGCTGCCCACGCTGTACAGCGAGAACTACGTGTGGCTGCTGCCCGGTGAGTCGCGGAGCGTCACGCTCTCCTGGCCAGCCGAGGCGCTGCCGTCGGGCCGGCCCGCCCTGCGGACCGAGGGGTACAACGCGGCGCGCTCGGTGGCGCGCGCCTGACCCCTGACCATGCTGCGAGGGCCGGGGGGCAGTGCCGCCCCCCGGCCCTCGCGTCCGGTTCGGG
>NZ_WWJY01001027.1 GCF_009865405.1 Streptomyces sp. SID3212 | reverse complement strand
CCCGCCGAGCCGCCGTCCCCCGCCGGCGGCGAGCAGCAGACCGGCGACGGCGGGGCGGGAGCCGTGGGGTCGGGAGCGGTTCTGTTCGTACGGTGCGGCGGCCATCTGCCCTGGATACCTCATCACCGGGTGCGGCCGCATTTCGGATCCGCAGGAAATCCTTTCGCATTCCCGCCGTATTCGGTCCGTGGAGTGGCGCATACCGCGCGGGATGACGTTAACTTGCCTGCGAACCTTGGCGCTTGACCATCGCCGCGAGAGGTCGGACACATGGGCGCGGGCTTCCGTGCCAGGGCTGGGCCGGAACAGACGGCCTGAGGGGGGACAGCTGTGCTGGGCAGCGTGGGGCAACCGCGGGTGACGGAGAGCTACGGGCGCGGCGAGCGGCGCGAGGAGCCCGGCGTCATGGAGCTGCGGGCCGCCGTGTCGCGGCTGCGGCGTGAACTGGCCGCGTATCCGGCGGAGTTCCGGGACCGGGCGATCGCCGAGGACGAGCTGTCCGCCCTCGCCGCGATGGCGGCGAGCGGTGCGCCCGAGGTGCCGCGCATGCGCCGCTCGCTGCTGCTGATCGTCGGCTCGATCGGCTCGGTCAGCGCGCTCACGTCACCGCTGCTGGCGGTACGGGCGGCCGTGGACGTCTTCGGGAACGCGCCCCGCCCCCACTGAGGCGGAAAAACCGGCACGAACCCCGCCCGGGGCCGTCAGGCCTGCTGCGCGGTCGTGCTCGCCAGCGCCGCCGACAGGTCCCGCGCCACCTCCTGGAGCACCGGCACGATCCGCTCCGTGACCGCCTCCGTCACCCGGCCCGCCGGACCGGAGATCGAAATGGCCGCCGCCGTGGGGGAGTCGGGCACGGAGACCGCGACACAGCGGACCCCCATCTCCTGCTCGTTGTCGTCGATGGCGTACCCGGCGCCCCGTACCGTCTCCAGGGCGGCCAGGAAACCCTCGGCCGTCGTGATCGTCTTTTCGGTGGCGGCGGGCATGCCCGTCCGGGCGAGCAGGGCGCGCACCTCCTCCGGCGGGGTGTGCGCGAGCAGCGCCTTGCCCACCCCGGTGGAGTGCGGCAGGACCCGCCGGCCCACCTCCGTGAACATGCGCATCGAGTGCTTGGACGGGACCTGCGCGACGTACACGATCTCGTCGCCGTCCAGCAGCGCCATGTTCGCGGTCTCGCCGGTCTCCTCGACCAGCCGGGCCAGATAGGGCCGCGCCCACGTGCCGAGCAGCCGCGCCGACGACTCGCCGAGGCGGATCAGCCGGGGGCCGAGCGCGTACCGCCGGTTCGACTGCTGGCGTACGTAGCCGCAGGCCACCAGCGTGCGCATGAGACGGTGGATGGTGGGCAGCGGCAGCCCGCTGCTCGCGGACAGCTCGCTCAGCCCGACCTCGCCGCCCGCGTCCGCCATCCGTTCGAGCAGGTCGAAGGCGCGCTCCAAGGACTGGACGCCGCCGCTGGCGGTGGTCTTGGCGGCGTCGGTGGTGCTGGCGCTGGACGACGGCACGGCACGGTCCTTTCGGGGCGG
This sequence comes from Streptomyces sp. SID3212, assembly GCF_009865405.1. Lineage (GTDB taxonomy): Bacteria > Actinomycetota > Actinomycetes > Streptomycetales > Streptomycetaceae > Streptomyces. The sequence continues at coordinate 5,277 of NZ_WWJY01001027.1, read as the reverse complement.
GCGGGTGGGCAGGCACGCAGCCTACCGGGCCGGGCCCGGGGTGATCTTTTCGTGCTGTATGACAGCAACGATACCTTCTGTCAGGCGGAAAGTGGATTCCGCTGTGTGGAAATGCTCAAGTGTAGCGCGCGGGCGCCCGTGCCGCCTCGGTCGCGGCGGGCCGGTCTTGACGGGCCCCCGCGAGAGGGGAAGACTCCTTCAACAGTTCGTTGAATTCCGTGGCGGGGAAGCTCCGCAGCAGGGAAGCGAGGGGCACCGGTGGCCGAAGTGAGCCTGGTACTGCGCTCGACACGCGTCGTCACCCCGGACGGGATCCGCCCCGCCTCCATCGCCGTGACCGGCGCGGACGGCAGGATCGCGGCCGTCCTCCCGTACGACTCCGAGGTGCCGCCCGGCGCGCACCTGGAGGACACCGGGGACGACGTGGTCCTGCCTGGCCTCGTCGACACCCACGTGCACGTGAACGACCCGGGCCGGACCGCCTGGGAGGGTTTCTGGACCGCCACCCGCGCCGCCGCGGCCGGCGGGATCACCACCCTCATCGACATGCCGCTCAACTCCCTGCCCCCCACCACCACGGCCGCGAACCTGCGGGTGAAGCGCGAGGTGGCCGGCCCCAAGGCCCACGTCGACACCGGCTTCTGGGGCGGCGCGATCCCCGGCAACCTCAAGGACCTGCGCCCGCTGTACGACGCCGGCGTCTTCGGCTTCAAGTGTTTCCTGTCGCCCTCCGGCGTGGAGGAGTTCCCCGAACTCGACCACGAACAACTCGGCCGCTCCCTCGCCGAGATCACCGGCTTCGGCGGCCTGCTCATCGTGCACGCCGAGGACCCGCACACCCTGGCCGCCGCCCCCCAGCGGGGCGGCAGAGACTACGCGGGCTTCCTCGCCTCCCGTCCCCGCGCCGCCGAGAACGCCGCGATCACCCGGCTGATCGCGGAGGCGCGGCGGCTCGGCGCGCGGGTGCACGTCCTGCACCTGTCGTCGTCGGACGCCCTGCCGCTGATCGCCGCGGCGAAGCGCGAAGGCGTGCGGATCACCGTGGAGACGTGCCCGCACTTCCTCACCCTCACGGCCGAGGAAGTCCCGGACGGGGCAACCGAGTTCAAGTGCTGCCCGCCCATCCGCGAGGCCGCGAACCAGGACGCGCTCTGGCAGGGGCTCGCCGACGGCACGATCGATTGCGTCGTCTCCGACCACTCGCCCTGCACCACCGACCTGAAGACCCCCGACTTCGCCACCGCCTGGGGCGGCATTTCCTCGCTCCAGCTGGGGCTCCCCGCCGTCTGGACCCAGGCGCGCCGCCGCGGCCACACCCTGGCGGACGTCGCGCGCTGGATGTCCACCGCCCCCGCCGCACTCGCCGGGCTGACCCGCAAGGGCGCCGTCGAGGCGGGCCGCGACGCCGACTTCGCGGTCGTCGCGCCCGACGCGTCCTTCACCGTCGACCCGGCCGCCCTCCAGCACCGTAACCACGTCACGGCGTACGCGGGGAAGACCCTCCACGGCGTCGTGCGGTCGACCTGGCTGCGGGGCGAACGTATCGCGCACGAAGGCACCCTCGCCGAGCCCGCCGGCCGACTGATCGAGAGGAACGGTCCGTCGGCCGGCTGACCGAAAGGAACGACCGACCTTGACGCACGCACCCGCCCCCCTGACGCAGGCATCCCCGCCCTCGTTCACCGGCGACGCCCGCCCGTACGGCGGCGGCGATCCGTACGCCGACTACCGCACCGCGGCCTTCCCCTTCACCCACCTCGTGGATCTCGCCGACCGGCGGCTCGGTGCCGGGGTCGTCGCCGCCAACGACGAGTTCTTCGCCGAGCGGGAGAACCTCCTCGTCACCGGGCCCGCCGTCTTCGACCCCGAGCGCTTCGGGCACAAGGGCAAGATCATGGACGGCTGGGAGACCCGGCGCCGACGCGGCGCCGACGCCGCACGTCCGCACCCCACCGCGGACGACCACGACTGGGCGCTGATCAGGCTCGGCGCGCCCGGCGTCGTCCGGGGGATCGTGGTCGACACCGCCCACTTCCGGGGCAACCACCCCCAGGCCGTCTCCGTCGAGGCGACCTTGCTCCCGGGCTCCCCGTCCCCGGCGGACCTCCTCGCCGACACGGTGAAGTGGACGACGCTCGTGCCCCGTACCCCCGTCGGCGGGCACGCCGCCAACGGCTTCGTCGTCGGCGCCGAACAGCGCTTCACCCACCTGCGGCTCAACCAGCACCCCGACGGCGGGATCGCCCGGCTGCGGGTGTACGGAGAGGTCGCGCCCGACCCGGCGTGGCTCGCCGTGCTCGGTACGGTCGACCTCGTCGCCCTGGAGAACGGCGGTGTGGTCGAGGACGCCTCCGACCGCTTCTACTCCCCGCCCGAGCACACGATCCAGCCCGGCCGCTCCCGGCAGATGGACGACGGCTGGGAGACCCGCCGCCGCCGGGACCTGGGCAACGACTGGATCCGCTACCGGCTGCCCGGCCGGGCCGGGATCCGGGCCGCCGAGATCGACACCGCCTACCTGAAGGGCAACGCGGCCGGCTGGGCGACCCTGTCCGTACGGGACGCGGAGGCCGCGGAACCGGACGCCTGGACCGAGGTCGTGCCGAGGACCCGCCTCCAGCCCGACACGAACCACCGCTTCGTCCTGGACCCGGCCGTCGTCGCGACCCACGTACGGATCGACATCTTCCCGGACGGCGGGATCTCCCGGCTGCGCCTCTTCGGCTCCCTCACGGAGGAGTCCGCCGCCCGCCTCGCGGCCCGCCACCGGGAACTGGGCGGCTGACCCCTCCCCTGACCCCTCCCCCCGGCGCCGGGACCGCCCGCCCGACCGATGAGTTCCCGGGTCGCCGCGGGTCCCCCCTGTTGATAGACCGAACAGGAGCGCGGAACAGAAGCGCAAGGGAGCAGCACCATGGAACTGACCGCCACCACCTTCGTCTCGCTGGACGGCGTCATGCAGGCCCCCGGCGGGCCGGGCGAGGACACCAGCGGGGGCTTCCCGTACGGGGGCTGGGTCGTCCCGTTCTCCGACGACGACATGGGCGCCTTCGTCGCCGAGAACTTCGGCCGCGTCGACGCCTTCCTCCTCGGCCGCAGGACGTACGACATCTTCTCGTCGTACTGGCCACTCGTCACCGACCCCGCCGACCCGGTCGCCGGGCCGCTCAACACCCTCCCCAAATACGTCGTCTCCACCACCCTGGAGAAGGCGGAGTGGGAGAACACCAGCGTCATCTCCTCGGACGTGGCGGAGGAGATCCGCCGCCTCAAGGCCCGGCCGGGGCGCGAGCTCCAGATCCACGGCAGCGGCGCCCTCGTCCGCTCGCTGATGGCCGAGGGCCTGATCGACACCTACCACCTGCTGGTCTTCCCCGTCCGCCTGGGCCGGGGCGCCCGCCTCTTCCCCGAAGGAGGGACCCCCGCCGCGTTCCGTACGACCGCCGCCAGGACGACCTCCACCGGCGTGGTCATCCACACGCTCAAGCCGGCCGGACCCGCGACCTTCGGCTCCTTCGACCTGCCGCCGGAGCGGAAGTAGCCGCCTCCGCGACTTTGGTGGCCGGGGCGCCCCACGGGGTCCCCACCACCCCCCGGCCTGCCTAAATTGGTCCGTATGACGCGTACGGAACACCCCTGGCTGCTCCCCTCGGAGATGGTCGACCCGAGGGGACCCGAGCTGCCCGGGGACCGGGGCAGGCCCCGCCCCCGCCGGACCGTACGGGACTGGGTCACCGACACCCTGGTGTTCCTGCTCGCCGCCGGTTTCGGGATGATCGCCACCGACACCGGCCAGGTGGCGGGCAACGCCGACGGTGTCGTCTTCCTCGACGTGATGCTCGGCGCGCTCGCCTGCTGTGCCCTGTGGACGCGGCGGCGCTGGCCCGTCGGCCTCGCGGTGGTGCTCGCGCTGGGCATGGCGGTCGAGCCGGTGGCGAGCGGGGCCGCGATGGTGAGCCTGTTCAGCGTGGCCGTGCACCGGCCGTTCCGGCCGGTCGCCGCCATCGGCCTGCTGTCGATCGTGACCGGGACCGTGCAGACCGTCCTGCGGCCCGACCCGACGACGTCCTTCCTCACCTCCCTGATCGCCACGGTGCTCCTGGTCCTGCTGGCGGTCGGCTGGGGGCTGCTCGTACGGGCCAGGCGCCAGCTCGTCGTCGCGCTGCGCGAACGCGCCGTACGCGCGGAGGCCGAGGCCGACCTGCGCGCCGAGCAGGCGCAGCGGCTCGCCCGCGAGTCCATCGCCCGGGAGATGCACGACGTGCTCGCCCACCGGCTCTCCCTGCTCAGCGTCCACGCGGGCGCCCTGGAGTTCCGGCCCGACGCGCCCGCGCCCGAGGTCGCCAGAGCGGCCGGGGTGATCAGGGACAGCGCGCACGAGGCGTTGCAGGACCTCCGGATGATCATCGGGGTGCTGCGGGCCCCCGGCGACGACGGCAATCGCCCGCAGCCCACCCTCGTCACCCTCGACGAGCTGGTCGCCGAGTCCCGCGCGGCCGGCATGAAGGTCACCCTCGACAGCGGGGTCGCCGACGTGGCCGCCGTACCCGCCGCCACCGGCCGTACCGCCTACCGCATCGCCCAGGAGGGCCTGACCAACGCCCGCAAGCACGCGCCCGGCACCGAGGCCACCGTCGTGGTGAGCGGCGGCCCCGGCGACGGGCTCACCGTGGAGGTGCGCAACGCGGCGCCCGCCGGGGAGGTCCCGCGCGTCCCCGGCTCGGGCCAGGGGCTGATCGGGCTCACCGAACGGGCCGCGCTCGCCGGGGGCCGGTTCGACCACGGACCCACGGGAGACGGCGGTTTCGCCCTCCGCGCCTGGCTACCGTGGGCCGCATGACCATCCGGCTGCTCATCGTCGACGACGACCCCCTCGTCCGCGCGGGACTGACCTTCATGCTCGGCGGCGCCGAGGACATCGAGATCGTGGGGGAGGCCGCCGACGGCACCCAGGTCGCGCCCCTCGTCGAGCGATGCGCCCCCGACGTCGTCCTGATGGACATCCGCATGCCCGCCATGGACGGGCTGACCGCGACCGAGGCGCTGCGGGCCCGCCCCGGCGCCCCCGAGGTGCTCGTCCTGACCACCTTCCACGCCGACGAGCAGGTGCTGCGGGCGCTGCGCGCGGGCGCCGCCGGGTTTGTCCTCAAGGACACCCCGCCCGACCGGATCGTCTCGGCGGTACGGCGTGTCGCGGCGGGCGACCCGGTCCTTTCACCGGCGGTTACACGCCAGTTGATGACCCATGTGGCGGGCACCTCCCCGGGCGCCGCCCCG
>NZ_WWJY01001026.1 GCF_009865405.1 Streptomyces sp. SID3212 | reverse complement strand
GGCGCCGCCGGTCGCTCCGGAGCGGCCGACGTCGTACCGGCGCTCCTCGGGGCGGGGGCGGGACAGGCGCTTCTGCTCCTCGTCGCGGCCGGCGCCGGGGGCGCGGTCGTCCCTGGGGCGGTCGTCCCTCGCGCGGTCGTCGCGGCCCCGGTCGTCCCTGGCGCCGCGGCCCGCGCCGCTGCCGCCGCTCCAGCCGCTTCCGCTGGTACGGGGGGTGCTGCCGCCGCGGTTGCCGTCCCGGCCGACGCCGCCGCCACGGCCGCCGCCGGTGCTCCGGCCACCGCCCGCGCCGCCGCCACGGCCGCCCGCGGCGCCGCCGCTCCTGGCCCCGCCGCCGTTCCGGTTCGCGCCGCTCCCGCTCCCACTCCCGCTGTTCCGGTTGCCGCTTCCGCTGTTGCTGTTACCGCTTCGCATCAAATTTCCGTCTTGTCGTCTGCGTGAGTTTCCGGGGCGTACGGTGCGTCCGGATCGAACGACGGGACACCTTCAAGGGTCTCGGCCTCGATCGCGTCCGCCTCGGGGAGGAAGGGCGCGAGCTCCGGAAGCTCGTCCAGGCCGCGCAGGCCCATCCGCTCCAAAAAGTAGTTCGTCGTCCTGTACAGGATCGCACCTGTTTCGGGTTCCGCGCCCGCCTCCTCGACGAGCCCGCGCTGGAGGAGGGTCCGCATGACCCCGTCACAGTTCACTCCCCGTACGGCCGAGACCCTCGATCTGCTCACCGGCTGGCGGTACGCGACCACCGCGAGGGTCTCCAGGGCGGCCTGGGTGAGCCGGGCGTGCTGGCCGTCCAGGACGAAGCCCTCGACGGCCTCCGCGTACTCGGGGCGCGAGTAGAACCGCCACCCGCCGGCGACCGTCCGCAGCTCGAATCCCCGCCGCTGGACGGTGTATTCGTCGGCGAGTTCGCGCAGGGCGTCGGCGACGGCCCGGCGCGGGCGGTCGAGGATCTTGGCGAGGTGCGTCTCGGAGACGGGTTCGTCCACGACCATGAGGACCGCCTCCAGGGCGGGCTTGAGGCCGAGCTCCGCGACCGTGCTCCGCTGCTGCTCGCTCATGACCGCTCCTCGTCGCTCGTGTGTTCCTGGTCGAATTCGTCGGTCACGGCGGGCGCCGCGTCCTGGTCGCCGCCGGTCCAGCGGACCATGAGGGTCCCGAGGGCCTCCTCCTGGTCCAGCGCGACGGCCCGCTCCCGGTAGAGCTCCAGCAGGGCGAGGAAGCGGGCCACGACGGTGAGGGTGTCGGCGGCGTCCTCGGTGAGGACCTGGAAGCTGACCTCGCCCCGCTCTCTCAGCAGCGCGACGACGTGCCCCGCCTGCTCCCGTACGGAGACCAGGGGCGCGTGGATGTGGTCGATGTACACCTGCGGGCGCGGTCTGGGCTGCATGGCCTTGACCGCGAGCCGCGCGAACCCCCCGGGTCCGATGCTGATGACGACCTCGGGGAGCAGCTCGGCGTGGTGGGGTTCCAGTCCGACGGTACGGGGGTAACGGCGGCTCTCCTCGTCGAAGCGGGCGTTGAAGATCTCGGCGATGCGCTTGTACGCGCGGTACTGGAGCAGCCGCGCGAAGAGCAGGTCCCGCGCTTCGAGCAGCGCGAGGTCGGCCTCGTCCTCCACCTGCGCGGCGGGCAGCAGCCGCGCGGCCTTGAGATCGAGCAGCGTCGCGGCGACGACGAGGAACTCGGTGGTCTGGTCGAGGTCCCAGTCGGGTCCCATGGCCCGGATGTGCACCATGAACTCGTCGGTCACCTTGGAGAGCGCGACCTCGGTGACGTCCATCTTGTGCTTGGAGATCAACTGGAGCAGCAGGTCGAAGGGCCCCTCGAAGTTGACGAGCCGCACGGTGAACCGCGCATCGGCATCCACCGCGCCGGACTCTGTGACCTCCACCACATCCCCGCCGCCCCCCAACGGCAACGCCGCGCCCGGCACCACCCCGTCCCCGGGGCCGAGGGCCTCGGGCCCCGCCTCCACGGTCCCGGCTCGCACCGGACCGGACGGTGCGGGGACGGGGGCGGGTCCGGTGTGAGCGGCCTGCGTCGCGGTCGGTGGGGGTGTGGTCCCGGGGATCGGGGGCGCGGCTGACACCGGCGGGTCGGGGGGTGTCGGGCGGGGTGC
>NZ_WWJY01001025.1 GCF_009865405.1 Streptomyces sp. SID3212 | reverse complement strand
CCGGACCGCGGTGGCCCAACCCCGCCTGGGCCCGGTCGCCCAGTGGCCGGCGATGGGCCCGTACCGCCTCCTCACCGCCCTCCCCCCGACCCCGGACCCGGCGGTGAGCCCCCTCCTGACCCCGGCCCACACCGAACTGGCCCACACCGCCGAGGTCTACCTCGACTGCGCGGGCCAGGCGGGCCGTACGGCGGCGGCCCTGGGCATCCACCGCCAGACGCTCTACTACCGCCTGTCCCGCATCGAACACCTGACGGGCCTGGACCTGACCTCGGGCGAGGACCGCCTGCTGCTGCACATGGGGCTGAAGGCGGCGCGGCTCTGAGGAGATCCAGGGCACACAGGCGGCTGTCCCCTGAGGCACAGGGCCCGACCGGGCGGGCGGACAACAGAGCGCCGGGCGGGCAAGAAGCCCGTCCGGCGCTTGAGGACGACGTGGACCGCGGGGGTCGCGTCAGTCGGTGTCAGTCGGTGAGGTTCACCGTGCGGGCCGAGGCCGCGCCGATCTCTTCGGCGATCTCCGTCAGGACCGCGGGGGGCACGTTGTCGTCCACCGTCAGGACCACCACCGCCTCGCCGCCCTCCTCCGCGCGGGAGACCTGCATGCCCGCGATGTTCAGACCCGCCTCGCCGAGGATGCGGCCGACCGTGCCGACCACACCGGGACGGTCCTCGTAGCGCAGCACGACCATGTGGTCGGCGAGCGCGACGTCGATGTCGTAGTCACCGATGGCGACGATCTTCTGGAGGTGCTTGGGGCCCGCCAGGGTGCCGGAGACCGACACCTCCTCGCCGCCCGCGAGCGTGCCGCGGACGGTGACCACGTTGCGGTGGTTCGGGGACTCGCTGGAGGTGGTGAGCCGTACCTCGACGCCGCGCTCCTGCGCGAACAGCGGGGCGTTCACGTAGCTCACCGTCTCCGCGACGACGTCCTCGAACACGCCCTTGAGCGCGGAGAGTTCGAGCACCTTCACGTCGTGCTGGGTGATCTCGCCGTACACCTCGACGTCGAGCCGGACCGCGACCTCGCCCGCGAGGGCGGTGAAGATGCGGCCGAGCTTCTCGGCGAGCGGCAGGCCGGGCCGTACGTCCTCGGCGATGACGCCGCCCTGGACGTTGACCGCGTCGGGGACCAGTTCACCGGCGAGCGCGAGCCGTACGGAACGGGCGACCGCGACGCCCGCCTTCTCCTGCGCCTCGTCGGTGGACGCGCCGAGGTGCGGGGTGGCGACGACCTGGTCGAACTCGAAGAGCGGGGAGTCCGTGCAGGGCTCCTTCGCGTACACGTCCAGACCGGCGCCGGCGACGCGGCCCTCCTTGAGGGCGGCGGCGAGCGCCACCTCGTCCACGATCCCGCCGCGCGCGGCGTTGACGATCCGGACCGACGGCTTGACCTTGTGCAGCGCGTCGTCGCCGATCAGACCCAGCGTCTCGGGGGTCTTGGGCAGGTGGACGGTGATGAAGTCGGCGACCGCGAGCAGTTCGTCCAGCGTGAGGAGCTTGACGCCCATCTGCGCGGCGCGGGCCGGCTGCACGTACGGGTCGTACGCGACGATGTTCATGCCGAACGCGGACATGCGCTGCGCGACCAGGACCCCGATGCGGCCGAGGCCGACGACTCCGAGGGTCTTCTCGCTCAGCTCGACGCCCGTGTACTTGGAGCGCTTCCACTCACCGTTCTTGAGCGCGGTGTTGGCCTGGGGGATGTGCCGCGCGGTGGCGATCAGCAGACCGCAGGCCAGCTCGGCGGCGGTGACGATGTTCGAGGTGGGCGCGTTCACGACCATCACGCCGGCCTTGGTGGCGGCGGAGACGTCGACGTTGTCGAGGCCCACCCCGGCGCGGGCGACGACGCGCAGCTTGCGCGCCGCGGCGATGGCCTCGGCGTCGACCTTGGTGGCGGAGCGGACGAGGATCGCGTCCACATCGGCGATGGCGGGCAGCAGTTCCGCGCGGTCGGCGCCGTTGCAGTGCCGGATCTCGAAGTCCGGACCGAGCGCGTCGACCGTGGCGGGCGAAAGCTCTTCGGCGATGAGTACGACAGGTTTCGAGCTCACGTGAGTCCTCACAAGTCCCATTGCGGACGGCCGTCCCGACGGCCGCATGCGGTGGAGGTCTGACCGCGAAGACGCACGACGCTGTGGGCCTGACGCGTTTGTGTTGAGCAGTGTAGTGCTGTCACCGGGTGTGGACTTCCGCCTTCGGCGACTGCGTCACCCGTACGGGAATCCCGTACGGGAGCTGCCTGAGACACGCGCGAAAACCCCTGCGCGCCCCCGGGCGCCGGGCGGGCTCCAGGCCCGTCCGGCGCTCGGGAACGACCCCCGGCGGGGGCTCGGTCACGCGTCGTTGTCGACCCAGCTCATGAGCTTGCGCAGCTCCGCGCCGGTGGTGGCGAGCAGGCTGTCGCTGTCGGCCTGCTTGTACTCGTTGTACTTCTTCAGACCGCCGTGGTATTCGTCCATCCAGGTCTGGGCGAAGGACCCGTCCTGGATCTCGGCGAGGATCTTCTTCATCTCGGCCTTGGTCTGGTCGGTGATGATGCGGGGGCCGGTGACGTAGTCGCCCCACTCGGCGGTCTCGGAGACCGACCAGCGCATCTTCTCCAGGCCGCCCTCGTACATGAGGTCCACGATCAGCTTCAGCTCGTGGAGGCACTCGAAGTACGCGATCTCCGGCTGGTAGCCGGCCTCGGTCAGCGTCTCGAAGCCCGCCTTGACCAGCGCCGCCGTACCACCGCACAGGACCGCCTGCTCACCGAACAGGTCGGTCTCCGTCTCCTCCTTGAACGTCGTCTTGATGACGCCGGCGCGCGTGCCGCCGATCCCCTTCGCGTAGGAGAGCGCCAG
>NZ_WWJY01001024.1 GCF_009865405.1 Streptomyces sp. SID3212 | reverse complement strand
CCACCCGGCCCGGCCGGGGCAACCCCCGGTGCGCGCCGCCGCGCCCGCGCCAACCCCGCCCGTACGGCACGCTGGTGCCCAGCACACGAAGGAGAACCGTCCGGATGATTCCCCAGGGCCGCCCCACGATGACCGAGGACGACATCGCCGCCGCGACCGGCCTGCCGCTCCACACCTGGCGCCGCCGCCGCGGCGCGGACTTCCGTACCCGCGTCCCCGTCGTCAACCCCGCCGAACGGCTGCGTCTGTACGACCGGGCCCAGGCCACCGCCTACACCAACGGCCAACCCCTCCCCGCCGTCAAGGACCAGGGCCCGCACCCGGAGGACCTCCTCACCGACAAGGAGACCGCCGTGGTCCTGGGCGTCGACGCCTCCACTGTCCGCGCCTACGCCGCCACCGGCTACCTGCCCGCCGGCGTCGAACGCCACGGACGGACCTGGTGGCCCCGCCACATCGCCGAAACCCGCCGCGACGCCGGGGACCAACGCCACCACAACCCAGGCCGGCAACCCGGCGACCCCCGCAACCGCGCACCCCGCCCCCGCCACGACCCCCGCATCGCCGAAATCGCCGAACTGACGAGCCGCACACCCCTCACCACCACCGACATCGCCCACCGCTATCAGGTCAGCGAGCGAACCGCCCAACGGCTCCTCGCCGCCGCACGCCAGCACACCGGCAGCTGACTGGCGGACTGACGGAAGGCGGCTCACGGGATGACTGAATGAGAAAGCGGAGCAGTGGCGATCAGAGGGGCAAACGGGCCCATTGCGTTCAACAACGGATGAGGGCGGTGTTCGCGCAGCCGTGCGGGGATAGATGACTGCCCGCGCGTTTCGGTCAGTGCGGCGTACCGTCTCCCGCTATGACTACTTCTGATGGGGGGCAGGAGGATGTCTCCTACCTCGTACCGCTTTTCTCGGCTGCTGAAGAGTATCGAGACGAGAATCATTTCAGGCTGCTCCCGGATCCCGTGGTACACAGCAGCTTGGTGGCAGACGACGAGCCGCTCAAATCGTGGGGCTCGGCCAAGTCCATCCAGTCCTCCTTCTCCGCCGGGCTGATCCACGTCGACGCACTCACCCAGTTGGTCAGGGTCGCGGGACACCTCGATCCGTTCAGCCCATGGACGCTGCTGCGCGGCGCTCTCGAGAACTTCGCCACGGCCGTGTGGCTGTTGGACGGAAAGGACCGGGACGAGCGTCGGCATCGCGCACTGATCTTGTGGGCCGAAGACTTCCGCAACCGTCAGTTGCACGAGGACGATGTCCAGTACGTCGTCACGGGCCCCAAAGAGAAGACCGGAGCCCAGCGGCGGGCCGAGGTCAAAGACCTGGCCGACAGCCTGGGTCTTCCCACGCTGCCTAGGCCGGGCGCGGGAGACATCATCTTCAGCGCGGCCACTACCGCTGGGCTCGATCCCAAAGAGACTCGGGCGTTGTGGCGCGTGGGCTCCGGCTTCGCCCATGGACGTTTTTGGCCCAACCTCCGTGCCTCTGAAGTCCGCGGACTGGCACGAGTGTCGAACGGCGGCTACATCCTCAACTTTGTGGTCGACGACGACCAGCTCAAGAGCATGGCCGACGCCTGCCGGAAACTCCTCCAGCACACCGCCAAGCGATATACGGCCCGCAGCAGCGCGCCGTAGCCCCCGAGCGGCGGGACTACCTCACGGTGACCGACGGCCACACGGGCACGCGCCCGGTCCTGTACGACGCCGATGGGTTGATCGAGGTTCAGCTTCCGCGTGACCGAGGACTTTACGAACGCCTGATCAAGGCGGTCCTCCCGTGGGTCACAGGCGCAGACGTGCTCGCGGCACGTGACTACGAGCAGATCGGCCTCCAGCTGACCGGCCACCTTCCGCGCGGTCGCCTCCGACCTCCGGAGCCTGGCCGACCACTTGCCGAAGGAAAGTGGTTCTCGGGCGCTCGCCGACGTCGTCCTGCGCGGACAGCAGACTGTCCGTACCGCTGGAGGGCCCGTGCGCTGTGTCCAGAACCGGGCCCGCCTCGTCCGCGCCCTTTACGAACGGCTCGACCGCCTGGGTGCTCCACCCGTGTCTTCCGAGGGTATGGTGAGTTCTGGGGATGGTGTTGATTCACTGCCAGGGCGGTGTGGGTGTCCCGTCCGGGTCGAGGCCGTTGGGCCACCGTGCAGCGAAATCTGGGTTGCGGTAGGACCAGGATGGGGCTCCGTGGTTGACGGCCTGCCGGTAGAGGTTTTCGGCACTTTCCTGGTCCCCGGCCTTTTCCCGTACTACGGCCAGATGGAACAGCGCACCGGTGTCGCCATGGTCGGCGGCCTGCCGTGCGAGGTTTTCGGCGCTCTTCTGGTCTCCGGCTTTTTCTCGCAGCATGGCCAGATTGACTAGGGCGGCGGTGTTTTTGTGGTTGGCGGCCTGCCGGTAGAGGTTTTCGGCGCTTTCCTGGTCTCCGGCCTTTTCCCGTATTACGGCCAAAGTGACGAGGGCGCCGGTCTCTCCGTGGTTGGCGGCCTGCCGTGCGAGGTTTTCGGCTCCTGCCTGATCTCCGCTTTTTTCTCGCAGCATGGCTAGTAGGAACAGAGCATCGGTATTCCCCCGGTCTGCAGCCTGCCGAAACAGGCCGTCGGCGCTTTCCTGGTCTCCGGCCTTTTCCCGCAGCACGCCCAGAGTGACGAGGGCGCCGGAGTCGCCGTGGCTGGTGCCCTGCTGGAAGAGACCGTCGGCGCTTTCCTGGTCTCCGGCCCTTTCCCGGTTCCTGGCCAGATTGACCAGGGCGGTGGTATCGGCGGCCTGCCGGTAGAGGTTTTCGGCGCTTTCCTGGTCCCCGGCTTTTTCTCGCAGCATGGCTAGCCGGATCAAGGCACCGGTGTTTTCGAGATGGGCGGCCTGCCGTGCGAGGTTTTCGGCTCCTGC
>NZ_WWJY01001023.1 GCF_009865405.1 Streptomyces sp. SID3212 | reverse complement strand
CCGGACGTACCCACCACGCGCACCGGCTCGTCCTCGACTGCTCCGAGGGCCTGCCCGCCCTGCGGGCTGCGCTCGCTGACCACCTGGCGGGCCGCCACCGGGCCGCTCCCGTGGCCGGGCCCGGCGCGGCCTGGCTGGCCGGGGAGGACGTGGACTGGCGTACGTACTGGACCGTACCGGCCCGCCGGGTGCCGCTGCCCACCGGCACCTTCCCGGCCGGCCGCCCTCGCCCGGAGCCCACACCGGCCCCGTCGGGGGCGGACGTCGCCCGGATCGAGCGGCGGCTGGTGCAGCTCTACGCACGGGCATCGGGCCTGCCGGAGGACGGCATCGACCCGCACACGCCGTTGGAGCAGTACGGCCTCACCTCCTTCCTGGTGGCGCGGCTCAACGCGGACCTGCGGGAGGAGTTCGGGGTCACCTCGGCCACCGTGTTCTTCGAACAGCGCGACCTGGCCGGGGTCGCCCGGGGTGTCTGTGCCCACGCCACCACGGGAACCGGTGAGCGGTCCGCGGACGGCCCCACGGTCGCCGAACGGGCCGCCGAACGTCCCGATGACCGGGCGAGCGAGAGGGCGAGCGGAAGGCTGGTCGAGAGGGCGGGCGAGCGTGCGGGCGAACGGGTCGGCGACGACATCGCAGTGATCGGCCTCGCCGGACGCTATCCGGGCTCACCCACCCCCCAGGCACTCTGGGAGCACCTCCTCGGCGGTACGGACCTGGTGACCGAACTGCCCGCCGACCGGCGCACCGGCCGCCCCGGCGAGGAGTTGATGCACGGCGGATTCCTTGACGCGGTGGCCGACTTCGACCCGCTGCTGTTCGGCATCACTCCGCACGACGCCGACCTGATGGACCCCCAGGAGCGGCTGCTGCTGGAGGTGGTGTGGGAGACCCTGGAGGACGCGGGCCACCCCAGGGACCGGCTACGCACGGCTCATGGCTCCCGGGTCGGCGTCTTCGTCGGCTCGATGCACAACGAATACCCGTACTTCGGAGTCGAGCGCACGATCACCGGTACGCCCGTCGCCGGGGGCTCCACACCTGCCGGGATCGCCAACCGGGTCTCGTACTTCCTGGACGCCCACGGCCCCAGCCTGACCGTCGACACCATGTGCTCCTCCTCGCTGACCGCGATCCACCTCGCCGCGCGCAGCCTGCGCGACGGCGAGTGCGCGGTGGCCCTGGCCGCCGGGGTCAACCTCTCGCTGCACCCGAACAAGTACGTGCAGCAGCGGGCGATGCACATGACGTCCTCCGACCACCGCTGCCGGGGCTTCGGCGCGGGCGGCGACGGCTTCGTACCCGCCGAGGCGGTCGGGGCGGTCCTGCTCAAGCCACTGGCCCGGGCCGTCGCGGACGGGGACCGGATCCACGGCGTCATCAAGGGCACGGCCGTCAGCCACGGTGGCCGCACCAACGGCTACACCGTTCCTGATCCGGCCGCACAGGGCCGGGTGGTGACCGACGCGCTCGTACGCTCCGGGGTGCCCGCCGGGACGGTGGGGTACGTCGAGGCGCACGGCACCGGCACGGCGCTCGGCGACCCGGTGGAGATCGCGGGCCTGCAACAGGCTTTCGGCGCGCTGGCACCGGGGTCGGTGGCCATCGGGACGGTCAAGTCCAACATCGGACACACGGAGGCGGCGGCCGGCATCGCCGGGCTCACTAAGGTGCTGCTCCAGATGCGGTACGGACTACTGGTCCCCTCGCTGCACACCGAGGAGCTCAACCTGGCGATCGACTGGGCGACTTCGCCCTTCCGGGTGCAGCGGGCGATCGCCGAGTGGCCCCGGCCGACCGGGGGCCCGCGCCGGGCGGGGGTCAGCTCGTTCGGCGCCGGCGGTTCGAACGCGCACCTGGTGGTGGAGGAGTACCCGCAGCCCGCGTACGGCTTGGACCGCGCGGCGGCGGGACCGCAGCTGGTGGTGCTGTCGGGACGTACGGAGGAGGCCCTGACCACCCTAGCGGGCCGCCTGGCGGCACACCTGCGGCAGGCCGGGCCCGGGGGCGTACCGGACGAGACAGCCCTCGCAGACCTCGCACACACCAGCCGGATCGGCCGCGAGGAACTGCGCGAGCGGCTCGCGCTGGTCGTCTCGTCCGTGCCCGAACTGGCCGATCGCCTCACGGCGTTCGCGGCAGGCCGGGGCACGGCGGAACTGCGCGGACGGGTGACGGGGCCGTCCGGCCCCGGCCTGCCCGTGGAGCGGATCGACCCCTCCGGACTCGAACTCGAAGAGGTGGCCCGCCGTTGGGTCACCGGAACGCACTGGGACTGGCAGGCCCTCCCGGGCGCGGTAGGCAGCCGGATCGTCCCGATGCCCACATACCCCTTCGCCCGCCGCCACTGCTGGCTCCCGGAGCCGCCCCAAGAGAACGCGATGCGGGACGCGCCACAGGACGTACGGCAGGCGGATCGGCTGGCAGCGAGGGGCGGAACAGAGGCGGTTACGGCTACCGGGTCCGTGCCAGCAGGGGCTTCCGGAACCGCGCCGGTCGTGGCTGCCGACCCCGTAGGGGCGGGGGTCACGGGACCGGAGGCGGTCGCGGCTACGGGGTCTGTCCGGGCGGAGGCTGCCGGGCCCGCGCCGGTCGCGTTCAGCGGGTCGGTGCCGGCAGGGACTTCCGGAACTGCGGGCCTGGTGGCTGCCGACTCCGTAGGGGCAGGGGTCACGGGACCGGAGGCGGTCGCGGCCACCGGGTCCGTACGGGCGGCAGTCACCAGGCCCGCACCGGTCGCGGTTACCCGGTCCGTGCCCGCAGGGGCTTCCGGGACGGTGCCGGTGGTGGCTGCCGACTCCGTAGGGGCAGGGGTCACGGGACCGGAGGCGGTCGCGGCTACGGGGTCCGTCCGGGTGGAGGCTGCCGAGCCCCTGTCGGTGGCAGCTACCGAGCCCGTAGGGGCGGCAGCCGCGTGGTCCGTACCGGCGGAGGTTGCCGAGTCCGTCCGGGCGGCGTTTACCGGACAGGCGTCGGTCGCGGCTGCTGGAACGGTACGGGCGGAGACTGCGGGGCACGTAGGAGCTGCGGTTACCGGGGCCGTGCCTGCGGCGGTTGCCGAGCCGGTACGGGCATCGGTCACCGGGCCCGTACCGACGGCGGTCACCGCGCCCGCGCCGGTCACCGCGCCCGCAC
>NZ_WWJY01001022.1 GCF_009865405.1 Streptomyces sp. SID3212 | reverse complement strand
GTAGCCCTCCAGCGCGTCGGGCACGGCGCGCAGCCGGTCGGCGACCGCCGCCCAGTCCTCGTCCGTCGCGGTCGGCGTGACGGTGAAGACGCCGCGGACGGAGTGGGCGGGCGAGTGGATGTTGCTGACCGCGCGCAGCCCCTCCTGGGCTTCGTGGACGGCGAGTTCGGCCGTGAGACGCTCGCGCAGCAGGCGCCCGCAGCGCCGCTCGGCCTCGCTGTCCGCACCCGGGGACCGCTCGGCCGCGTCGAGCCGGGCGAGGGTCGTGCGCGCCAGATCGGCGAGCGCCTGCTGTCCGGCCGGGGAGAAGTCGGGGAGACGACGGGAACTCTCCGCGACGCCCAGATAGGTGCCGGTGATCGGGTCGAGTGCGATGAGCTCGTCGACGTAGGCGTCGGCGACCTGACGGGGCAGCACGCTGCCTGCTGTGTCTGACATGCCGACATCCTCCCCGAGTCGGCCACATCCGTCACGTCAGGGTTCCGTCCCCGTTGGCGGCGGTGGCCGACGGGGGACGGTCGGCGGGACCGGCACCGGCGGCCCGTGGTCCCCTCTGCGGTGCCGCCCGACCTGGGCCTCCGGCCCACGGCCCGGTTCGGCCGGATCGTGGCCGGGAGGGGGGCCTGGTTCTGCCGTCCTGTCCGTACGCGCGAGCCGGTCCGTACGCGCGAGCGCGCTGGACCCGCGCCCTGTCGTCGCGGGACGACCGCTGTACGGATCGGCCACCGCGCCGTGGCCGAAAAGTGGCCGAGAAGGGCCTGCCGCCGCCTGACCGGACCCCCTAGGGACGACGCTCGGAGCGGTCCTGTTCGAACAGGCCGGAATCCCCGTGCGGCGGAAGCGGACGGGCCGCCTTCGGCTCCAGGCGGGCCGTGATGACCAGCGTGCCCTCCTCGATCTGGTAGTCGAGCGGCAGTCCGAGGCTCCGCATCGCCGCGACCATCGCGGTGTGGGACGACTGGGTGACGGCGTATACGGTCCCGCTGCGCGCCTCCGTGGCCAACTCGACCAGCCGGGCCAGCAGTTCGGCGCCGATGCCGCGCCGCTGCCAGGCGTCCTCGACGATCAGCGCGACCTCCGTCTCGTCGCCGTCCCAGAGGAGGTGGCCGAGGGCGACCAGGTTTCCCGAGGAGGTCTCGACCGCGAGGGTGCGCCCGAAACGCGGGCTGAGCAGGTGGTCCAGATAGCGGTCCGCGTCGGCCGCCGGGCCGTGGTACCGCAGGCCGAGCGTACGGGCAGAGCAGCGGGCGTGCATCGCCAGGGCGGCTTCGAGGTCGTCCTGGTCGGCGCGCCGTACCGTGATCTCCTCGCCCTCGGGGAGCGTGAGGACGTCGTGGCCCTCGGGCATGCGCGGACCGAGCCGGGCGTCGAGTTCGACCAGGGCGCGGGCCCGCGCGAACTCCGTCGGGGTGAACGGCAGATACGGCCGCTCGACCGTGATGGACCCGCCGCTCGGGTCGCGCAGCACCATGGACGTCTCGTCGAGCGCGCCCTCGACCGGTGCGCCCTCCCCGGTCCGCCGTCCGCCGGCCGATTCGGCCGGCCGGGAGTGGATCGTGCAGCGGCCCAGCAACTGGCGCAGTGCCAGCGGCAGTTCGGCCGAGTCCAGGGCCGTACGGGTGGCGAGGCCGAGCACCCGGGTCGGGGTGTCCACGAGGTCGTGCGCGTCCGCGCGCTCGATCCAGGTGCCGCTGCCCCCGGCAGCCGCGACCTCTCGGGTGAGGTCCCTCGCCTGGAGCGTGGCGGGGGCCCGCAGCAGGAACTCGTCCACCGTCCCCTCGGAGAGCGGGTGGGTCTGGAGGGTGAGGATGTCCACGCGCCGCGTCGCGAACGCGACGCACAGGGCGGCCAGGCTGCCCGGCTCGTCCCGGACGGTGGTCCGCATCCGCCAGAGCACCGTCTCGGCCGGCACGCCGAAGTCCGCCGCCGGGGCGGCCACCTCGGCCGCCTCCGCGCCGGTGACCACCTCCGGGGGTGCGTGGCTGTGCTTGCGTGCCCACCACGTGTGGAACGTCGCCGTGGCGATCAGGACGACCGCCGAGGCGATCAGCAGGGAAGCGCCGTCCGGTCCGTGCGCGATCGAGTTGGCCACGGCGTCGGCCACGGCCACCGCGGTGAACAGGGCGGCCAGCTCGACCAAATCCCGTCGCCAGTGGTGGGGGCGGCGGGCACTCTTCGCGGAAGTCACATCGGTCATGGCCTCACTGTGGCCGAACGGTGTTGCGTGATCACGAACGGTTTGTGACTGATGGGTTAAGGATGGATCTGTTCCCTTTTGGACTATCTTTAGTCAATTTTGGCCGGGACCGGTCGCTTCACTGACGCAAAGCGTTCAGCAGCCGCGCCGCCTGCGCCGTCAGCCGTGACGAACCACCCCGGGCGGCGACCTCTGCCAGACCCCGTATGCCCGGATCCGCCCCCGTGCCGGTACTCCCCGTCGTACCAGGCACGGCACCGGCCACGGCACCGCGCTCCGCGCACTCGGCGGCCACGGAGAGCAGGTCCCCGAGCCCAGGACGTGAGGTGTCGGCCAACAGGTCGGACAGAGCCGCGCCGAGCACGGACCACACTGTCCGGTACGCACCGGTGGCGGCGGCGGTTCGCGCCGAGTCGGCCAGACGGTTCAGCTTGACCGTACCCGATATCGTCAGCATCGCCATGTCGCGGCCCAGTTGGGGTCCGTCCAACTCCCCTTGGGCCGCCAGGACGAGCAGCGCGTCCACGGCCGCCAGCCGGTCGCCCGGGTGCCTGGCGCCCAGCCCGTACGCGACCGCCAGGCGCAGCGCGGGCCCGGCGGGGCCGCCCGCCTCCGCGCCGAGGGGGAGCCACCAGG
>NZ_WWJY01001021.1 GCF_009865405.1 Streptomyces sp. SID3212 | reverse complement strand
GAGCCGCTCGCGCGCCGCCGCGGCCGTGCCGTTGACGTCCTGGAGGTCGACGGCGTCCAGGGCGCGGCCGACGGCGCGCAGGATCTCCCAGCGCCGGGCCCCCTCGACGGGCAGCTCCGCCATCAGCTCCCCCAGCACCTCCAGGTCCAGGACGAGCTGCCACACGTTCTCGTCGAAGACGGCGAGGTCCATGCGCGCGAGGCGGTACTGCGGCTCCGTGCCGGCCGTCTCCTTGTCGCCCAGGGTGGTCGGCACGAAGGGGATGTAGTCGAGGATGACCGGGTTGGAGGCCGCCTCGATGTGGAGCAGCACCTCTTCCCCGCCCGCCACGGGCGCGCCGATCCGCACCCACTGGTTGCGGGGGTTGAGGCCCTTCACCGGCGAGCCGTCGGGCCGGTAGACCAGGCCCTCGCACTGGAACCCGGGCATGTTCTCGTCGAAGCCGAGGTCGAGGATCGCCTCGACGGTGCGGCCCGCCCACCGCTCGGGGACGGTGCCGGACACCCGGAACCAGCTGGTGGCCCAGGGAGCGCCCCACCGGTCGCCGACGGCGGCCGGCCTGACCGGTCCCGCGAGCCCCTCCTCGACGGGTACGGGTTCACCCGGCGCGTCCCAGACGGCGACGTCCAGCGGGATCGATTCGGGATAGACGGCAGGACGGATGCGCTCGTCGAGGACGCGCTTGAGGCGTGCTTCGACGAGGCTGCGGTCGTCATGCATGAGGGGAGACTCCTGTAGGACGTGAGGGTGCGGGGTACGGACGTGCGGGTGCGGGGTACGGACGTGCGGGTGCGGACGGGGGTGGCGGACGCGCGGGTGCGATGGCGGCCGCCGGCGGTGAGTACGGTACGGGTGCGGACGGGGTCGTGACAGGTCAGGGGGCTACCAGGGGCGTTCCGTCCCGGTGGCGGACGAGACCTGGTACGCCTCCGAGACACTACGCACTTCGAAACGGGCCACGCTCTCGCCCGGTTCCGCCTGGAGGGCGGGGACATGGTAGGCCGTACCGGCGGTCCCGCCGAGGAAGCGCCGGGAGCCGTCGGGCAGCACCCGGTGCAGTTCGTACTGGCGCACCTCGCCCGGCGCCCGGTCCCAGGTGAAGCGGAACGCGCTGCCGGTGGTGTCGGGCGCGGTGGAGGTGATCCGCAGGGCGGCTGGGACGGCGGGCACGGTCGTCGTGTTGTGGATCGCGAGCGCGCCGAGCCGGAAGCGTACGGACGTGGCGCCCGTGCCCGCCGTGAGCCGTATCCCGAGCGCGTGGACGGTTCCTGAGGGCTGTCCGGCGAGCAGACCGGAGAGCCGCAGGGTGGCGGTGCTCCAGCCGGTGCCCGGCCGCAGCGTCCCGGCGGGCAGGTAGGTGTACGGGACGGCCGCGCCCGGCGTCGCGGGTTCGCGGGTGGCGACGGCCAGGTCCACGACCACGGGACCGGCATCCGCGCGGTACGTGAGGTCCACGACCGTGTCGGCGGTGAGGGGCAGCCGGGTGCTGTACAGGTCGACGGTGGCGGGCGCGGTCAGGGCGCCGTCCACCAGCAGGCTGCTGCCACCGCGCCAGGCGTCGGCGAAGTCGAAGGTGACGGACGGGCGGACGCCGGTGGTGCGCACGACCCAGCGGCGGTTCGGCAGCCGGTCCTGGAGGCCGAGGTGGTTCCAGGCGGTCGATGAAGTGACGGCGCCGTTGTTGTACCAGCGCAGGCCGTGGCCCGTGTTGAAGGTCGACGCGAAGGGCAGGGCCCGTACGGTCGACCGGTCGGCGACGGAGACGGCGGGCGCCCGCCAGCTGCCCGCGGTGTCGGGGGTCGACGGGTCGAGGGACTGGCCCGTCCAGAAACGGTCGTCGGCGGCGTGGAACTGCCCCGGGGTGCGGCCGGCCGGGAGCTGGTTGCGGGTCCACTCGGGCCGGTAGAAGCCGAGGGAGACGACGTGCGGCTTGTCGAGGGGGACGATGGCGTTCCAGTTGACCGACTTGTTCCAGCCGCTCGCCTCCACGTCGACGCCCGCCCACAGCTCGTAGCGGTCACGGCCGAGGTTCCCGGCGAGGGTGCCGGAGGAGGCGAGGGAGGCCGTACTCCAGCGGAAGTCCAGGAACATGGAGTCGCTGACCTTGCCGCTCGCGTCCTGGAAGAACGTCTGGTTGGCGGAGTTGAGGGCGCCCTGCCAGGAGACACCGCCGCCGGTGGTCATCGAGTCGTACCAGGTGACCTTGAGGCCCCTGGCCTGGCTGAGCGCGCGCAGCCGCCGCAGGAAGCCGTTCATGTCGGTCGCGAGGGCCGCGTTCCCGCCGCCCGTCTCGGCGTTGATGAACCAGCCGTCGAAGCCGTACGCGACGGCCACCTCGACCAGCTTGTCGGCGAGCGGGTAGCCGCCCGCCCCGTCGCGCTGGACGAGGTCGCGGGTCCACTGGAGCTGCCCCCCGTAGGCGGCGGGCGGCAGGAAGACGTTGCCGAGGACCGGGACGCCGTTGCGGTGCGCGGCGTCCACGACCGGGGCGTTGGGGGCGAGGATCAGGCCCTCGCCGGAGGAGCCGCCCCAGAAGACCAGTTCGTCGAGGTACTGCCAGTGGGCCAGCGCGTAGTAGTCGGCGGTGGCGGAGCCCTGGGAGGGGTTCTGGGCGGTGGGGCCGAAGGAGACGAGCGAGGAGACCCGGGCCTGGCCGGCGCGGGCGGTGGTGTTCACGGCCACCGGGGTGAACCGGGCGGCGAGCGGCACGGACGCCTTGTTGAAGGCGAGGTCCGGGTCGTCCTGGGCGCGCCAGGTCTTGAGCCCGCGCCAGGTGATCCCGGCGCCGGGGGTCCCCGAGGGGAGCGAGTCCGGGTACCAGTAGGAGGCGTACGGCGCGTTCGCGGCG